>CAYRJR010000077.1:5514-11964 GCA_964424655.1 uncultured Chitinophagaceae bacterium
GCATAGATTTGCGCCGTTGAATCCCGGCGTGCAGGAAGGCTAAAGTGCTTGCACAAGAGCCATTTTACGTCGGGATTCAACCCAAAGCCCAGATGGCGGAACTGGTAGACGCGCTAGACTCAAAATCTTGTTTCGGCAACGGAGTGCAGGTTCGATTCCTGTTCTGGGCACTTTCTCCGGAGACCCCTGATGTTCATAAGGCATCGGGGGTTTCCTTTTTATGTTTTTCAGATTTAAATTATCTTGAGGCTACCCTGTAGGAGGAGGTTTTGCTCCCAAAAGTTTCAGGTGTTTGACGAGTTTTTTTGAGTCAGCTTTTGCGCGCTGATGCAACATCCGTTGCGTCGCACATTTAGGGGCCAGTGCTTCTTTGAAGCTTTTTACTTAGCATCTGTTGAAGCTGCATCGTACCCTGCTTTCTCAGTCGTGAATAGACGGCTATTTTAGGATGCATGGCTTCGCTTCTTCCGGGCAAAGCCAGTCAGCGAAATCCTGCTGAAACGTGCGACGCAACGGAAGTCTGGTCAGTGGGATATTGCTGATAAAAAAATCATCCCTCAAAACAGGGAAGTATGGGCATGAAAACGAAAGGAGCAACCAGAATAAATATAAAAAAGCCCGAAAAACCGCGCCTGTAGCGGCTTTAGAGCAAAATTTGCCGGGAACCTCAAACAAAACGAATGGCGCGGTTGCTTGAAGGAAACCCGATTCCGCTTGAAAATTGAGCCTGGCCTCTGCGGCGGGCTTTAATTATGCCCGAAAACGACCCTTTACCAGCTTGAATAAATACCCCGGAAACGGCCACAGCAGTATTTTACAGGCCTTTTCATGAATTTCCTGACCGGCCCCATTTGTTCAATTTTAATGCCCTTAAACCGGTGGCTTTTTCTGCTGACGAGATGCCCGGTTTTTAGGCAAAAATTGAGCTGGGGGGACACCTGGGGGGACATCTGGGGGGACATGAGCGTGTTTTTTAAGACGCATTCAGCACCCCTTAGGGGCCGATTTGCTACGAAACTTACGTTGAGCCGTGCAGATTCGACCCCCCATAGGGACAAAGGCCATACTGTGAGCAAAGCCACTGAAACCCGCGCCAAATAAGACGTTAAGGCGTATTTAACAATATGTGCTAAAATCAAAAGCGCGTAGCGCCGCCTGCTTACCTGCACTTTTCGTTTCTACTCAAGCCTAATCACTCCAACAACAAGCGCTAAACCGGTTATCTCATTTTTAGGCAAGTCGAAAGGCTCGTACTCCTTGTTATCGCTCACCGCCAGCAGGCAATCCGGCTCTTTGGACTGCTTCAGCCGCTTGCACAATATGCCCTGCTCCGTGGTGGCGATTACATATACCTTATTCCACTGGATAAACTTGCTTTCGCGAATGATGCGGCAGGCTACAATGTCGCCACTGCTATATTTCGGGTACATGCTACTGCCCTTGACGCGAATCATAAAATCAATGTCCGAGAAGTCCGGTACTACATAGCGGGCCTGGACGTCTTCCTCTCGAATTGCGAAGACTTCATTGCCAAAACCGGCGGCTACTTCCAAGCTAATTAATGGGGTGCCTGTTTTTGAAACTTTCTGTTCATTGACTGGCTCAATGTTCAGGTCAAATTCTGCTTCAAACTTTCGCAGAAAATCCCATTTAGGCGTTATTTCTCCCCTTTCATATCTGCCATACAACTGACTTGCAACGCCCAACCGGCGCGCCATTTCAGACTTATTTAGACCGTGCCCCCTGCGAGTCTGCTCTAACAGTTTTTGGATGGAAACTTTCATTGAAAAAAATGTTTCAAAAAATTTGGTTGATTGAACACAATTGTTCAATTTGCGTTCTCAATACGGGAACAACCTGCATAACCGATAAAAGTATGGAAAAGCAAATAGCCAACTGCGAGACGCTTGCGCGAGACTACGCCGCGCGTTTAGCCGGCGTCACGACACGTTACGTGAATCAAGCCATCCGCGGCGAGCGAAAAGGCCCGCTGGCGGAGACATCTGTCGCGAACTATCGCAAGAAGCTCAAGGAGCTGATACAGGCAACAAGCATCCCTCAATCCACTAAAACGTCAAACTGATATGGAGGTGTCACAAAACAGCAATCCAGCAGCACGGACTGCGCCATTAGATACGCAGATATTCCTTGAAAAATATCACGAAGTGACTGTTCCCTCACCGGATGGTCAAGGCGGTGTTGAAACCTGTAAGCTACCCTTGATAAATGCGGCTCATCCGTGGGTAATTGAGCAGCGGAGAAAGATACGTGAAGCGCTTGGGGCGCGTCCATTTCCAACAGCGTTGCTGCCGCAATAAGCCTCGCCTCGGCCCATCGGCGCTGCTCCATCCGCCGCTCAGTATTGCCAGCATAAGAAATCACAATAGAGCCTTCAAATATCATCCTCAAAAATATGCCTCACGACTGGAACGGAATCATTGCGGTAACAGAAGATGAATTAGTGCCCAAACACTATCCGTCTTATGAATCGCTCAAAAAAGCAATTCAGCGCCACGCCGATAAGCCATTCGGCCCCAAAAGACTGCGTAAGGGCGGCGGCGGGCATGAACTGCTCGTCTCATTTGACAGTCTGCACAAAGACATTCAGCAGGCCATCGGCGACCCACGCCGCCCCGGCCATATCATGGAGCTGTATTACCAGTGGGACGCCGAGGCCGTTCGATTTTACGCCGACTACACCCTTGAGGATGGCTCCTACCTGAAGAGCAAGCATCAGGAAGAATACGTAGTCAACGCCTCAGTCCTCCGGGCCTGTGCCGGGCTGATGCGGGCCCGAGAGAATGAGCGCCGATCTAAGGGCGGCAACATGAAGGGCCTCATGAAATCGGTATGTGCCGATGCCGCCAGCTTCAATGTGACCCTGCTGGCCAGGCACGGCGTATCGCATACCCTACCGAGGTCAGTAGATAAGTTCAAAAAAGCTTTAAAAGCCTTTGCAAATCCGACCGGATGGGACTACACAGCACTCATCAGCGGCAAGCTCGGCAACAGCAACGCCCGGGTGGTGACCGACGAGCTGGTGAAGTTCCTCAACGACCTATTCGCCGGCCACGACCGGAAGCCATCCCGAACGGAAGTGCACCGCCAGTATGAAGCCTTCCTCGCCGGATACATTGAAGTCATCAATCCCGAGACCGCCGAGAGCTACGACCCAAAAGCCCTTCCCAAAATCAGCGATAGCACGGTAATCAATTATCTCGGTGAATGGGAGAACCGCATCGGCACCTACGCCCATCGCTCCGGCAACTCACAAACCCTGCGCGGAAAATTCCTGCCGCACTTCGCTTTTCAAAAGCCCGTCTATGGCGGCTCGCTCATTTCGGTGGACGACCGCGAGCCCCCTTTCTGGTACGAAAAGGGAAAACGCCCGGTGCTTTACCTCGGCGTGGACGGCGCCAGCGGCGCGTGGACCTTCGTAGTGCATGGCACGGAGAAAAAAGGCATCATGCTGGAGGCCTACCGGCAGATGGTGCGCAACTACACCGAGTGGGGCCTTTGCCTGCCTGCCGAGATAGAATGTGAGGTGAACGGTAACAGCCCATTCGCCGGCACCTTTCTGAGGGATGGAGTACTGGCGGATAAAGTGCGCATGATACCCAACAATGCCCGCGCCAAGATGGTGGAGCGCTTCATCGGCTACATGCGATACAATGAGCAGGGAGAAAAGGGACGCTACGGCTGGATGGCGCGCCCCTTCGCGCAAAGTGAGGCCAACCAGGCCGGGCCGGAGCAGGCTAAGCGCGACATCATCCTGCCCTACAAGCAAATCATCGAAGGCTGCCTGAAAGACATTGAGGACTGGAACAATAGCGAGCACCCAGAGCACCCCGGCAAGAGTCGCTGGGACTACTTCATCGATACGCAGCACCCTGCCCTCAAGCCCACCAATTGGAAAGCGCTGCTGCCGCACCTCGGCTTTGTCACGCAGACCTCAGTAAAAGCGGGGATGGTAACGCTCCAGGGCCGCAAATGGCTGCTCGGCGACAACGGCCAGATGCACACCGGCGAGGCGCTCATCAACGTGATGAAGCAATGCGAGGGCCGCGACGTGACAGCCTACTGGCTTGACCGCAACGACGGCGGCGTGCTCAAGGCCGTAATCTTCCTGGGCGACCGCTGCATCTGCGAGCTGGCCGCACAGCCTATGCCTCAGCGGGCGGATATCGAAAAGACCGACGAAGACAGGCGCCTATATACCGAGATGGCCAAGTATGTGAGCACCGTAGAGGCCTTCATGCACCGGAGGCAGAGCAGCATTGAGCAGGTGCTGGTGATAGACAACCGCGACTTCACCGTCAACCGCCGCTTCCAGATTCCGGGCCTCAACCGATTCCAGCCCGCAGAGCGGGAGGAAGAGCCGGAGGTACTCGATGTGCCGGAGGGTGACGACATGGAGCTTATCCCTAACCAGCCAGGCGGCTTCGCCCGCACCCAAATAGACCGATTCTAATACAAAAAAAGCCCCCGCGCCAACGGGAGCTATTACTAACCAGAAAAGCAAAACTAATGATTTCTCTAACCCCCGATTTTAAACAAAAGGTCGCCGCCGCGCTGCTGTCCCAGCGGCCCAACTTCGACGGCACCGACCAGCAGTTTGCCACGCAGTACGGCATCAACGGCTCTGTCTTTTCCCAAATCAAAAATGGTAAGGACCTCGCCGGTCTGCTCCGCGAGGCGCAGTGGCTCAATCTGGGCCGCCTGCTCGACGTGGCCCTCACCGAGCGAAAATGGAAGATGGCACGTACAGACGTCTTCACGATGATTGAAGAGGATGTCACATTCTGCCAGGCACACGGCAAGAGCCTCATGTTCGTGGACGACTGCGGCATCGGCAAGAGCTACGCCGCCCGCTACCTCGCCCGCTCGCTTAAAAATTGCTTCTATGTGGACGGCACCCAGGCGAAAACGAAGCAGCAGTTTGTGCGCCTCATCGCCCGCACTGTGGGCGCCGATGACAAGGGCCGCTATGTGGACGTAAAGGCTAACCTCAAGTATGTGCTGCGCATCCTGCCCAACCCCATCGTCATCATAGACGAGGCAGGTGCCCCGGATTACGACGCCCTCATGGAGGTGATGGAATTCTGGAATGCCACGGAAGGTGCCTGCGGATGGTATCTGCTTGGAGCCGATGGCCTACGCGCGAAAATCGAAAGAGGCATCAGCGGCAAGAAGGCCGGTTTCGCGGAGCTATTCAGCCGATTTAATGAGCGCTACGGCAGCATCGTGCCCCCAGAGCGCACGGAAAAAATGAGATTCTACAAGAAGCTCATCACCGATGTGCTATCCGTCAACATCAAGGACAAAAGCGCCATCCCCACCATCGTCAAGCGATGCATCACCAACGACTCAGGCCGCATATCCGGCCTGCGCCGCGCCGAATCACTCGCTATCCTTCACTCAGCATAAAAAATCAAATCATGCCCACCCCAAAACACACCCCCGGCCCCTGGGCCATCTGCGCGGCCAATGGCCAGGCGCACTACTGCAGCTCGCATCACCGTCTTATCAGCGCAAAAGAGTGGGAAAACTTAGCCGACGTGATAGTCGTGGATGAGGAGTCGGCGGCCAATGCCGCGCTCATTGCTGCGGCCCCTGAGTTGCTGGAAGCGCTGCAGGCAATAATGGAGACCAACCCTTCACCGGCCATAAGCGCTATTGCCAGCGCCGCCATCGCAACTGCAACAGACGCTTCGTCAGCAATCTAAGAGCAAACCACCACCCGCCCCATGCCCCGCGCCATGACTCCCCGCAATCTATACGAAAAGCAGTTTATCACCTTCCCCATGGCGGGACTGTGGCAGCAGGCTATGGGCGAGCCTGAGCGGTCGGGCATCTGGCTCATCTACGGGCCGGAAAAGAACGGCAAGACCTGGTTCGCACTCAAACTGGCCGAATACCTCAGCCAGTGGGAGCGGGCACTTTATGTGAGTGCCGAAGAGGGCACTTCCAAAGCCTTCGTGGATGCCTGCCGCAGGGCCGGGCTGCCTCCGCATATAAAGGCGCTCCACTTCCTGGAATACACACCCATCAGCGAGCTCGACGAAAAGCTGCGCGGACGTAAGGCGCCCCGCGTCATCTTCCTTGACAACCTCACCATCTACGCCGACGAGCTGCCCGCCCAGGCCTTCAAGGCGCTCATGCTCGCCCACCCGGATAAGCTATTTGTGCTCATAGCACACGAAGAAAAGGGGCAGCCATACACGGCCGTTGCCAAACGGGCCCGCAAGATGGCCGGCATCATCATCCAGGTGAAGGGCCTCACGGCCTTCATCAGCGGGCGCTGCTCGGGCGGGGCCATCACCATCGACGAAGCCAAAGCGGCCCTCTACTGGGGGCAGCCATCCGAAAACCAATAATCAAAAAAACCTCCATGCAAAAGAAATTTTTAGTTGCCCAGCTCCTGGACGAAGACAGATTCATTGAGATTGA
>CAYRJR010000078.1:0-11865 GCA_964424655.1 uncultured Chitinophagaceae bacterium
TGCTAACGGCAAAAGGTCAATTGAAGGCATTCCTGCTATTCTTGCCGGCATCCCCACATTGATGGATGAGGCTTTCACAACTTCAAACTATGGTGCGAATCGCCTCAGTGCGCTGCCCGGATTGTTGCAGGAATCGGGCTATGCCAGTGCCTTTTTTCATGGTGGCACCAATGGCACCATGTCTTTTGATGTCTTCGCATCTGCAGCGGGCTTCGGGCATTATTTCGGAAGGAATGAATATGGCGATGAACGCGATTATGATGGTGCCTGGGGCATCCGCGATGAGCCATTCCTGCAATATTTTGCCCGCAGTCTATCTCAGATCAAACAACCTTTCCTTGCTTCGGTCTTTACGCTTTCTGCACACCCGCCTTATGGCTTACCACAGCAGTATAAAAGCACGCTCCCTGAAGGGCCTTTGCCTGTGCAGCAATGCATCGCCTACAGCGACCTGGCCTTACGTCGTTTTTTTGAAAAAGCGGCAACAGAAGTCTGGTATGATAGCACCCTGTTTGTGATTACCGCAGATCATTGCTCCCCACAAAATGGTGGTGGCTTTTATGCCCAGGGCCTGGGGCGTTTCGCAATTCCCATCTTGTTTTTCTGCCCTTCTGACACCAGCCTGAAAGGCTATTTCAATCAGCCCGTTCAGCAGATAGATATCCTGCCTTCTGTGCTGGAATATCTCGGCTACCGTCAGCCATTCTTTGCTTTTGGCAACAGCATATTTGGTGGTGACAGCAGGCGATTTATCATCACGCAAAACAATGGTGCCTATCAATGGCTGGAACATGGCCGACTGCTGCAAACCCGTGCTATGAAGCCGCAGGGCTATTACCAATATCCCGCGGACAGCCTGTGCCAGCATCCACTTTTACTGACCAGTGAAGCAGCAGAAGATTCATCCCTGACACACTTGAAAGCATTTGTGCAACGCTATCGCCAAGTGCTCATTCACAATGCCATGTTTTGAGCAACAAGCCAATTATCTTCGGCCCGTCAAGCAACTTTGCTGACGCAATAAAAGACACAGACTATGGAAAATTCATTACTGGGTAGCCTGCACAATATCATGCGCTGGGTGGTGCTGCTCTTCGGGATATTGACCTTGCTGAAAAGCTTCAGTGGACTGGGAGGCAAACGTGAATTTGGCCCTGCTGACAAGCGGATTGCGCTATTCTTCCAAATCTCGGTGGACATACAGTTGTTGCTGGGTCTGGCCCTTTATTTCATGCGCGGCTACTTCAAAGCCTTCTCCAGTGGAAACATGGGGGGCATCATGAAAGACGATGTGTCCCGCTTCTGGACCATTGAGCATATCACAGGCATGATTATTGCCATCATCCTGGTGCATGTAGGCTATAAAGGCACCAAAGGCAATCGCACTTCCAAAGCCAAATTCAGCAGGCTGTTCTGGTGTTGCCTCATTGCTTTAATCATCATGCTGGTGACCATTCCCTGGCCTTTCCGCCAGCTTGGTATTGGCAGGCCCTGGTTGCCAGGCATGGGTGTGTAAAGCCTTTGCCTATACCGCATCCACGCATCCCGTATCTTGCACCTCAATTCTAAATAATCGTACTCAATCATGACCACGCCACTCCTCTTAGGTCCCGTTTTCGATACCGGAGAAAAAGTTGTTGGACCCATCCTCACCTACACCTTTCTGTTCCTGATGTTCATCGAATTGGTGTATGTGTTCATCAAATACGTGCTGACGACAAACAAATAGCAGTGGCCGATACGGACATTACATTGGCCGGTATCAGAAGGGATTATTGCCTCGCTTCGCTCGATGAGCAGGCAGTGGGTAATGATCCCTTCTCTTTTTTCCGGAAATGGCTGGGTGAGGTGGAGCATGCTCAGTTGGATGAGCTGAATGCAATGACCCTCGCCACGGTGGATAGTGAGCTTCAGCCCCATGCCCGAACCGTTTTGCTCAAAGGCCTCGATGACCGGGGCTTTATGTTTTTTACGAATTATGAAAGCGCCAAAGGGCATGACATGGAGCATCATGCCCGCGTAGCCTTGCTTTTCTTTTGGAAAGAATTAGAGCGGCAGGTACGCGTCGAAGGCATAGTCGAAATGCTTAGCGATGCAGAAAACGACACCTATTACCAATCGCGTCCCCGCGGTAGTAGGATTGGTGCCTGGGCATCACCACAAAGCAGCGTCATTGCCGATCGCAAAATCTTAGATGAAAGAGCGGCGCATTTCGATGCGCAATATCCAGGTGAATCGGTGCCACGTCCGCCCTTCTGGGGGGGGTATCGGGTCTTACCGCTGAGTATTGAATTCTGGCAGGGCCGGAGTAGCAGACTCCACGACCGTATTCGTTTCCGCCGTTCAGGTTTTAACGATGCCTGGGAGCGCGAAAGGCTGGCTCCCTGATTGGAATTTCTTGTTCAATTTTTTGGATGCTTAATGAGTAATATTCTTTGAGCTGAGCACATGCTGCTGCCTGTCGCAGTTTCATTCAGTATTTGAAAAGCCTTAGAAACTGAACCAGTAATTTTGCGCCTCTATATTTTTTTTCATGCAACGTATTTACTTCGATAATGCTGCCACGACTGCTCTCGACCCGGAAGTGCTGGCAGCAATGATGCCTTACCTCACTGAGAAGTTCGGGAACCCTTCTTCCATCTATTCCTACGGGCGGGAAACCAAAATGGCAATTGAGTCTGCTCGAAAAAGCGTTGCTAAAATCCTGCACTGCAAGCCCGCTGAAATCTTCTTTACTTCCGGAGGTACCGAAAGCAGTAATACATCCATTATCGCAGCCGTCCGCGACCTGGGTTGCACCCATATCATCACCTCTCCAATTGAACACCATGCCACCCTTCATGCTACCGAAAGTTTGGCGAAGGCGGGCCTGGCACAGCTTTCCTATGTGAAGCTGAAAGAAAAAGGCCATGTGGATTTGGACAGCCTCGAAGCATTGCTGGCTGGCAATTCAGGCAAGACGCTGGTGACGCTAATGCACGCCAACAACGAACTGGGCAACCTGTTGCCGGTGAAAAAGGTTGGTGAGCTTTGCGAGAAGTACGGGGCTATTTTCCACTGCGACATGGTGCAAACGATTGGGCACTATCCAGTGGATTTGCATTCCTTCCCGGTGCATTTTGCCAGTTCAGCCGGTCATAAGTTTCATGGTCCGAAAGGTGTGGGGGTTCTGTTTGTGAACGAAAACGTGCACATCCATCCGCTGCTGGCGGGCGGTTCACAGGAGCGCAACATGCGGGCTGGCACTGAGAACCTGTATGGCATCGTGGGCTTTGCCAAGGCATTGGAACTGGCATCCGCCCACTACGAAGCGGATAGTCAGGAAGTGGGCGCCTTGAAGGCCTACATGTGCAAGCGCATCTGCGAAGAATTTCCCCAGGCTATCTGCAATGGTGATACGCTTGGCTCCTCACTCTACACCGTGCTGAATGTGGCCTTCCCTAAGAGCGATAAGACGGACATGTTGCTGATGAATCTGGATATGGCGGGTATCTGCGTGAGTGGCGGTAGCGCCTGTAGCAGCGGGGCTTCATCGGTGAGCCACGTCATCAAGACTTTGTACAACGGACAGTCAGAAAGCCTCGTGCCGATTCGATTTTCTTTCTCGCGCCAGAATACGAAGGAAGAAGCCGACAGGGTTATTGCCAAGTTGAAGGAGTTGTTGTAAAGACAATGCCAGTTTTCGCTTGAATTAAGGCTCCCAAATACGGCTGAGAAATTTTCAGGAAGAGGTTACCAGACCAAAGCGCTGGCCCCCAGTATTGCGGCATCAGCATCTGGCAGCGCAGAAGGCAGTAGCCTGACATGTCCGCGATAG
Source organism: uncultured Chitinophagaceae bacterium (assembly GCA_964424655.1). Taxonomy (GTDB): domain Bacteria; phylum Bacteroidota; class Bacteroidia; order Chitinophagales; family Chitinophagaceae; genus UBA1952. The sequence goes on from CAYRJR010000078.1 coordinate 3,818, forward strand.
ATGTGCAGCATGGAAGCTTCCATGTGTCTTTGAGTTGGTTCAAAAATCATAGGTCCTGCAAGGCTCAAACCGCCAAACAGGATGATGGCTTCCGGGGAAGTAATGGCTACGGCATCAGCCAGGCATTCGCCCAGGATTTTACCGGTAAACTCAAATAGTTCCTTCGCAAGCGAATCACCCGCTGTGGCTGCCTGTGTAATGCTGGCTGCAGATAATGCTTCTTCATGGCGAAGCATAGATGGCGTGTTTCGCTCACCAAGCCATTCCTGAGCAGTACGCAGCAACCCATTGGCGGAGGCATACGTTTCGAGGCAACCCTGGCGACCACAGCCACATGGTCGGCCTCCCGGTACAGCCCGAACATGCCCCAGCTCTCCCGCAAAACCATCGTGACCATAGATGAGTTGCCCATTGGCTACAAATCCACTCCCGACGCCGGTACCCAGAGTCACCATGATGAAATCCTTCATTCCCTTAGCGGCTCCATACATCATCTCACCAATAGTGGCAGCATTGGCATCATTGGTAATGCGCGTGTTCAGTCCCAATATTTCCTGCATCATTTTCGCCAGTGGAATGCGCCCTTTCCATTCCAGGTTGGCGGCACTGACGATTTCTCCGGTATAGAAATTTCCATTCGGTGCACCGACTCCAATGCCAAGTAGGTTTTCTTTTCCGTAAGCTTCTATCAAGGGCGACAACTCCGCTAGTAAGGCTTGCACAAAGTCTTGTGCCGTAGCAAAGCCCCGGGTCGAAATACTGCCTCTTTTTAAGATTTCACCCCTGCGATTGACGAGTCCGAAAGCCGTATTTGTGCCGCCAATATCAATGCCAAGTGCCAGACTATTCATGTGTTGTTCTTTGAGCGCAGGAGCGAGTATGTTTGCGCCTTCACGTTATGCCACAAAGTTCCGCAAAGCGAGGCTACGGCCTGGCGTTATTCCTGATTGGTTGTCTCTTTTTCATTTTCGGATTCATCACCTGGAGCAACAGCCAGCTCATTCCTTATTTCAAGATTTCCTGTCAGCTCAGCCAGGCAGAAAGCTACTTAGTGGCTACGGCCTTCTTTGCCGCCTACTTCGTGATGGCTCTGCCTTCATCGTATATCCTGAATAAGACCGGATATAAGCGCGGCATGAGCCTGGGTTTATTCATCATGGCCCTGGGTGCCTTGTTGTTTATCCCGGCAGCACAGCATCGCAGCTATCCCGTTTTTCTCACTGGTTTGTTTATTATCGGCACTGGATTGGCATTGCTACAGACGGCAGCCAATCCTTATGTTGCTGAGTTGGGGCCCTATGAAAGTGCTGCACAGCGCATTTCTATCATGGGCATTTGCAATAAGCTGGCCGGTATCATTGCCGTGTATGCTTTTGGCAGTATTGTGCTGAGCAATGCCGATGCGCTCATCACACGTTTGGCTACCCTGGCGCCGGCTGATAAAGAAGTAGAGCTGGTGCAATTGGCACAACGCGTAGTAATGCCTTATGGCATCATTGCTGCCGTATTGGCTTTGTTGGGCATAGCCCTGCTTTTCACCAATCTACCGGAGATCAACGAGCGCGAAGAGGAAGACGATACCTCTCTTTCAGCACACAAGAAAAACATCCTGCAATTCCCGCATCTGGTACTGGGGGCTGTAGCCATATTCGTGTATGTTGGCGCTGAGGTAATCAGCTATGATACGTTTGCAAGTTTCGGTCAGTATCTCGGTTATCCTCTGGATCAGGCCAAGCATTTTGCTTCTTATACCGGCTATGGATTACTGGCTGGCTATATCGTGGGCATCGTTGCCATTCCCCGTTTTATCAGCCAGCAAAAGGCTCTGCTGTATTTCACCTTGCTAAGCCTGGTGCTGGTCTTACTTACTCTGAGCCTGCATGGTACGGCAGCGGTGATTGCTTTTGCTGCCTTAGGTTTTTCTAATTCCGTAATGTGGCCGGCTATCTTCCCACTTGCGCTAAAAGGTCTGGGGCGATTCACAAAGACAGGAGCCGCGCTGCTCATCATGGGCATTGCAGGAGGGGCAGTGTTGCCACCGCTGTATGGAAAGCTTGCAGAAGCGATAGGCAGCCTGACACATCCGCAATCGCAGACAGCCTATGTGATACTACTGCCCTGCTATCTGTTTATTTTATATTTCGCCATCTGGGGGCGGAAGCCGCGCTGAACTTAACCCGGAATGCGGGCCATGTATTTCGTCATTTCCTGAATCTGTTCCTGCACTTGCTTATTCGTTGCCTTGGCACTTTTGGCGCGGGTGAAATACATCTTTGCTCCGCGAAAATCCCGGCGATTGAGTGCGATGTTTGAAAGTTGGAGGTATGCCATTGCCTCGCTGTCTTTGTCTGGCAGGCCCAGCTTCACCGCCTGACGCAGGTGCTCATACGCTTCTTTCCAATTACCCTTCTTGGCAGCTATGCTACCCAGTTGTAGGTGGGCAGTGCCTTCAGCGCCTTTTTCAGTCATCCCTGCGGCCAGGCTTTTCTTAAAATCTGCTTCCGCAGCATCCAAATCTTCAGTGGTAGCGGCAGAGAGCTGGCCACGCATCATGAAGTAAGTGGAGCGGAGCGGCTTGTAGAGCCACTTGGGGTTTTTCACCCGCTTGAGCAGCCCCTGGGCGCCTTCCATATCTCCGCGCTCAATATAGGCTTGCAGCAAAGTCATCGGGCCTACCATAAAATGCGCCACTATCATCAGGACAGCTATGAGAAAAGGAATCCAGGCCATCCACCAGCCAAACTGCACTTTAAAACCAATGAGCAAGCCCAGCACGACCAACACAGCAGCAATGTGCAACCGGTAGAAAACAATGAAGCGGCGCAGCGCAAAATTTTTAATCATGAAATCGAAACCATTAAAGGGCCGCAAAGGTAAGTTTCTGAAAGGCTGAACCAGGGAAATAATCAGCAGTAGCATTCAGAATGAGGAGGCCCTGGGATAGCTGTATTCTTTCAAAATATGCTCATGTTACTGATTGCTTGGGAGCCACAGTCAGCAAACTGAGTAGCATTGGCTTCTTGCCTTAAAAACCGCTTGTCTGCCAAGGCCATACTTCTCTTCGCATACTTTTGCGCCTTCGTTTTTTTTATAAATATTCATCATGAAGAAGCAACGAATGTTGTGGGCGGTGCTTTGCCTTCTATTGAGCTTTTCGAGTTCTGCATTGTTCGCACAGAGAACAGGCAGCTACGACACCACTATCAGCTTTATGGGTAGCAATAGGGCACTTTCCGTTTATGTGCCACCGAGCTACAATCCTGCTATAAAATATCGTCTGATTGTCGGCTTGCATGGCCTCGGTGACACCTGCACCAATTACCGTAATGCACTCATGGTTACTATGGGCTGGGGCACAGGGCTTGGCAATACCATCTTTGTTTTTCCCGAGGCTGCAAACCGGAATGCAGATTTTTATCAGCCTACTGGCGGAGAAGCAATCATCCCGCAAAGCATTGCCTTTGCTATGTCGCAATACCGAATTGACTCACAGAATGTGGTGCTGCAAGGCTTCTCATTGGGCGGGCGGGCAGCCTTGCGTTATGGCCTGGATCATCCGGGAGATTTCAAAGGCCTTCTGCTGAATACACCTGCCGTTCAGGGTGTGAAAGAAGCCGTGAATGGCCATGCCCAGTCATATGCTTTCAACTATGCGAACGCCCCGCAAATACCCATATTCATCACCCTCGGCGACCAGGATGTCACTTACCAAAGCCCACTGGATTCTACATACGAACAATTGGTGCTGCATGATGGCCCGGTACGTTTCACATTAGTTGCCGGTATGGGACATCAGGTGCCTACATTGCCGCTTATCCAATCTGCGTTCCCCTTCTTTAGTTTTCCCGCTCATGCGGGAGCTGATGCAGAAGCGGTGCAGGTCTATGCAGCGCCCTGGGTATGCAATACCAGCAATGCTTCGCCCAGCCTGCTCATTCGCAACAACGGCAGGGACACCTTGCATCAGATACGCTACCAATACACCCTGGGTAGCTCAACGCAACACCGAAGCTGGACGGGCACCCTGGCTCCTTTCCAACATGCAATCCTGCCCTTGAATGTGATGAATGCCGCACCAGCCGACAATATCATTTCCGTGCAAATTGACAGCCTGAACGGCAATCTCGCCGACACAGTGTTGGGTAATAATTCCCTAACAGGAAGCTTCTATCTGCCTGCGGCTCCGCTCAGCAGCCTCAATGAAGGTTTTGAAGGAAGTGAGTTCCCTCCTCCGGGCTGGACGCTGCTACAATCCGGCGATTTCTACACGGCCTGGGAGCAGGATAATTCGATTGCCTTGACGGGTTCCAATTCGGCAACTGCATTCAATACCATTCTCATTTTCGACAACCTCAGCCGGGCAGATGCTCTGGTCACACCGCCTGTGAATGTGGCTGCTATGAATGCACCCCTGTTGAGTTTCGATGTGTCTTTTACCTACGACCGCTATACGCCACCTTACTTCACTGCCGACGTGGATTTCGCAGATACTTTGGAAGTGCTGGCTTCAACAGATTGCGGCAGCCATTTTAGCAGCATATATCGAAAAGGAGGTGCCGAGCTGGCCACCTTCGCCAACCCTGTCATCAATCCGCTCAATCTAAATAGCCTCTTTCCCGTGCCTGCCGACAGCAACTGGCGCCACGAGACGATTGATTTGAATGCCTGGAAGACATCTGGCTCGCCGGTCATTTTCAAGTTCAACTATATCTCTGGCCTGGGAGGCGCTATCAACATTGACAATGTGTATGTGGGCACCAATACTGCCGTGGGTGAAGTGAAGAAAAATATGCCTGTGGTAGCCCCAAATCCGGCACATGATTTACTATGGGTTAGTCTGGAAAATGCATCCTTAATCAGGCTCGAATTGTATGACATGAGCGGCAGGGTACTGTTTCAGAAATTAGCTTCCGGGCGGGGGCAACATCTGTTACAGCTTAGCACCGCCGACCTTCCAGAAGGTCTGTATATGCTCCATATCACCAGTAGTGAAGGCAGTTTTGTGCGTCAGATCACCTTGTTGAAATAGGTTATCCGTCACACTAATTAAAGCCCCCTGCATCCTTGAGATTTTATAGGGTGGCGGGGGGCGATGTTCTGATTATGCCTTGTGGGAAAGTGGCGTTGAATGGGCTACAGCATACCAAACAATATTTTGGACGGCCATCCGCAAAGCTGTCCTGAGATACGTTGTCTGCTCACTGCAGTTTCCCAACCTGCTGCTTTTCTCAGATAATAAAGACTTTTTTAGCCAGCTTTTGCAGCCCGATTGAGCATCCGTTGCGTCGCACACTTCAGCGATATTTCGCTACTCAGCTTGAGTCGTAAGATGATTTTTCTATTCGACAGATTCCGAATGAAAAGCTGAATAGTCATCCTGGCCCCTCAGTGTGCGACGCAACGAAAGCAGCATCGAAGCACCCAAGCAGACTTCAAAAAATTTCATGCATATAAAAAAGGCTGCACAAACGGTGCAGCCTTTTTTAGGAATATTCAGGTTGGATTAAGCGATTTCGACTTCGGCGCCAGCTTCAGTGAGCTTAGCCTTGAGGTCTTCAGCTTCAGCCTTAGAAACACCGTTCTTCAGGGGCTTGGGAGCGCCATCAACGAGTTCCTTAGCTTCCTTCAGGCCTAGGCCGGTGAGGTCTTTGACCACCTTCACAACACCCAGCTTAGAAGCACCGGCGCTCTTCAGGATGACGTCGAAAGAAGTCTTTTCTTCAGCAGCAGGAGCAGCAGCGCCACCGGCAGCAGGGCCGGCAACAGCAACGGCAGCAGGCTCGATGCCATATTCAGACTTCATGAAGTCAGCCAGTTCCTGTACTTCCTTCACGGTGAGGTTTACCAATTGTTCTGCGAGATTTTTTACGTCTGCCATAATGTTTGATTTTAGAGATTGATGTTAGATGATGGATGTATCGAAAGAGACACTTTGGGTCCGTTTTGCGTTGGAAGCCCGCTCTGCGGAGTGTCTTATTCTGCGGATGCTGTTTCTTTTTCTGCTTTTTGTTGCAGGCCAGAGATGACGCGGCTGATGGGGCTCATCAGCAGGCCGATAACCTCACCGATAAGTTCATTTTTGCTCTTAATGGCTTTCAGCTTGCTGAGTTCCTTATCGCCAGTGAAGATGTCTTCACCAATGATGGCGGCTTTAAGTGTAGGCAGTTCACCCTTAGCACCACGGAAGTCAGAGATGATGACAGCGGGCTCCTTGGGCGCGTTGGAAAACATAAGTGCTGTTACGCCATTCAGAGACTCATACAGGCCGCTGTATTTCTCATTATTTAGCGATTCGAGGGCTTTACGAATGAGGGTGTTTTTAGCCACCTTCATTTCTACGCCTTTTTCAAAGCAGGTACGGCGAAGTGCGTTGACCTGAGCCACACTGAGGCTCTCAGTATTGGTGACATAGAAGTTGTCGTATTGAGCGAATTTCTCCTTGAGGACTTCTATTGCCTGTGATTTTTCAGCAGGAGTCATGATTATTTTGAATTTGCTAATCGGCATTGGAGCCAATCAGACCATTTTTAAATTGTGAATGATAGTGCTGTCGGAGTTTCGGCATGAACGCATGGTTTCAGATGAAATCGCCAGCATGACCGATTGCTTAGTTGCTTACCGATTTTGTGTCGATAACGATACCCGGGCTCATGGTAGAAGCCATGGAAATGCCTTTCAGGTAGATGCCCTTAGCGGTAGCAGGCTTCATGCGCACGAGGGTATTGATAAGCTCCTGTGCATTGGCTGCGATTTTTTCAGGGGCGAAAGACACACGACCGATTGAAGCGTGAATGATGCCGGTTTTATCCACCTTAAAGGCGATTTTACCACCCTTCACATCGTTAACCGCAGTGGCAACATCTGTAGTCACCGTGCCGGTCTTAGGGTTGGGCATCAGGTTGCGCGGGCCGAGTATTTTACCCAGACGACCAATCTTGGGCATGACAGAAGGTGTGGCAACGATTACGTCCACATCCGTCCAGCCACCTTCAATTTTGCTAACAAATTCATCGAGGCCTACAAAGTCAGCACCAGCAGCTTTGGCTTCGGCTTCTTTGTCCGGTGTGCAAAGCACCAGCACTCGCTTGGTTTTACCGGTGCCGTGGGGCAGGGTGACAGTCCCGCGGAGTGCCTGGTCGGCCTTCTTCGGGTCAATGCCGAGGCGTACGTGTACGTCCACGGAAGAGTCAAACTTGGTGCAGTTAATTTCCTTTACGAGTGCAGAAGCTTCTGCGAGGGAATACTGCTTGCTATTGTCAATCTTAGCCTCTGCGGCTTTTCTTTTTTTAGTGATTGCCATTGTTTCTGATGAGCCAATCAGCGGTTACGCCAATTAGCCAATGTTTTTAAGAGTGAATGATGCTCTGCCGATTGTCAAATCAAATTTTTTGACGTGAGGCATATTGGCTAATGATTTAGGCGGTAGCAAATGGGGCGTTGCCTTCAACGGTGATACCCATGCTGCGTGCAGTGCCGGCAACCATTTTCATCGCGCTGTCGAGCTCAAAGCAGTTGAGATCAGCCATCTTGTCTTTGGCGATTTCTTCAACTTGTGCCCAAGTCACTTTACCGACCTTGGTGCGGTTGCTTTCCTTGGAGCCACTCTTCAGTTTGGCAGCTTCCATTAGCTGGACTGCAGCAGGAGGAGTCTTGATGACGAAGTCGAATGACTTATCCGCGTAAACAGTGAGTACTACGGGAAGCACCTTCCCTTGTTTGTCCTGCGTACGAGCATTGAATTGCTTGCAGAACTCCATAATGTTGACGCCTTTAGAACCCAGAGCAGGGCCAATTGGCGGTGCAGGGTTGGCTTGTCCACCCTTGCATTGCAGCTTTACGTAGCCAGTGATTTCTTTGGCCATTGATAAAAAATGGTTTTGGTGTTAACGAATGTTGATCCCGTTGTTGAGACGGGCACTCTCCCAACCAGCGATGTCTGTTGTGAATTGATGAGCAATACGCAACAAAAGAACACTTCTTGGAAAACGAGGCGCGAAGGTACATGAAATGCAATGTCAACACTTCATCCTTCTAATATTTTCTTTTTG
>CAYRJR010000079.1:0-5985 GCA_964424655.1 uncultured Chitinophagaceae bacterium
ACCTGCTGCTCTATGAAGCCAACCCGATGCCGGGCGATAGCTTGCGCTATGCGGATATTGACCTGCCACGCGGCAACTACCGCTCCTTCTTTCAATTCGTATGGAAAGGGATGTCTCAGGCCTGTATGAACACAGCCATTCGGGAAGGTGGCGCCTACGACCTGGCCCTGCGTAGGAGAGAAGCCAAAGGCAAACCCAGGCAAAAATTCTTCAAAGACTTATTCCCTAAAAGGAACGACAACAATCACAGTCGGATTAAAAAGTAAGGCCGAGGTGAAACTGCACATTACGCTGCTTCCAGCTATCGGCCACACTGCTCTTGTTGAGGTCGCTCCAACCCATCACATATCGGGCGCCTGCATTCACATGCTTCGTAATGTCTATCCAAAGCCCTGCTACGCCGGACATAGTACCGGTATTAAAAAGTGATTCTGCATCCTTGACGAAGGCATCCATATCCTGTACCGAGACGATGCCACTGTATTGCACGCCCGCCTGGAGCCAGGCTCTGCCCAGTATCCGAACCTGAAGCATCACGGGAATGTTGAAGTAAGAAAGCCGGAATCTGCCATGCAGCAAAGAGTCTTTCCCTGCTTCCAGATAGGTGTGATACATGGTGTTGAAATCCTTGCTCGTGACGTAGGTCGTTTGTGAAAAAAGGCCTTCTGCCTGCACGCCAAAACGTGAACCATGAATACTCATAAAGACCCCACCCAACAGGTTCGATTTATAGCCGCCTTGCCAGCCATCGCCATACATCTCGCTCAGGTTGACACCAATTTTAGGCCCGAAGTCAAAGCGGGTTCGTTCGCCATTGTCAGCACGGACGAGCGGGCTGAAAAGAAGACAACAAAAGAAGGCAAACAGGAATCGCTTCATACAGATAATTACAAGTCTCAAAGCTACAAAGCAGCTCAGGCCTACAGCCGTGAACAACGCGTTATTCACAGCCTGTGCATAGATCATTTATTGAATGAAATATGATGCAAAACAAGCCGGCATCCAGGCTTAGCCTCGCGGGGAAAGGAGGTCAATAACCGCGTCCTTCCTTCTGTTCCATCCAGTTCATGAAAGCACGATTGGCCACCCGGGCACCACCAGGCGTAGGATAATTTCCGGTGAAATACCAGTCGCCAGTATGATCCGGACAGGCTGCCCGCAGGCCTTCGAGGCTTTGGTAGATAATTTCCACCTCAGCATTCACATCGCCAGGATGAAGTAGTTCGGTAATCTTTTTGCTGATTTCTTCAGCATTGAAAGGCTCGTATATGCGCTTGACAAAATTTTCTTTGTCTAAGCCGCCGCTGTCCGAAGCTTGTTTGCAATCATAATACACCTGTTTGATGATGCTGTCCTGACCACTTTCGTGAAGCAAGGCAATAGCCGCCTGAAAGGCCACAAAGTCACCCATTCGGCTCATGTCAATCCCATAGCAGTCGGGATAACGGATTTGGGGGCAGGAAGAGACGATGACTATTTTCTTCGGGCCCAGCCGGTCCAGCATTTTAATGATGCTTTCGCGCAGTGTGGTTCCGCGGACGATAGAATCATCAATCACCACCAATGAGTCAACGCCGGCGCGGAGTGTGCCATAGGTGATGTCATACACGTGCTGTACCATCTCTTTTCGGCTGGCATCTTCCGTGATGAAGGTGCGCATCTTCACATCCTTAATGGCAATCTTTTCAATGCGCACCCGGCGGGAGATAAGCTGCAACACTTCATCATCCGTCATTGTGTCGCGTCGTGTTTTAAGACGCTCCAACTTCACGTCATTCAGCCAGGTTTCCATGCCTTTGATGAGACCGTAGAATGCTGTTTCTGCTGTGTTGGGGATGAAAGAAACGATGGTGTTTTTGAGGTCGTAATCCACCGCTTTTAGCACCGTCGGAGCCAGGCTGTTGCCTAACTGCTGCCGCTCGCGATAGATGTCGGCATCAGAACCACGACTGAAATAAATACGTTCGAAAGAGCAGGAAGTTTTTTCGAGTGGCTCCAGGATTTGAGGGTTGCTGCATTCACCGCGATTATTCACGATAATAGCACTGCCACGTTGCATTTCCTGTACCAGTTCAATAGGCACATTGAATGCGGTCATAATGGCCGGGCGTTCTGATGCAGCCACAATCACCTCATCATCCTGATACCAGAAGGCAGGACGGATACCTGAGGGATCGCGCAGCACGAAGGAGTCGCCATTGCCGATTAGTCCGCTGCACACATACCCGCCATCAAAGTGGCTGGCTGCCTGCTTTAGGGCCTGTTCTACATTCAGCGATTCCGGGTTGGCATCATCGGCCTTGCAGAGGTAATAATGTACCATTTCAATCATCGCACCGAGGTCGCTCTCTCGCATCGTGGTAGTTGGGTGCTCATCAAGCAGGCGGAAAAGCTCATCTGTATTGACCAGATTGAAATTGCCCGCCATAGTCAGGTTGCGGGCAGGCACAATATTGGGCTTGAAAAAAGGGTGGCAGAACTCTACATTGTTGCGCCCCTGCGTGCCATAGCGCAGATGCCCCAGCAACACTTCGCCCATAAAGCGCATATAGCCTTTTAGCAAGCCAGGATGGTTGCGGATATCCGGGTACATCTTTTCCAGCTCAGCCATCTCCGAAGTAAGATTCTGGAAGATGCTACCAATGGCGCCCGCACCACTGTGGCGCTGACGGTACATAAACTGATGCCCCGGTGTGATGTTGAGCTTTACCGCTGCTATGCCTGCTCCGTCTTGCCCTCGGTTGTGCTGCTTCTCCATCAGGAGATATAGCTTATTCAGGCCCCAGAAGGCAGTGCCGTATTTCTGATGGTAGTAAGAAAATGGCTTGCGCAGGCGGATGTAGGCAAGTCCGCATTCGTGACGGATGGCGTCGCTCATAAGGAAGGCGCGAAATTAAGGCGGCCATCCCGAGCCAGACCGATTACAAAATGCAAAAGCGCTATTCGGGAATGTGATTTGGTGTCAGGCTAACATATCGAACATTTCTTTTACCAAAAATGATACAGAGCCTCCCTTGAATTTTCTAGACAACAGTTTTGATGTCATCTACGGTATTTCTATCCTTACGCACCTCTCAGAAGCCAATCATGAAGCCTGGTTGCGGGAACTGATTCGAGTATTGAAGCCAGGTGGCATTTTAATGCTGACCACACACGGCGACATCACCCGTGAGAACCTTACCGAATCTGAACTGGGGCAATACAACGATGGGAAGCTAGTGATTCGTGGCGGCGTGAAAGAAGGTCATAGAATGTACACAGCCTATCAGCCAATATCATTCATGAAATCACTTGTAGCCATAATTCCAGGAGCCTATGTGCGACACCATCTGCCGGGACAAAAGCAACCCTGGGGCTTTGAACAGGATACCTGGTTTTTCTCAAAAACATAGCAAACCTGTAGTCTTCTTCCTCAGGCTTGCCAATAAATTCTTGCAGGATTTTAGACACACGCCCTTTCACAGGATTCCCAATGTGCTGAACGATGCCCCTTTAATACGGCTCAGGCATTCTCAGATTGGTTGTGAATTTCGGATTGCCCGCCAGAGTCGGCTTGTCCAGATTTAGGAAGAGAGAAACTGCATGAAGTATCAACTTCTAAAAAACAAAAATGAGGCTGTCCCCGAAGAGGCAGCCTCATTGTGTATCGGCGGGATTCGAATCTGCTAATTTTTCACAAATCGCAGGGTTGTGTTACGGCCTGACTCATCAATCTGGAGCAGATATGCACCGGGGCTTAATCTACTGATGTCAATTACTGCATTTGTGCCGGAAATCTGCCCCCGGAATACAGTGCGCCCAATCAAATCCAGGCAAGTCAGGCTGGCAATTGCATCTGTGCTCCGGTTAAGTTGCAGCTTATCTGTAGCTGGGTTGGGTGTCAGCCTGGGTGCTGTATACTGGCGATTCAGTTTTACCATTTTAATACCCGAGAATACAATGCTGGCATCGGCATCTACAGCCTTGATGCGGTAGTAACCCTGAGCCAATGGCGCTTCATCAAGGAAAGCATAATTGTTGAAACCCTTGCCTATGGCTTCGCGCCTTCCCAGGCTTTGAAAATGGAGGCCATCGGCAGAGCGCTCGATGTCGAAGTATTGTGTGCCCTGCTCATTCAGGCTTTCCCAATTCAGCTTTACCTGATTGCCCGTTGCGCTGGCCTGGAGCTGGATACCATCAATAGGCAGCGGGGAGCCAACAATGATTTGGGAAGTGGAGGCAAGCGTAATTACCGGGTCGCTCGTCAAGCCTCCAAATTCGACGATATATCCATTCAGGTTTCCGCTTCCGTCATTCCACTTACCCGGCGTACCACTCATGTAGATCATCCCATAATTTTCATTACCTCCAGAATTGTTGGGTTCGCCAGAATTCCAGTTCATATACCGCCCGGAAACGGCAGCCGGACTGGTGTTCCCGGTAGAAAAGGGGGTGCCTGCTTCTGGCCCCGTTACCCAATACCAATTACCCTCAGCAGCAGATTGATTGCTGTAAGTAGTCGTTCCGGTCGCCGAGTTGATTTCTGAGTAACCATCGCTGGCGCCAATCCAGCCGTCATTGCCCAATGTCTGAACGATAAACGCATTCTCGCTACTGGTCGTGATGGTTGCGAGATAGCCAGTATAACCTAAGTAGCTCTGTGCGGAAGCTCCTGATACGGCGCTGGTCCAAGATGTGCCGGAGGCAGAGACAAACTTGTAGAAATGCCCATTGGTATTAGCCACCAGGTTGCCAATAGAAAAAGTGATTTCCCGGTTGGTATTAGGGGCTGTCGTAGCGCTGAATGTGACGCTTCGTAATAAGGCCTGTAATTGTGCAGGAGTCACTGTGCCAGTAAAACTCAACACGCCGGTGCTGCTGCTGTAGGAGGCAGTCATGCCCGAAAGCAGGCCACTGTTGTAGCCCAGCACATCGCCCGAATTGAATCCCGAAGAGATGGTCACCCGGGCATCCGTGATATTGGCAGTGGAAGCAATGTTCAGGCTGCCATCCACGACCACGGCGCTGGCATTGGTATGGTAGGTTGTGGCGTTGTAGTTGTAGGTTCCATCAAGGGAAGTAGCGCGAACCTTCACCAAACGCGAACCGGTGAGTTGCAAAGTTGGGTCGCCGGGCATGCCTCCATATTCTACAATGTAGCCAGTATATGAGGCGTTCGAAAGGTCATTCCATAGCCCCTGATTCGAACCGGAGGCATAAATCTCACCGTAATGCTCCACGTTACCGGAATTATTAGGTTCTGTTCCTGTCCAGTTCATGTATTGGCCGGAGACGACTGTAGGGGTGCCGTTGCCGTTTGAAAAATTGGTACCTGCTTCCGGGCCGGTCACCCAATACCAATGCCCCTCAGAATTAGTCTGATTGCTATAGGTTGTTGCCCCCGTTGCGGAATCTATTTCAGTGTATTCATCGGAAGCACCAATCCAGCCGTCTGCACTCAATACCTGCTTGATGAACGCATTCTCCCCCGAAGATGTGATTGTTGCCAGGTAGCCGGTCAGCCCAAAATAATTGTTGCCTGAATTGGATGCAGCCGATTTGGCGCTCGTCCAAATGACTGCATTGCCCACATATTTGTAGTAATGGCCGTTGGTGTAGGCCACTAAATCCCCCAGTGTAAAAGTGACCGTCCGGGTCGTGGCAGATGAACTACTGAGTGAAATCTTAACGGTGCGCAGCAGGCTTTGATAATTCGCTGCTGAGGACGTGCCGGTAAAGGTCAAAATGCCTGTGGTGCTGCTGAAGCTGCCGCTCACCCCTGAAGGTAAAGCCGCAAGGTCATAGCTCAGTACATCCCCGCTTTGAAAGCCAGAAGAGACCGTGGCGGTTGCCTTGGTTACGTTCCCCGTACCAGTAATAGTCAGTGCATTGTCCACCACAAGGTTGCTCGTGCCTAAGTTGGTGACCAGATTACTGCTCGTTGTTGTAAGAGTAAACGATGACTGTGCCTGCGCCCAGGCCGGAGCCAGCATACAAACGGAGGCG
>CAYRJR010000079.1:5995-11782 GCA_964424655.1 uncultured Chitinophagaceae bacterium
ACAAGCTGATAAAATTCTTTTAGACAATGAGTTCAGTTTAGCCATGCAATGTTTGGACTTATTTATTATCATGCAACTTATTAACTGGCTTAATGGCCATTTTGGGCAAAAATATCCTCTGAACGCATTGATTCACAGGTTAAGCTGGTTAATACATTGTTGTTAACGAATTATTTTTAAATTATTATTAATTACTATTCAATCACTTTGATAATGTTTATTCGTCGGGCCTATTCCCAAATTCTGAAACCAAGCACTTCCTGCATGGTGAACAAACACACATAGTCGTACAAAGAAGGTAGCGTGCCTTGAAATAAGCCCAAAGGGCACCACAAAGAACTTTGTTGTGGCCTTGTAGCGGCACCCTTCTTAACCCAATAAGATTTTTGTTTAGCCAACTTCAGGATGGCTATGAAGCAGCCGTTGCGTCGCACGCTTCAGCGTTCGTCAGGTCGCTCCGCTTTTCTCCTGCGCTGCGGGGTATGACCCTATTCAACAGGCCATCCGATTATGCAGAAAACCCCGGGTGCTCAGTCATACATCGCCTCAATCTCAGGTGAAAAAGACTTCTCAATAACCTTCCTCCTCATACTGAGTTTGGGTGTCAAAGCACCTGATGCAATCGTCCATTCAGCAGGTAAAAGTGTGAATTTCTTAACCTGCTCCACATGCCCCAGATGCACATTGTATTTGTCTAATTCTGCCTGAATCAGGCTTTTCATTTCGGGGATGGCAATAATGGCTTCGTTGTTTTCCGATAGTGTCTGGCCCTGAGCAGCCAAGCGTTTGCGTACCTGCGCGAAATTGGGAACGATGAGTGCCGACACGAATTTTCTGCCATCGCCCAGCACCATGATTTGCTCGATATACGGGCTTTGCCGCATGATGTTTTCCACCACCTGTGGCGCCACATATTTTCCGCCGGAAGTCTTAAACATTTCCTTCTTCCGATCTGTTATTTTCAAGAAACGGCCTTCCACCCATTCGCCGATATCGCCGGTATGAAACCAGCCGCCTTCCATCACTTCCGCACTTTGCTCCGGCCGCTTGTAATAGCCCATCATGATGTTAGGCCCTTTCACTAAAATCTCTTTATCATCGGCAATTTTCACTTCTACATTCCGGATTACCGGCCCGATCGTACCGATGCGGCGGTCTTCACTTTCGAAGTGATTGACGGAAACTACCGGTGATGTTTCGGTGAGGCCATAGCCTTCCATGATGGTGATGCCCGCAGCCGTGAAGATTCGGATGAGCCTTTCCTGCAAAGCTGCCGAGCCTGAGACGATGGCCTTCACCTTTCCGCCCAGGGCTTCCTGCCATTTCGAGAAAATAAGTTTTCGCGCCAGCGCCAACTGCATCCGATACCAAAGGCTGCCCCGGCGCACATTATCGTAGCGCTTGCCGAGTGCCAGCGCCCAGAAGAATAGTGCCCGTTTGATGCCTTTCAACTCCATCGCCTTACCCATGATGCGCTCATAGACTTTCTCCAGCAGGCGTGGTACGGTGGTAAATACCATAGGCTTCACTTCACGAAGGTTATCGCCTATGGTATCCATGCTTTCTGCATACCAGATCTGGATGCCTGCACTCAGGAAAATATAGGTCACCATCCGTTCGAAAATATGGTTGAGCGGTAGGAAACTCAAGGCTCTTTCGCCTGCTTGGGCAAATGTGAAAATGGGTAGCGAGTCTGTTACATTGCTCACGATGTTGTGGTGGCTCAGCATCACGCCCTTGGGACTACCGGTGGTGCCGGATGTATAGATGATAGTGGCTAATGTCTCGCGGGTAATGCGGTTGGTGACGCTGGTGTCGGGCGTAGTGTCGGTGCTGCGCAGGCTCTGCCAGTGGCGTTGTCCGGGCAGTTCATCAAAGCAGAAGACATGCTTAATAGAAGGCATGGCTTCAATAGTGGCACCAAAGCGGGCCCAGATGTCTGCATCGGCGATAAATATTTTTCGCACTGCTGCCTCGCGTAGGATGAAACCGAGGTCTTCGGGGGAAATAGTTGGGTAGATGGGGGTGAGCACGGCGCCTGTGAGTTGCACGGCCAGGTCTGTGATGATCCATTCCGGACGATTGGGTGAGATAATGGCAATCTTCTCCTGGTCATCGGGCTGTAGGCTTGCATTTTCTACGCCCAGTGCCAGTAATCCGCGGGACACAGCACAAGCTGCTTCCCAGACTTCAGCGCAGGTGTATTGCTGCCAGTTGCCCCTTTCTTTGGCGGCCAGCAAGACGGATTGCGGCGCCTCAGAATAACGCTCGCTCACGATATCGAATAGGCGGTTGATCATATTCCTAAATATAGCCTGTCAGACTAAAAAGAAGTGCCGCGAGTTTCTCAGGGCAACGAGGCTTCCTTAAACTTGTTCCGCTTTTTGAAAATATCCTACGATTTCTGCCTGCCATGCACCTGAAGCCAATAGAACGGGTTACTCAGCTTACGCCGGAGGAGTTTCGTAATCGCTTTTTTCTGCCTCAGCGCCCTGTCATCTTTACTGAGCTTTCTAAAAACTGGCCCGCTATCTGCAAATGGGATTGGAGGTATCTGAAATCTTCATTGGGAAAATTGGAGGTAGGCGTGCACAGCAACAGGCCTGTAGTAGCCAGAATGCCTTCCGGCGCAGCCGCAGATGTGATGCGCTTTAGCGACTATGTGGATTTGATAGGGAAGGGGCCGGTAGCCTTACGGATTTTCCGACTGAATATCCAGAAACTGGCTCCGCAACTGGCACAGGATTTCTCATTTCCGGAACAATTTGCCCTGAGCTTCCTGAAGCAGTCACCGCTGCTTTTTGCGGGCGGAGCAGGCGCCATAGCGCACATGCACTTCGATCGCGATCGCTCGCATATTTTTCACACCCATTTTCTGGGACGAAAGCGGGTACTGCTCTTGCCGCCCAGCCAGTCAGCTCTGATTTATCAACTGCCTTTTACGGATGAATCTGCAGCTTCCTTCGCGGGCTGGGAGTATGAGCTGGATGAAGAAAACTTCCCTGCTTTATCCGGTGCGAAGGGCTTTGAAGCAATATTAAATCATGGTGAAACGCTTTTTATGCCATCTGCCTACTGGCACCATATGCAGTATATGGATTGCGGTTTCGCACTTAGTCTTTTGGCGGGGACGGAGACTTATTCCGGAAAGCTGAATGGGCTGTATGAGCAGGCAATTGCGCAACCATTGAATGAAGTGATGATGCGGTTGGCTCCGGATTGGTGGTTTGAAATGAAGCAGAAACTTGCTGTGCAGCATGCCCGCAAAGCGTTGAAGTAAGGTCAGAGGATACCCCCGCAGCTTTTCCCAAATTAATTGTTGACGCGCTTCAACCTGAGC
This sequence comes from uncultured Chitinophagaceae bacterium, assembly GCA_964424655.1. Classification (GTDB taxonomy): domain Bacteria; phylum Bacteroidota; class Bacteroidia; order Chitinophagales; family Chitinophagaceae; genus UBA1952. Next base: position 9,336 of record CAYRJR010000079.1, read on the forward strand.
TCGCTGGGGGTGCTTACGATAATGGGGTACTTCTCCACCGTCACATCTGATGAATCGAGACCGAAGCCACGTTCTTCGGAAAGTGAAATGCGCTTCAGGATGAAATAGCCTCGCATGAGCATGCGCTCCCACAAGGGCAATTCATTGTCGCGACTCAGGAATTTTTCCAGCACGATAAAGCGGAAATCTCCCATTACATTATTCCGGCTCAGCGATTCGTAGCGGCTCACAATGTTTACTTCTTTATTCTTCACCATCTCTTCCACCACTTTTCGGAACATCATCGGGATACGGTGGTCTATTCGGAAGCCGAGGCGGAATTCGATACGGACAATCTCATTTGGGATAATCGTATTGACCGTGTATTCCATTGTGTAGGGGTCATCCAGTACGTCCACATGCACAAACCAATAGATATCGGCTCGCTTGGGTTTTCGGTAGAGTACCGAGAAAATGATTTTGTGCTCTATCTCCATCGGATTGTTTGCCGAAGTGAGGTACACAAGGTGTGTGGCGTACTTGGGAATGGAGCGGTCATTGCTCAACTCCTGAATGATGGGCACATAATCTTCCAGCCTGACAAACTCTACATAACGATTCTTAATGCGCCTCGATTTAAACCAGATAAACATCACCATGAATAAAGCAGAACCCATGATGACGGTAACATAACCTCCGTGGGCAAACTTCACGAGGTTGGCAATCAGAAAACTGAACTCAATCGTCAGAAAGATGATGAGGTAGGCGCCTATATAAATCATCGGTACGCGCCGCGTAAACATGAAATAACCAAACAGCAAAGAGGTCATGATCATGCATACCGTAATGGCAAGGCCATAGGCAGCATCCATGTTGGCCGATTTTTGAAACACAAGTGTGATGCAGGCACAGCCAATGAAGACGAGCAGATTGATGCCAGGGATGAAAGTCTGACCACGTTCCACTGTTGGGAAAACGATTTTCATCTTGGGCCAGATATTGAGTTTGATTGCTTCTGAAATCAGCGTGAACGAACCGGAAATCAAAGCCTGAGAGGCAATGATGGCTGCTGCAGTTGCAATGATGATTCCGGGAATGACCCACCATTGAGGCATCAGCGAATAGAAAGGATTGCTTGCATCCGCATTCCAGCGAACGCCCACTTGCGTCAACAGCCAGGCACCTTGACCGAGATAGTTCAGGATGAGGCATACCTTGATAAAAATCCAGGACACCCGGATGTTGCCCCTGCCCGCATGACCCAAATCAGAGTAAAGTGCTTCGGCCCCGGTGGTGCACAGGAAAACACCTCCCAGCACCCAAAATCCGGAAGTGGGTAAGCCATCTGGCCCAATCAAAATATTTGGCGTAGCCAGCAGCTTTATGGCATGCCAGGGATTGAAAGCGGAAAGGATGCTCCAGTTGTCGTTGATGTGTACCAATCCCAAAATAGCCAGCATCACAAACCAGAGTGTCATCACAGGCCCAAAGGCACGCCCGATGAATGTGGTGCCGAATTGCTGGAAGAAAAACAATATCGAAATAATGCCCAGCGCTACGCCCACAATGGTCCAGTCGGCAATGTCTGTGAGGACAGGAATATTCCGCAGGCCTTCCACTGCGGATATCACCGAGATGGGCGGCGTAATCATGCCATCAGCCAGCAAGGCGGCACCACCCACCATAGCCAGAAATACAGCCCAGCGCCCATGTCGCCGCACCAATGCGAATAAGGAGAAGATGCCACCTTCCCCACGGTTGTCCGCCTTCAGTGTCAGCAGCACATATTTGATGGTTGTCTGAAGGGTCAGTGTCCAGATGATGCAGGACAATGCGCCAATGATTAAATCTTCACTGATCACCTGCCGGTTGCAGATGGCATTAAATACATAAAGAGGGGAAGTACCGATGTCGCCAAAAACAATTCCCAAAGCCACCAACATGCCGGCGGCAGATGTTTTGGTCAGATTGCTGACATGACTCATACGTGAAATTCCAGACAACAAAAAGTCAAAAAAGACGCACGAAGGTAAGTGAGGAGGTTCCCAGTCTGAAGAATCGTTGATGAGTGTCAAAGGCCTTCGGCCAGTGAGTCAGGTTTTTTAAAATGCCCAATCAGGGGTGGGATGTACCTTCGGCCCGTGCAGCAACAAGTAAGAAGAATAGCTATTCTGGGCGCTACAGGTTCTATAGGAACGCAAGCCCTGGAGGTCATCGAGGCTCACCCGGATTTGTTTGAGGTGGAAGTGCTTTCGGCTCATAAAAATGCAGCCCTGCTCATCGCTCAGGCCCGGAAGTTCAGCCCCAATGCCGTTGTAGTGACGGATGAAAAGGCTTACCTCGAAGTGAAAGAAGCCCTTGCTGATTTACCGGTTAAAGTCTTTGTCGGAGCGGATGCCCTGCTCGAAGTGGCCAGTTGGGACAGTGTAGATATGGTGCTGGCTGCCATCCTCGGTTTTGCCGGCCTG
>CAYRJR010000080.1:0-5156 GCA_964424655.1 uncultured Chitinophagaceae bacterium
CGCTCTGATGCAGCACGCCGGCTCCAGTAAAGCGAAAAGGCATCTGGCAAATCCAGGATCCGGGGTAGCGATTTCAAGCCCGATAAATAAGGTGCCATACGCAGATGCTGCACGTGAACGGCATCAAAACGATGCGCAGCAAGCAACCTGGCTAAAGCCTTACGCATGACCGCATCCTGAAAGTATAGCACCTGCAAAGGCTTCTTGTCCCAAAGCGCGGCCAGGCAATGCAATGCAGACTTCCAGCCCGGCAGGCTGATCAACACTACCGAAGCAAAAATCTTTTCCAGTTCAGGCTTGGCATCAAAATCTTCTGTGCTTTGCGCAAAGCTGAGCAGGTGCAGTTCGTGGCCCTTCGCCGCAAGCCTTTTCGCCAAATGAAAAATCTTGAGCTTATCTCCGCGATAGGGCGGATAGGGCGTTCGGTTGGCGAGGAAAAGCAGCTTCAAGGAATATGGAGGCTCATTTCAAAATCTCATGTCCCATTTTATCCCGCTTGGTCTTGAGATAAAATTCATTGTATGGGTTGGGCACAATTTCGATAGGCACCGTCTCTACGATTTCAATTCCATAACCCAACAGCCCGGCACGTTTCCGGGGATTATTACTCATCAGCCGCAGTTTCGTAGCGCCCAGGTGTCGCAGGATTTGTGCACCCACGCCATAGTCGCGCTGGTCGGTCTTAAAGCCCAGGGCCAGGTTCGCCTCTACCGTGTCTTTACCTTCTTCCTGGAGTTTGTAAGCTTTAAGCTTATTCAGCAAACCAATGCCGCGTCCTTCCTGATTCATGTACAGGATGAGGCCCTTACCCTCACGCTCCACCATCTCCATCGAGCGGGCCAATTGCTCACCACAATCGCAACGCAACGAATGCAGGATGTCGCCGGTGAAACAGGAGGAATGCACACGCACCAAAATCGGCTCATCTTTTTCCCATTGTCCTTTGATGAGGGCCAGATGATGTTCACCGGTATTGATTTGGCGGAAGGCTACCAGCTCAAACATGCCGTGCTTGGTCGGCATATGCACCCGCACTTCTTCTTCAATCAGGCTTTCCTTTTGCAGGCGATAAGCAATCAGGTCTTTGATGGAAATAATTTTCAGATCAAACTGCTTTGCTATCTCCAGGAGCTGTGGCAAACGTGCCATAGTCCCATCATCATTCATGATTTCTACCAACACACCCGCGGGCTCGAAGCCTGCCAGACGGGCCAGGTCCACCGTGGCTTCCGTATGGCCCGAACGGCGCAGCACGCCTTCGCCGCGGGCACGCAAGGGGAAGATATGCCCGGGTCTGCCCAGGTCTTCCGGCTTCGTGGCCGGGTCTATCAGCGCCTGCACCGTCTTGGCGCGGTCGGCAGCAGAGATGCCTGTGGTGCAGCCATGCCCCTTCAGGTCCACCGACACGGTGAACGGCGTCTGGTGCAGTACGGTATTATTTTCTACCATCAGCTTCAGGCCAAGTTGGTCGCAGCGCTCCTCCGTAACCGGTGCGCAAATCAGCCCCCGGCCATACTTGCTCATGAAATTGATTACCTCGGGCGTCACATTTCGTGCAGCCGTGATGAAGTCACCTTCGTTTTCACGGTCTTCATCATCTACTACTATCACCAGCTTGCCCGCGCGGATGTCTTCCAGGGCGGCCTCTATCGTGTCTAACATATCGTAGGCAAAGGTATTGCCTCAGTGCCGCTTCCCGCTCTGAAAGCTCCTATCGAAAGCCTAAGGAAATACAATCAAAATTTTTATTGTGTCGGCTTTTGGAATCACGATGAAGCATCCGTTGCGACGCTCCGTTCATCTGGATTTCGCTATGCAGCTTTCCCCGGAAATAACCGGTTAGCAGAGCAGTACTCAGGGCTGCAAGGCCCGAATCAGATGCTGCATGATATGCCCCGCATCATAACGCTCCCGCACCATCCTGCCGGCCTCAGTCGCAATGCGCATCACGGCCTCCGGGTGTGCTGCCGCCCAGGCTATCTGCGACACAAACTCTGCTGCTGTATTGGCCCGAAGAAAATGGACACCGGCCGCAGCCTCGATACCCTGCATACCTACATCCGTACTGAGTACCAACTTGCCCGCAGCCATTCCCTCCATCGTCTTCACCCGAATGCCACTACCCGAACGCAGCGGCACCACCAGCAGATGCTTGTCTTCAATAAATGCAGCAGCATCCCCCACTTCACCGGCACAAAAGACGCCTGCCGGCAATCCCTCACGCATCGCTTCGGGCATGGCACGACCGGCAAAATGAAAGCTCAGCTCGGGCATCTGTGCATGCACCTGCGGCCATACTTCCTTCAAAAACCAATGCAAGGCTTCGTAGTTGGGCTGCCAATCCATAGCACCTATGTGGTATAGCTTCAGGGGCAGGGGCGGAAAGGCTTTCTCAGTTTCTGAGGCATCAATGCCGAACGGGGCCACCACAATCGGTGTGGTGATTTTCTGCGCACGCATCACGTCGGCATCTGCTTCTGTAATGGCTATAATGAGGTCTGCTTCCTGCCATAGGCGCAGCTCGAAGACAGCCATACGACGGGCCAGGCTGCGGAGGTAAGTAGCTTTCGGCCCCCGGTTGTCCAGAGCCAGCCGCAGCCATATCTGACTCTCGATGTTGTGGGCGCGATACACCACTTTACTATGCCCCAGCCGGCGAATGAGCGGGACATAGCTGGCCAGGAAAGGACTTTCGAGCTGCACCACATCGGGCTGCGTTTTCATCAACAGGTCGCGCAACTTTTCAGAAAATTTATCGCTGTTGAAGCGGTCCACATGTTCCGGATTGCGGCTGAAGAGTAGGTTTTTCAGCAGGGCAGCCGGGCGGATGCTGTTGTCAATAGCAATGGTGTGGAAGCCGGCAAGCTGGGGGTAGAGTGCGGAAAGTTTTTCAGCAGACACGAGGTGCCTGGTGGTATTCATGGCCAACACATGCACTTGCCAGCCTGCCAGATGATATCATGGCATCCATAGCCAGGGCACCGCCATCGTGCAGCGGATAAGGGACGCGGTTGGTCAGGATGAGGATGCGGGAAGGCATGAACCAATATTTCGGGCTGGGCTTAGCAACAAAAAGCCGGGCAAAAATTCAGCAAAAATTCTGAGCTATGTTGGGTTTTTGCTGTCGGTTCTGGTGCGAGGAATGTTTACATGTGTTTGATGAAGATGCCAACCCCGGCAGAAAGATGGTTGCCTCAAAGCAATTTTTTTTTAGCCGGCTTTAGGTTCGCTATGCAGCATCCGTTGCGTCGCACTCTTCGGCTATATCTCACCGTTCAGCTTTGCCCGGAAAATGCCCATTTCGTTTACTGCGGCTCGATGCCTTTGCTTTCGTTTTTCTAGGCCTTCTTTTTTGACCTTCCCAGGTTGAGTCTGTTTTTTTCAATAATGGTTAAGCAACGGGCAATTCGGAAAAATTCAAAAGACAATACCAATCCCTTTTTGGGACACAAAAATTCAGTAGCCTGATTTTCAAAAACATGGGCTTTTTCTTTATGCAAAAACACCGTTTAAAAACGCTTGACCAGAGTTTTAAAAAGTGTAAACTTTACCCGGTTATCGGCTGGGTGAAAAAAAAGCATTTCTTTTTTTTCACCCTTTAAAATTCATTTATCGAGACCTTTTCAGAACATCCAAGTGACCTTTTCAGAACGCTGCAAGAACAAAGCCACACCGGCAACGCCCGCACCTTTAGCATTGAGCTTGATTTAAGCGGACAAGCCCCAGGCATCTACTTCGTCAAAGTGAATATGGATGGCCGCATCATGACCGCGAAAGTGCTGCTGGAATGAGCAGCCGAAATGACTTAATTCAAAAAAGCCGCTTCGTGTGAGGCGGCTTTTTTACGAAGCAAAGGCTGTTCAGTTATGAAACGTCCTGAAAAAAAGAAGCTGCCCTTTTGAGACAGCTTCTTGTAATTAAAACGGCACTCAGACTTAATGCACGATGACTAGTTTGGCCATTTGGGTTTGTTTGCCATTCAGTTTCAGCACCACTACATACATGCCTGCAGCGTATTTGCTGACATTGAAACTATGCGACAAGACACCATTCGCTACGCCCGCATACAGGTCAGCGACATGTTGGCCCATCAGGTTTTGTAATTGCAGGCTGATGTTGGCGGACTGCCTAAGATTGACGCGGAGGCTTGCCTTGTCTGATGCCGGATTCGGGGACACAATCAACGAAGCTCCTTTAGAAGCCAGCGCAGCAGATTCAATACCCATAGGCATCGTCACGCTGTATTCTGCGATGGGCGTTTTCTGTTCCTGATTGCCCACCTTGTCTATGGCCGTCACATAAAAACGATAGCTGGAATCATACTGCCCCTGAATGATGGCACTGTCCGTAGTGCTTTGGCCAATGCGATGCCAGGGGCCGCTATTGGTAGCGCAATAAATCTGGTAGCTGCGGATGCCGGAAGAAGCATCACTGCCGGTAAGGCTCAGCCGGATGACCGTGTCGGAGCTGACAGCGCCTGAAGCAATGTTGCTATTCGGCGCCATAATATCCAGAGTATTTTCCCAGGTTTGCGTTTCTATGGGATCGTTTTCATCAAACCAAATGCTGGCTTTACTGCGCAGCAAGGTTGCGTCCGGCAGGCTATTCAGTGGCGTGATGGTATAGCTTACGGAAGCTTCGCCTTCTGGCTTGTTGCGGTTTGGCGGTAGAAAACCATCAAAGGCAGGGCGACCTAAAGTTGCTGTATCAATGGAGCTGAAATGCCAGCTTATGATACCGGTGGCTGTGTCAACTTGTGCCACAATACGCAGTTTTAGGGCAGGGAAACTATCCAGCTTATTCTCGATAGCGAAGTTGTTGCGCCCAATCGGTATCCGGAATTGCTGCTTCCCTACAATGATATCGCCGAACCTAAGGCTGTTAATGTCGAAGCGGGTTTTGTCAATGGTGTCCCGGACAATCACTTCCTGGGCTGGCGCCCCTGCACTGTCCATATTTTCAAAATGAATGATGAAAGGCTGGGGCTGGAAATTGCTCAGGTAGCGCGGTGTGTCAATACCGGTGGGGCCGGTAATACTGTTGGGGTCAAAGGAGATTCGGGCATACGTAAGCATATCGTTTGGATCCCGGTGATCCAGTTCCTGGTTCAACATATCGAGCAAGGCTGCTTCCTGTTCTTTCAACTCAGGGCAATC
>CAYRJR010000080.1:5166-11674 GCA_964424655.1 uncultured Chitinophagaceae bacterium
AGTTTCTTCCGTTTTCCCTCCAGGTCATAAAGGCTGAGGGATCCTTCAAACATTTTGGAAAGCAACTTGAGTCGGTCGTAGTTGATGTTAGGTGTGCTTTTGCCCAGGCGATTCAGGATGTTGATGGTGGCTTCAAAATTCTTTGCACTCATGTTGGGGTTGTTGGCCAGCATTCGGTTGATGGCTTGGATTTGTTCATTGTTGGAAAGTGCTTTACCAACTCCTTGCTTAAAAAGCAAGGCTCCTAATTCTCTGGCCGCAACTTGCAGAGCATATTCGTTGTTGGCGTCCGTCTCCCGGATCCAATCAGCGAGGTTGGCATCATGGTCGGTTTCATAGCCATCATACCAGGCCCAGAATTCTTTGCCCAGATAGCTGGATGCAGATTCCATGTGCTTCTGTCCGATTTTGGCAGACTTAGTGAAGGCTTCAAACAAGGGGACTTTTGTCTTGTCGGCAAACATGTCCACAGCATCCAGCAGTTCTGAGGCAATGTCATTTCCGTAATCTTCATAGTTGCCCGTAGGGCATGAGCCTAAGAAATTGGGTTGATGAGTGTAGCAATGGAAGCGCAAATCTGCGGGGGAAGAAGCACGGGTAATGAATGGGATTTCTATTGTTCCCCTGGCCGGTAAATGGGCAATTTGTATGAAGCGGATGTAGCCATCAAAGGGCTTTCCTTCGAAGCTGTCAATAGGAACGGTTGTGTTGGTGCTGTCGTAGATGTAACGATAGGATTCGTTGGGGAAGATGTAGGTCGCTGTGTCAGTAACCAGCGTGTCCTCTTTGCTGTAATCGGGCTGATGGAACTTCGCCTTCCAGGTCACCTGAACACTCTTTGGCCAGGCCATGGCCACCACAACGCCACTGGCGGTCACATTCCCACGATTGCCCACCACGAGGTTGCAAACGTTGTCCACATTGGTTCGTATGCGCCAGGGCGCTTTCACCGTTGCCCAGGCATAAGGATATTCAAAGGCATCTATCTGGAAGCCGTTTGTGTAGGTGATAGGGGACTGGCCGGGCACTTGAATAATCACATCATAGAGGCCCGTGTTCACGGTGTGCAGATCGAAATCGGCGGTCAGGTGATTCAGTCTTTGGTTGATGTATTTCACACGAGGCGTAAGGGTCGTTCCCCCCTGAACCAGCTTTACTACGGTGCTTGTATCCAAAGCGCCGCCAAACACTTCCAGAATGGCATCACCGCCTTTGCCCGCGCGTTTCGGCGTATAATATTCAACACCTGCAACGGTAAAATTGACCTTCGCTGTGTCCCGGTAACTACAGGTATTGTCAAACGCAATCAACTTCACATCGTAGTTGCCGGGGCCATAGGTGGTCATAGGTGCATGAAAGCTTGAATACTGCTGGCCATTACCCATCAGCCAGAGATAGCTATTGGCATTCACGGCTTCATTAGCAAAGCCAAAATCGTTGCCCACCCTGGCATAGCTCAGGTTCGATTTTGCAGGAGGCAGATACTTGTACTTGAACTCATAGCTAGCCGACCAGCCACCGTATTGAAAGTTGAAATAGTTCTGCAAACGCAGGTACATCGTATCGCTTGCGATGCACTCAATCGTCAAGGTGTCCACAACACTCGACCCATAAGGCACGTAATAATTATTACGAATGCGCATTCCATTAGCTGCGACAGCCCCAGTCTTACTTTTCACCAGCATCGCATAGCCATTTTTATCAAAAGCCCAAACGCCAGGAGACCAGGAAGTGTTGGCATAACCCCAGTTGTTTCGGGATTTGATGATGAGTCGGATAGCGCCGCCCTTAGGCTTCACGATGCGGAAGTAATCGTCAATATCTGTGGCATAGCTGCCTTTGATGTAGGACACATGTCCCCGGATGGTGTCACCTTCCCGAATATCCTGAGCCGTCACAAAAGCATCATTCGGTTCGGTTTCATTGTTTGCTGAGGTATCGGTTAGCTGATAACGCAGCGTGTATTGCGAGGCCCAGGGCCAGCCCATGCCGGAGTGATAATTATACACCCGAATATAAAAGGTGTCTTTCGCGCGACCGAATACGTGCATCGTGTCCGTGATGGTACTCAGGAAAGGCTGCGCCGCAGCATTCCCCACTCGCAAAGTTGTGCTTTGCGCACCGGCATTGTTTTGCGCTAAGAGCGCATTGCCTGCTTTGTCCAGCACATACATAACTGGCGATGGATTTGCCTGTCGGTTCCAAGTGTTTTTTGCGGTAGCAAAAAGTGTGATGGTAGCATCTTTCGCCAAGATGATTTTGTAGTAATCATCCACGTCTGTGCCATCGGAATTGACATAAGAAATGCTGCCCTGAATCAAAGAATCTTCCGGAAGTAAGGGCGCCTGAGCCAGGGTTTCATTGGGGCTGGGCTCATCATTCACGGCTGTGTCTGCTAACTCCCAGCGCAGGCTATAGGCAGCACAATAGGCAATACCCATCCCATAGTGGTAAGCGTTTATGCGGAGATAGAACGTGTCGGCAGCGCGGGCGAAAATGCTGATGGTATCCACTATATGCTGGAGGGGCGATGCGTATCCTCCTCCTAACGAAGTATATCCAACAGCAGTGCCTGTAGCCCTAAAGTAACTGACAGGAGCACCAAATCGGTTGTAGAAATAAAGCGTAGGCGCAGGAACAGACCCGTTTGGATATAGCATGGTTGCATCCGCATAAAGCCTGAAGGTGCCTTCGCGCGAGAAGATGATTTTGTAGTAATCATCTACGTCTGTACCGCTCATGGAAGCACAGGAAATATGGCCATTCCGGAGCGTCCCTCTGGGCAAAATTTCGGCTGTTGCCTGGGTTTCGTTGGCCTGGGTTTCGTTGTTGGGTGCCTGCCCCAGAATGTCGCAACGCAGGCTATAATTCAAAGTCTGGCCACCATAATAATTGTCAGCGAGGATATAGAGACTGTCTGCCTGCAAACCGCCCACCAGAAAGGTGTCCGAACCGCTGGTCGAAGCATTCCGCGCCACATTGTAGTAAGTGATTGACGCCTGATTCTTCCAAAAGATTTTATACTGAACGGCACCCAGTGCAGTGCCCGTGTTGGATGTGGTAGCGATGAGCCGCATCAGTCCCGCTGCAGGAATAGCCAGCTTGTAATAATGCTGCTGGGTCGTAGCATTCACACTACCCGTCCGTAGAACACCGACACTCATGGTATCGGCAGTTGCAAATGTTGTTTGCGCCCTTACTCCTGCGGCAAGGCACAAAAAGATGAAGAAGAAACTGAGCTGTTTCATGGGAAAAGGCTTTGGCCAAAACAACTTCTCCCGCCCAGCTACTGCAATAACTAATCTTATGTAGTGCCCTGCCTGGCTCCCATTTCCTACCATTTATTCAACCGGAAAATCTGAATTAAATACAGACGGCATCTAATAGATTTGAAGGATTTCTTTTATGAAATGCTGCGCTCTGATTGCCCTGTTGCTCTTGCTTTGCGTTTCTCTTTTTGCGCAGACAGAGAAGATTGTCCTTCTTCGCCGGCAAATTGCTCTGGCAACAGACAACAGAAACCGACTCACTACATACCTGTTGCTGCTCCGCGAACATGAAAGCATTTTCAAAGACAGCCTGCAACCCATAGCCCAACGCAGTCTGACACTGGCACAAGCGTTGCACGATAAACCGGCTGCAGGCTATGCCTCACTCGGCATCATCAATGCACAACTTCGTTACGACAATCCCCGCACAGCCGACTCCATCATCCGCGAAGGGCTACAGCATTATTCAATCAACCGCAGCCCGGAAGCAGATATAGCTCTACGGCTCCGTTTAGCCGGCACAAGCCTTCTGGCCTCAAAAGCAGATTATGAAAGTGCCGTTGCCGCCTTGCTCTCCATAGCCAACGATGCAGAAAAGCTGGGAAACTATTCAGTGCTCAGCCGCTGTTTCAACGAGCTTGGGGTCATTGCTTACAACCTGAATGAATTGCCACAGGCATTGATTTATTTCAAGCGGGCACTTTCCTACAACGACCAGAATCCGGATGCACTACAAGCCCAATCCTACGCCTGGATCAACATGGCAATGGTCTATGCCTGGCAGGAACAATTCGACACCGCCCAACAATTGCTTTCCGCCGCCATCCCGGTTTGCAAGCAGCTTGAAAACCTCTATTACCTCGCTAATGCCTATGCCGTTCAGGCCAATGTGTATAAGTGGTCGGGACGATTGCCGGCAGCAGAATCCGCCATGTTGCAAATGGTAGCACTGCGCGAAAAAACGGAAGGCAATCTGAGCTTTTCCAATGAACAATTGGGCTTGGGCAATTTCTACATCTATGCAAAAAATTATCAAAAGGCCATCGCCATCTATCAGGCAGGGCTAAGCTATCATGAAGCCAGGCGGGCAGCAGGCATGGCACCAAATTATGAACTGCTGCTGCGCTATTATGAGGGTTTGAGCAAGGCATATTCCGCAACTGGCCCGAGAGATAATTATGAAAATGCCTTGAAGCAAATCATCGCACTCAAAGACTCTGTTGCGGATAAAAGTTCGGCAGAGGCGATTGCGGATATGCAGGCGAAATATGAGGTGCAGAAAAAAGAAACGACCATCATCGAACAGAAGCTGGCACTGACACAAAAAAACTTTCTGTTTTATGGCTCGTTGTGCCTTTCTATGCTGGGCATCCTCATCGGCTGGTTGCTGTTCCGCGCCTACCGGCGAAAAAGCAGACTGCGTTTAGAAGCAGAAAAACGCCATGCCGAAGGAGCCGTGAAGGAAGCTGAAGAAGCTGAACGCCGCCGCATCGCCGCCGACCTGCATGACAACTTGGGCAGTTATGCCGCAGGCATCAAGAGCAATGCCGATGAATTGAAAAGAACGATGCCCCAGACACTGCCTGCCCTGGATTTACTTCAGGAAAATGCACAACAAATGGTGGCCTTGCTCAGTGATACCATTTGGGCCATGCGCCGGTCAGACATGAAACTTAGTGAACTCTGCGACCGGGTCAAGCTGCTCATACAACGTCTGCTGCCCAGCTACCCCAATATTGACCTGCGCGTCGCGGAAACATTAGAAACTGATACTTCATTTTCGCCCACACAATCCTACCACCTGCTGATGATGGTACAGGAAGCAATAAACAATGCACTGCGTCACAGTCGGTGCAGGCACATCCTGATTTCATTCGAATGCAATCAGGCCTGGTCCATTTCCATCCGCGATGATGGCACGGGCATGGCAGTAGCCGGGCAGCAACAGGAAGGCGGATATGGCAAACAGAACATGCAACAACGCGCGCAAAGCATCCCCTGCAAACTGGAATGGAAGACAGACACGGCAGGTACAGTAGTTCTCATCACACAAGCTTGAATCAGCACAATATTTTTCAGAAAGACTGTACGACACTGCAAGAAATCCAAGCTCAGATATCCCTACTCAATTTTAATAATTGCAGGTACTGTCTCCGAATTCAATCTTTGATTTTATGGAACGAAAAATCAGAATAGCCCTCGCAGAGGATGGCTCCGTGAATAGGCAGAGCTTTCTGCGCAAACTGCCAGCCATGCCTCAATGCGAATTGGTTTTTGTGGCCACCGATGGCCATGATTGCCTGGAGCAACTCAAAGGTTTGCCACAAAGCAGGCTTCCGGATGTTTTGTTTATGGACTTGGAGATGCCTCGTATGAATGGCATTGAAGCCATTGCCCGCGCCAGGCCTTTATACCCTTTGATTCACTTTCTGGTGCTGACCGTATTTGATGATGATGAGAAAGTCTTTGCTGCCATCCAGGCGGGTGCTGAAGGCTATCTGCTCAAGCATGAAAATGCTGAAGCCTTGCAGGAAGCAGCAAGCAATGTGATGGAATTTGGCGGCGTACCCATGAGCCCGGCTATTGCCCGCAAAGCATTAGCCCTACTCCGGCAGGCCGTAAAACCAGAACCTGTTCCTTCGCAAGAATTGCCACAGGAAATCAGTATTCGGGAAACTGAAGTGCTGCAATTGATGGTGTCCGGATTAGATGCCAAGAGTATCGCTACTGAGTTGCACATCAGTGTCTTCACCGTGCGCAAACACATCGCCAATGTGTACGAAAAACTACACATCAACTCAAAGGCTCAGTTTATGGCATTAGCCCACCAGAGCGGCTGGTTTTAGCAAACACGCTTATTGCCTCAATGAAACAAGCCCCCCTGTTGCAAAACGCCCCCTCTGGTGACGATAGAAGTGTTTGGCAAACGCGGGCCACCACAGCGGTATTTAGCGGCCTCCCAAGCTGTGCCTGTGGGCTGATGCCCATGGGTAGGGGTCGGTATGCCCAGGCAGGCACAAATGAAGGCCCCCAAGCCCCCGGGCCGCTGATTGGCAAGGGTATATACAAAAAAACAGGCCTCAAAGCCTGCTGAATACCTCCCAACAAAAAGCCCACATCCCCATAATCTGCCCATGACGGCTACCGTAGATTTCGTTCAACAGAGGTTTCATTGTTCGTCCTTCGGACGCAACGAAACCTTAGTTATTGGGCGTAGTTTTAGTCAATACAAGCATCTA
>CAYRJR010000081.1:0-11660 GCA_964424655.1 uncultured Chitinophagaceae bacterium
TTCCAGTGTCAGGCAACGCAGTTTAGCGCCAAAGAAAGTGCGGACATATTCCCGCAGGTAGCTTTGGGAGTAGCTCTGAAAAGGCTCCCACTTGTGCTGAATGATGAAGAGTGGGTCGCTGAGCATGGCTCCAAGCTTATCCTGAGTAGTCGGAGGCAACACATCATATTCCCGGGTATCACGAATCTGAAGCCAGATTATTTCCCGGGTATTTCCGCGCAGCCAATCCTGAAATACGTGCATCCAACGGGAGGCTATCTCTGCTCCAAAATTGTCTCTGAGACCGGCATCCATCACATTCATGGCAGGCACACTAGGGAAACGAACAACAGGCAGTACATAAGGAAACGTTGCATTGATACGTAATGCCGTCAAGAGCCTGAGGTTATAGGCATTTTGATGTGCGAAGAGGGTACCGAAATCCACAGCATCAATAGGCGGCCTGGAAGAATCTTTCAGTGCGTAGGCAGGTTGCGTCAGATAACTAACTGGGGCCGCAGCCATGATGAGCTTTCGTCCGTCATTAGCAATGGTACCATTAATGATGAGCTGTGGGATACGACCTGATTTTTCGTCATTTTCATAATCGGCCAGGCTTCCACCGAGCACACCATAAGTATTATGAAAGAGATCCTGTTCCATCGCATATCCGCGATCTTTTGTGTAGCGATATCCGGAAAGCTTTACGCGATTGAAAGGAGAAATGACATCTACCGCAACGAAAGAAAATATGATTGCATTCAGCAAATCTTCTCCGATGCCAGCCTGATATTTTGAGGCATAAGGGGACTGAATTTTACCCAACATAGCCTGTAGGTGCAGAGTCCGCCAATAGGCAGCGCCCAGCATGCCTCCTGAGGCACCACTGATTAAAGCCGTCCTTTTAAATAGGTCGCCACCACTCAGACTGTCGGCATATTGCAAGGCCCGGAAAGTCCAGTAGGCGGAGCGGGAGCCACCACCACTCACCGTTACAATCACCAGTGGAGGCTGTGTTTCTGACTGACGGGCCTTCCAGGCATTCAGGTGCGCAATGCCCATCTGCTTGTCGGCCTCAAATCGCTCAGGAGTGAACTGCTTTTTGAGTGCCGTGTAATTGTAAGCCGGTTTTTCCGAAGTGTGATAATCCAATCCATAGGCCACCGAGCGCAGGTCGAATAAGTGATGATTCACCAACCAACCCATAGCGAAAAGGAAGAGGAACCAGCCAAAAACTTCCCAGCTTCTAAGGAAATATTTTACAGCGCCAACGATACCCATCAATACGGCAAACAACATTAAGAAGCCAGCTCCGGCAGGAATCCGCAGCAGTGGCTCATCCATAAAAATGCCCATCAGCAACAGGAGCGCTAATGCAAAAATTGTGGCAGCAGTAGCATTGCGGTGGTGGCGGCGAAGGATGGCATTGAGCAGGCGAGGGTGATATTTTTCCAACTGTTCAATATGCTCTATGCGGAGCGTTTCTGTAAGGAATGTGTCCGCCTGAATCATGTCGAACTCAAAGTCAAGCGCATCATATGGCACTATGCCCCGCAAGTGGGAAGGGTTTGTGATGGTGGCCAATACGGTTTTCAGTAAGTCCCGACCCACACGAAAAAAATAAGCGAATGAAATCAGCACCATTAGCAGCAGACCGAGGTAGAAACCAACCTGGAGCAGCAACGCACCATCCCATCCAGCACCTTCATCAAAGCGTTGAAAGCGAAGGCAGATAATGCTGTAATAAATAAAAAAGCTCAGCGGGAGCAGTGAATTATTGATGCAGTACTTCAGAAATGCCTGGCGGGTGGCGCCAATAAAAGGCATCCGCTTGCTGTGGATGATAAACGTGGTGATATGCCAGGACATCACAAAAATGCCCATAGCACTCCCCAGAAGAAACATACTGAGGAAATTAATCTTGCCTAAATATTCAGGAGCCAGGAACAATGTGTTTGCGCCAAAATGCTCTGCAAAACTTCCCTGAACGGTCAGGAAGAGAATCACCCAAAATATGAGCAGCAACTGATACTTGCGCCCGTGCAGGAACAGTAGTTGCACCGGCAAAAAACGATAGACGGCGCGCAGGGAAACTTGAATGCCTTGCCAGTACAGCACGCCTCAAGCTACAAAGATTTTTTTCTGGAAAAGATTGCGCGAAATCGCATAACAGGCGAATTGCTAAATCCTTTTCACTGGCCCAGGCCGCCCCATAGCCGCCCTTACTTTTGCGGCCCCAAGACAAAGGCAGCCTTTGCGAAAAGCCCGAAAATATTTCTACAATACCAGCACGAACAGTTTTGAAAAATTCGTGTTGCCGCTGCGTGCAAAGCTGCTTCGGGTGTTCGGCTTCATCTCAGCTTCTACGGTCACTGCGCTCATCATGCTGGCAGTTGCTTATCGTTTCCTGCCTTCGCCCGGCGAGAAACGCTCAGCGCAAAATCTGAGTCAACTACGAGAAGAATATGGCACCCTTAGGAACAACCTGTCCCAATTAGGAACTGAAATGACAGAGTTGGAGCAGCGTGACAACAACATCTATCGGAGCATTTTTGAAGCGGCTCCCCTACCCGACAGCATTCGAAATGGCAAAGGGCGCAGCATCCGGATGGCAGGCTTCGCTTACCTAAGCAATGATGACCTGATTACTTCACTCCGGGAACAGGTGAAACAACTCCGGCATCGGATAGCCATACAAAACAAAAGCTACGATACGCTGCAACATCTCGTGGAAACGAAAGAGCAAATGCTGGCTTCTATCCCTGCCATTCAACCCGTCAACAACAAAAACCTGCGTCATATTGCTTCTGGCTTCGGCTACCGTATTGACCCTATTTATAAAACACCCAAACTGCATACTGGAATTGACTTTAGTTGTGCCCTGGGAACGCCTATCTACGCCACTGGCAATGGAACCGTTAGCTACAAGGGGTATGACGAAAAGGGATACGGCAATCACGTCATCATCAACCATGGTTATGGATACGAGACTTTGTATGGTCATATGGTACGCATCAAAGTAAGAGAGGGCCAGCGCGTCAAACGCGGCGAAGTCATTGGCTGGGTCGGGAACACAGGTAAAAGCACCGGCCCGCATTGCCACTATGAAGTGATTCGAAATGGCGAAAAGATTGACCCGATACATTATTTCTTCAACGACCTGAATGCAACCGAATATGAACATCTGGTGAAACTTGCTGCCACCAGCAATCAATCGTTCGACTAAACAAGAAAACAAGCCTGAAGCCTTTTTTCATCGGCCTAAATTCGCGACCACCCAAGCATTTTCTCCATGCGCATTGCCCTGTTTCTTTCCATCATTTTCTTATTTGCCTCCTGTGGTAATGATGCCCATATCGTAGAACATCCGGAATGGAAGCAGACGTTTGCCCAATATGGCATTGACAGTGCCTGCTTCATCTTCAGCGACCACACCCATGAACGGGTGCACGTCTATAACCGGGATCGCTGCATCGAGCGGTTCCTGCCAGCTTCTACTTTCAAAACGTTTATCACACTGGCTGCTTTAGAAACAGGTGCAGCCCGCGATGAAACCACAGTTATTCCCTGGGATGGCATCCACCGCAGGCCAGAATGGGACAAGGAAATGAATCTGCGTGAAGCTTTGCGCGTGAGTAATGAACCTTTCTTCGAAGTGCTGGCTCATCGGGTGGGCAGGCAATACATGCAACACTTCCTCGACACGGTGAAATATGGCAATGAAAAGATTGGCTCTAATCCTGATTCATTTTGGCTCGATGGCGCTCTTAGGATTTCCGCAGATGAGCAGGTAGGCTTCATCCGCAAACTCTATTTCGATGAACTACCATTCCTGGTGCGCAGCCAAAGCATGACCCGTGCTATGCTCCTGCGCGAAGATTCCAACAACAACCGTTGGTACTTTAAGACAGGTCTCGGACGCACAGATCGGGGCACAGACATCTATTGGATTGTAGGCTATCTGGAACATATCCGACGAGTAAAGGAATCCGAAAAGAGTATGAATAAAACAGGAGTTCGGAATTACCCCTACTTCTTCGCTATGAACTTCGAGCGACCTGCTGGCGATAGCAGCAAGGACTGGTCTGCCATTCGCCTGAAAGTGCTGCATGAAATCATGAGCAACTTCGGCGCAACGCATGATGAATAAGCCGCTGCTACAAAAGCATGGTAGGATTTGTCCTTTAGATTTTTTACCAGAAAAAATCTTGGAAGGCTGCCTCAGACAGGCATAAAAAAAGCCGCCGGAGGCAGCTAATCTTTTCGGCTCAGGAAGACTACATCTTCCACTCCTCCACGATGGTATCGTTGGGCTCGTTCAGGTTAGCGGGCTGCTCTTCAATAATAGCCTCGGGGAGTACAGTGTTGTAGTCCTGATTTTGGATGGGCGCCATGTTGTTGGCATCGCGCTGGGCATGATATTCTTCGTCGTTGTCGTGGTTGAACGCATCAAAGTCGAAGTCTGGCATCAGGTCTGTCTTTACGTAGTTGATAGTCTCAGTAAGGCCTGCCAGAAACTTGTTGAAATCTTCTTTGTAGAGAAACATCTTGTGGCGGTCGTAGCCACCATCTTCAAACCGCTTTTTGCTTTCCGTGATGGTGATGAAGAAGTCATTACCACGGGTGGCACGCACATCGAAAAAATAGGTGCGGCGCTTACCGGCTTTGATTCGTTTAGAAAAAATGCTGTCGTTGGATCGTCCTTCGGAGTTGTAACCGAAATTGTCGTACGCCACAGAAGTTCTGTTTTGTTTGTGAGTGAATTTGTTTGGAGCGGCGCTAAATTAGACAACTGAGCGAAGTATCCAAATCAATCAGGCGTTATTCCCCGAAGCTTTCCCAAAATGCTCCGACTAATTCGCCGTTCAGGAATCCTAAATCCACACATCAAAGCTCATGGCCTACAATAATCTCAGCCCAGAAGAAGCTCGTGTCTTACTGCACAAAGGCACAGAAATGCCATTCACTGGTGAATATGAAAACAATCAGGCGACTGGCACTTATCTCTGCCGGCGCTGCAATGCACCACTCTATCGCTCCAAAGACAAGTTCCACTCCGGATGCGGCTGGCCCAGCTTTGATGATGAAATTGGAAATGCCGTACAGCGCCATACGGATGCTGATGGGCATCGCATTGAGATTCTTTGCCGGAACTGCGGCGGCCACCTGGGGCATGTCTTCAACGGAGAACGGTTCACAGCGAAAAACACACGGCATTGCGTGAATTCCATCTCTCTACGCTTTGTGCCGGATGGCCAGGAACTGCCAGAGGTGCTTCATGATTAAACAGCAGCATCTAAGTTTCATTCATTGTGGAATCAGGCCTGGAAGCCCAGACTGTTGCTTGCAGTGAGGATGCTTGCGCTTGTTGAAAACTGGCGGGCTGCAAATCTTTTCACTCAAGAGTTTTGACGAATATCATATTGTCTGGCAGTCTAACTTCACGGGTGTAAACACTATACTCCCTACATGTTTCAACCCTATCCTTTTTTGGCCTATGATGGCTTCGAATGTCTGCTGCAACGTGTAAGTGATGGACAAGATGCCACAAAAGGTCCTGTGTTGCTGGTGCATGGCGCAGGCGTGCGGGGTAATATTTTCAATCCGCCTAACGATACCAACCTCATTCAGGTATTAAAATATGAAGGCTACGATGTGTGGCTTGAGAACTGGCGTGGCAGCATCCTCTGCAAACCCAATGAATGGAATCTGGACCTGGCAGCACAATATGACCATCCTGCCGCAGTAGCGGAAGTGTGCCGCCTGACAGGTGCTTCGAAAATCAAGGCAATCATCCATTGCCAGGGCTCCACCAGCTTCATGATTTCAGCGGTGCTGGGCCTGGTGCCACAGGTGGAGACAATTGTGTCGAATGCTGTGTCGCTGCATCCGGTTATTCCTTCCTGGTCGCAGTTTAAACTGAAATGGTTTCTGCCTTTTATCAAGCCTGCAACGGATTATCTGAATCCGCGCTGGGGCGATGAGGCACCGGATTTTACGGCGAAGTGTATCCGGGACATCGTGATGCTCTCACACCATGAGGACGACACGAAAGTGGGCAAGATGGTGTCGTTTGTGTATGGTGCCGGTCATGCTGCGTTATGGGAATTGCCAAACCTGAACCCACAGACAAAACAATGGATCCGTACTGAGTTTGGCCCGGTACCGATTCGTTTTTTTGAACAAATCAGGCGTTGTGTGAGACAGGGCCATCTGGTGTCTGCGGATGGCAGCCAGGACTATTCGGCAGCGAAGCCGAAAACGAATGCCCGCTTTGCTTTCCTGGCGGGGAAGAAGAATAAGTGTTTCCGTAGCGAAAGCCAGGTGAGAAGCTTTCAGTATTTCGATGCTTTACGCAGCGGGTATCACACGTTGCATGAATGGGAAGACTACAGCCATCTGGATATATTCTTAGGGAAGGATGCGGCCCGGGATGTGTTTCCTACGATTGTAAAAGAATTGCAGCACTGAGTCGGACCTGTAGCTGAAGGGAAAAGACGAGTAGCGAAATCCTGATGAACGGAGCGTCGCAACGGATGTTTCATCGGGTTTCGAAAGCTGACAAACAAAAAAAATGATTCTGACTGACCACCATTTTTTCTGACAACTGAAACGAACCAGGGTTATGAGTATTCCGAAAAGAATCAAACGCTATACGGGTCGCTTTTCGCTGGTGGATGGCATCCCGTTTTCGCTACCTGTAGAGGCGAGGCAAACGCCTGCTTATATGGCTGGCTGTTTCTGTGATGCCGGGCAGGCTGCAGCGCTGTTGCCGGGCAATGAACTGCATCCATTGCGAATGCCTAATGGCAAGGCAGTGTTTATGGTGACGGTGGTGAATTATATAGACACGACCATCGGGAAGTATATCGAGTATAGCATAGCTCTGGCTTGCACACATGGGCGAAAACCTGCACCGGCACTGCTTCCAGCCATATTTATGAAGTCTTATGGCACGGGGCAGTTTATCCTGGACCTACCGGTGAGCACGGAGATTTCGGTGAAGGGCGGGAAGGGAATCTGGGGCATGCCAAAGCATCAGGCAAACCTGGATTTTGTGGATCACGGTACGCAAGTGTCTGCTCAATATGAACAAGACGGGCAGTTTGCTTTCCGAATAGAAATCGAGAAGCCGAAGCGGATCATCCTACCGGTGAATGTGGGTGCGACGAACTATAGTCATTTCCGCAACATGCTGATGGCCTCATATATCTATTTCAAGGCGAAGGCGGGTGTGTGCCTGGGTAAGTCTGCGAGGGGTTCGTTGTATATCGGCGATCATCCCCGTGTGGCTCATCTGCGGAAGCTGAACATTTCGTCCAAGCCTTTCTTCACGCTGTTTATGCCTTCGGCTTACGGTGTGCTGGATGATTATTTCGAAAACTGGTTTATCACCTATGACAAGATGCCTTCGCAGGTGACACCTGAAGGTTTTGAGAGCGTCATCAATCTTGGGCTGAGCGAGCGTTGGCTGCCACCACCCGCTATCACCGACTATCAGCAGTTTAAGATTTGACCCTTACTGCGAGCATCTGTCATCTTATTTAGCTCACCCAAACCATCCATATTATGAACGCAAGTACCAAACAAACGCTTCTGGACCTCAACAATGCCTATGTCATGTTTTGTGCATCGGTGTATTTAGGCATGTTCTGGTCGCTGCATTTTTTCTGGTTTCCACACTATCCCAGCACGCTGACGGTGGACACCTACTACAATGCCATCATACCACAGACGACTACTGCCACAAAGTATTTCTTCATCACCATTCCCATCATGGCAGTGGCCTTAGTGATCATGTTGATTTCTGAATGGCATTCCAAGTTGCGCTGGGTGCCCTTGCTCTGGATACCGGGCTTACTGGTGCCGGTGATTGTGCAACAGAAATGGATTGAAGACATCAACAATATTTTCAAGGCGGGTGTGCATGATGCCACCGAGCTGCAAAATCTGCTGCACCGCTGGATGATGCTCAATGATGTCCGCTTCGTCATTCTGGCCTTCATGTGGTGTGTGACGATGTATTTCTTTCTGGCCAAAGCACGTCAGGCAAGGATTGCCGCAAAATCTTCCCAGCTATGAAGCCGAAGCTCAGAATAGTCTTATTGCTCATTGCACTTGCCACAGTGGCTACGGGCCTGATACAGGTCTTTGCACCCGGCTTTGTGTTGCATATTGTAGGTGCTGCAGTCACGCCTACGACCCGGCATTTTTTTGCCATCGTGGGCATGTTCATGTTTCTGTTTGGCGGCCTGCTTCTTCAGGCATTATATAGTGAACAGAGCAGCCGTGCGGCCATCTTTTGGTGTGGTTTGCAGAAAGCAGGGGCATCCATAGCTGTATTTATCGGCATTGCCAAAGGCTTATTCGCACCCCTGGCCGCTGCTGTAGCCAGTTTCGACTTATTGTCTGCGGTGTTGATATTCCTATTCCTGCGCATGAAAGATGAGCCATGAAAAGAATTGCCCAAGCTGCCTTCTGGGGATATATCGGGCTGGTGTGTGTAGCCGGCTTCTGGGGTGCTTTCATCAATCCCTGGTTCGACCATCGCTGGTTGTACCACATGGACGTGTCGCTATTGCCCGATTATGAACGCATCAATATGCTCGCTCAATATCGTTTCCTGCGCGCAATGGAACTTGGTTTTGGCATCATCTGCGTGGCATTCGTGCATGAGATTTTCAGCCAGAAAAAATTCAGCCTGCTTTATCTGAGTATTATGGGTTGTGGTATTGCTGCCAGGGTTTGTTCCCTGATCATTGACGGTCATCCCAGCACCTGGATGCTGGCGTTTCTAGTGTATGAATTAATCGCCTGGGGGCTGATATTCTTTTATGCCCGGCGCAATATTTATGTACAAAGAGAGGTGGCGAACACAGCTATCCAACATCAGAACTCCTAAGCCTGAAAAAAAGATAGCTCAGACTTTCCACTAAGATTTTTTTAAAAAAAAGACAGATGCCATTATTCAGCCGAAATACTGATTGCCATCGTTCGCTGGTGCTGGCTGGCGGTGGAGTCCGGCTGGCATATCATGCGGGAGTGATGCAGGCTTTGGAAGCAGCCGGCCTGGTATTCGACCATGTGGATGGCACCTCCGGCGGCATCTTCGGCACGGCTATGGCAGCCAGCGGTATCACACCTGCAGAAGCAGCAAAAAGGTGGCGGAACCTGAAACTTCGTGGCTTCCTGGGTGCTATTCCCGGACGGAAGAAAGGCATTAGCCTGAAGTTTGGCGATGGCGCATCAGGCATTCGCGAAGCTATCTTCCCCGCATTGGGCATTGATGCGGACCGAATACGCAACAACACTGATTTCGATGCCACATTCAACCTCTGTAATTTTTCAAAAAAGGAAGTAGAGAGCATACCACACACCAGCATCAGCACGGATCATCTGATTGCGGGCATGTCGTTGCCCATGTTTATGCCGGCCATCAAAATCGGCGCTGACTGGTACACAGATTCGGTATGGATCAAAGACTGCAACATGCTGGAAGCCCTTCATCGTGGTGCTGAAGAAATCTGGCTGGTTTGGTGTATCGGCAACACGCCTCAATACCGGAAAGGCTATTTCAACGAGTATGTCTGCATGATTGAAATAAGTGCCAATGCCGGCGTGATTCGCGAATTGCAAAAGCTGTCGGAGGCGAATTTGTTGCGGGTGAAGTCGGGGCTTGCTCCTTTGGAACTTCAAATCATCAAGCCAGAGTTTCCACTACCCCTGGACCCGGATTTCTTTCTGAAAAAAATAGATGCAGACACACTCATCGCCCTCGGCTATGCAGACACACGACGCTGCCTGGCGGATAAGAAAACATTTGAATGGGCCAATTATGAGCGGGCCACTCTGATGCGCGAATCAGATGCGCTGCTGCATTTCCGACAACAATTCAGGGGCCATGCCGAATGGCAGGGCAGGCAATGTCAGTTGGAACTTCGGCTCGGCATATTTTTCTACCAAACCGATCAGGGGCCTGTATTGCGCTGCTCCGGTGTCTTGCAGCTTGGAGATGGAACCAGCATTTGCTGCTACAATACTTCACTCAGAAATGGAGGCAAGGGAAAACTAATCGCAGACTTCTCGGTGGATGATGGCGGAAGCACTATTCACATCAGTTTGATGCTGCAAGGCGGCAGGGCCTGGAGGTTTTTCCTGGGCTTGGATTTTCAAGAGGCAAAGCTTAGCCTTACAGATACTGCCGGTGTAACAAAAACCTACTCATTTTCTCAACCCATCATAAACCGGATTCGGAATGCACTCCATTGCTCCGTCATGGGCAAGCTGGAATCTGGCAAAAAAGGCCTTAGCCGTTTGCGGATGATGCACAGACTATTCCAATAAACCCTGGTTTTATGCCCCAATTTCAGAAATACAAACAAGCCAGGATGGTGAACTGGTACCATCCCAAAATGCTGCTCAATATTGGGCTGAGAGCGGTCATCTCAGGCACTTTTGGCAACTATGCGGATCGGCGTGAGCTTGAAGCAGCTCTCGATATCCATGTGGACATAGAGGGCAAACGTATGGCACTCCGGAAGGCCTATTGCGAAGCACAAGATGATATCTGGATAGATGTAGTGAGCGACACCGGCGATGGCTTCAACTCCACTTTTGCAGTAGCCCGATGCGTCACCCAAAAAGAACTGAACCTGGAATGGGAAGCTGCGGATGGCAGCAGGCAAAACTTCCTGACGAAAAGAGGTAAGATTTTGCTCTTCGGCGGCGATGAAGTGTATCCCTTCCCTACCCTGGATGCCTATACAGATAAGTTTAGGGTGCCTTTCGAAGCGGCAACTCAAGACCCTGCCGATTATATCCAGTCTGAGCAAAGCCCGCATCTGTATGCCATCCCAGGCAACCACGACTGGTATGACGGGCTGGGCAATTTCATCAAGCTCTTTTGCCAGCAGCGGCATATCGGCATCTGGGCCACCCGGCAGACCCGCAGTTATTTCGCATTACCCTTGCCCAACAACTATTGGGTCTGGGCTACCGACATCCAACTCAATTCGGACATTGACACCCCCCAACTCGAATACTTCCGGCAGATAGCCCGAGATGAAATGCAGACCGGCGACCGGGTCATCCTGCTGACCGCAGAACCTGCCTGGGTGTATGCCAAAATGATTCGGAGGAACCGCTCATTCGACAAGCTGAACTTTTTTGTCGAGCGTTATATCCGCGATGAAAAAGGGCTTACCGGGCATCCACTGAAACTGGCTGCTACCCTCACCGGCGATCTGCACCAATATTCCCGCTATCAAAAGGAAGGGGACAACAACGGCCATCAATTCATTACTGCCGGTGGCGGCGGCGCTTTCCTGCACCTGACCCACAACCTCCCCGAATGCCTCGATGATGAACGCCAACAACACATACACCAACAGTGCATCTTCCCTAACAAAAAAGATTCCCGCAGGCTCCTGCTTTGGAACCTGGCTTTCCCATTTAAGAATGTGTTGTTCGCCACTTTGCTTTTTGGCATTTATCTGTGTTTTTACATCATCCTGCATAATGCACGCCCCGAGCTGTTCAACCAATGGGGCAATGAAACAGAAGGCATGTCTTCCCGCATAGGATTGCTGTTTCATACCCTGATGCGGAGTCCGGGTATCCTGGTTTTTTGTGCAGCCATCGCTGGCGGGGAACTCGTTCAACTCGCCGACCGCGTATTTGGA
>CAYRJR010000082.1:0-1993 GCA_964424655.1 uncultured Chitinophagaceae bacterium
TCGGATTGTACTGGCACTTTGTGGATCTGGTTTGGGTATTTGTATTCACCTGTTTTTATCTCCTTTGATTGCCCGCTCTTTTCTTTCGCAACTCTGATTAATACCACGACAACTCCAGCAATAGCATGAATACCCAGCACCAATCACACGTAGATATTGATGCCCTGTATCAAGGCGATCAAAGCAAGCTCTATTCGGGCTTGATGGCCGAACATCATGGCGCCGATATCAATAGCGAGGGGAGCAAAAAGCAGGTAAAGCGCATCATCAAAGTCACCATCTTCCTGACCATCATCACGGCGCTGGAAGTAGTCCTGGGCCTATGGGGCCACCATGTGGGTGTGCCTCGCGCCGTCACTTCAGCGCTCTTTCTGATCATGACTTTACTGAAGGCAGCTTACATCGTGAAGGTGTTTATGCACTTAGGTGATGAAACAAGAAACATGATCATCACGATTATGATTCCGCTCACACTGTTCATCTGGTTTATCATCGCCTTCCTGGCTGATGGAGGCTTCTGGCTCCATATGAACCACAGTAGCGGCATCCATTACATGTTGCCCTAAGTCTTTTACCCGGGGGCCAATTGCCCCCGGTTTTTTTTGAACTCAATCCAATGGCCGGGAAGCCCTCAAGAATCATTTCAATCTTTATCGTAACAGCGGTAGCAATCTTGCTGCCGCTGTTCTTTTATGTGTTGGCAAAGTCGCTGGGCAAAGACAAGCTGGAGATGCCGGTGTTTTATGCGGGCAGTCGGCCTATCCCGGCCAAACAGGCCTTACAGTGGCAACAGCAGGGCAAACTGAAGCCCGTTGCTGACCTACTGGCGGTGAATCAATTTGGCGATCATATTTCACTCAACAAAAACCTGGGGGGAAAGATGCTTGCCATTGACTTCATCTTTACCCGCTGCACCGACTACTGTCCGCGACTTACCCAGCAAATGCATCAACTCGAATATGCATTTCACAAGAAGCCCATGAAGCAAAATGATACGATGGTTCAGTTTATTTCCATCACTGTGGATCCGGGACACGACAGCGCGGCTGTGCTTCGCGAATATGCACAACAGGCAGGTGCGGATGAAAATCGTTGGTGGTTTCTGACGGGCGATAAAAAAGATATATACCAATGGATGCGACAGGAACTACATCTTGCCGTGCCGGATGGAAATGGCGGCGCTGATGATTTCATACACACTCAGAAAATCATCCTGCTGGATGAAAACCGTTACATACGGGGCTATTATGATGGCCTTGACACCAATGAAATCATTCGCTGTGCAAATGACCTCGGCCTGTTAGCAATGGAAAAGAAATAGCATCATTTTGTTCTGCAGGGAAGATTATTTAAAAAATCATGGTGACTCGCGACAGGCAAGCTGAGGATACAGCCAGGAAGGATCAGGGCCAGAATCAGAATTTTCCTCCACCGGCGATGAAGCGGAACGATAAGCTCGCCCGTCGTCTCATCATTGCCTTTTCTGTGCTGGTATTTCTGGTGGTTGCCTCGCTGCATCCTCTCAACAAAGCATTGGGAATAGACAGCCATTCACTGGGGTTTGATGTGCACATATTCGCAGCAGCCAATGCCATCATCAATACTTGTGTTTCTCTGATTTTGATAATGGCTTATGTGCTGGTGCGCCGCAAGCAATACCGGGCGCACCGCAATGCCATGTTTGCTGCGATGGCATTGTCGGTGTTGTTTTTGATATCTTATGTCACGCATCATATCCTTGCCGGCGACACCCATTTCGGAGGGACGGGATGGTATCGTACATGCTACTTCGTACTACTGTACACTCATATTCTGCTGGCTGCTGTCATCCTGCCTTTCATCCTTTTTAGTGTCTATCGTGGGCTGACCGGGCAATATGCCCTGCACAAACGATTGACGCGCTGGGCCTTCCCACTCTGGCTTTATGTAAGCATCAGTGGCCCGATTATCTACCTGATGATTTCACCTTTTTACTTGTAAAGGCTTCTTGTTC
>CAYRJR010000082.1:2003-11467 GCA_964424655.1 uncultured Chitinophagaceae bacterium
CACCAAGACCGCATCTGAACTGGACCAAAACAGCGCGAGAGGCCTCAATAAGGGCATTATTTATCTCCTGGGTTTACCACTGGGTATCCTCGGCGTTGTCGGCTTTTTCTGGTGGCGTCAGACCCGCCCCATAGACGAAGCGGAGTCTTAGCAGTTATTTTTTTGGAATTGTATTGCATGAAAATTAATTAGGCGAACTCCGGTATCTGGGCAGGGCAAATGCTAATGAAGTATGGGCTACTCCTGAAGGTGCATCCATTTTTCATTTGTGATTCCTATTCGGGTCTTGCAAGAGCAGCACGTAATTTGAGGCCATCGTCTGGCAATAATTTTCTGTTGCACTTATGCGAACTCCCTGGCTACGCAAATCCCTGCTCTGGCTGCCTTTGGCATTCGCTGTGCTCTTATGGCTAGTAGCAGCATGGGGGTCGGGACAGGAAACGAAAGGGCGGAACCCGGAAGGAGCAGCCAGCCTCATCAGCAAAGACCTCAGCGTTCGGCAACAACATTGGCAACAATGGGAGCAACGCAGCTCCGTCTTACGCGACTGGATGCAGGGAATGGCAAGCCCGGATGTTTCTCAAAGCTTATCGAAACAGGATTTTTTTGTCTTTGCCTTTCAGGGCGACAGCCTCAGTGCCTGGAATACCATCAGTGTGTTGCCGCCGGACAGCATGGGGCACACAGGGCAGATATATACCATCAACAGCAGCGTTTACTATGGCTTTGAGCTGCGAAAAAATTGGATGCCCAGGGGATACTCACTTCGGGTATTGTTTCCTATCCAGTGGCAATATCCTTTCAACAATGAGTACTTGCAGTCGGGCTATGCGGCGAGCCCAATAATAGATCCCCAACTACGGCTTTCAGATTCGGCATTGCCAGGAGCTGTGCCCATTTTGGCTCCTCAGGGAGGCAATGTCGCCTGGCTTAGTCCGGTGCCGGCGGGCAGCCTGCCCATGCCTCCTGCGGGATGGATAGTATGGTGTTGGCTCTTGTCCCTGGTGCTTTTGGCTATCTGGCTTCAGCGTTGGCTCTCCCTATTTGCGTTGCGTGCCGGCCTGGCCTGGCCTGCGTTGATGGTGCTGGCATTGGCAATAGGTTTTCGGGCTGTTCTGATGATTTACGGCCCGCCATTTCATATCTCAGAGTCGGAATTGTTTTCGCCACGCCTCTATGCTTCCAGTGCTTCGCTGCCTTCTTTAGGGGATTTGTTGCTGCATGTGCTGGCTTGCCTTTGGTTGATACTATTCATAGTGCCTCGTCTGCATTTTGATGAGTTGAAATGGCCGGGATGGTTGCGTTGGCTGGTGTCGCTTTTAGCTGCTACCGGGCTGTTTGCTGCAGGTCTTTTGTTTTTATGGCTGGTGAAAAGTCTGGTGCTCGATTCACTGATACCTTTTGACCGGGCACATATTTCATCGCTCACCGGCAGCAGCCTGACTGGCATTCTGGTTGTCGTGCTCTTGCTGAGTATGCTGCTCCTGCTCCTGCGTGTGGTGCGGAATTGCCTCTTGCAATTGCTGCCAGAGATATGGCAACGAGCGCTGGTCATTATGCTGAGCCTGGTATTAGCCTGGGGATTGACAGGCTTTATGCTTCCGGATGCAGCAAAGTTGCTGGTGACCGGATGGCTGTTGTTTGCATTATTTACAGATTGGGCTGCAGCTCATAAAAAAGGGTTGCCGGGTGTGTGGGATGTTTTTTGGGCGATGACACATTGTGCCTTGCTCACGGTGCTGCTCCTGCATTTCACACGTCAGCGGGAAGCCACAGCCCGCAGGCATTTTGCCGAACATATCGCCTCCCGGCATGACGATGCCATGGAGTACAACTTCAGCAAAGTCTTCCCGAGAATTAAAGGTGATACAGCACTAATTGGCTTCCTGAGCCAGCCAACTGAACGCAGACGAAAAGCATTAGACGAACGCCTGACTACTCTTTATTTGAATGACGTGTTGGGAGCCTATCAGGCACATATTTTCCTGTTCGATGCCGAAGGTCGTCCCCTGATGAACCCGGACAGCAGCAGGCTGGATGCCTTCCTCGCCATCAAGGACCGTTCGGTGCCTTCCCGCACGGCAAGGCATCTCTATTATCGCGAAGCGACGACCAATGATCACTTGTACCTCGCATTGGCTAACATAGAGGACAGCCTTGGAAATCTTTTAGGTACGCTGGTGGCGGACCTTGAGCAGAAAAAAATTGTTTCTGAAACGGTATTGCCAGAGTTGCTGCAACCGGCTACCGTCAATCAGGCTGAGAAGGCCGCAGGCTATTCCTATGCAATCTATTCCGGAGGCAGACTGGTGGCTCAGACCAGCGATTATCCATTCCCATTTTACATCGCTTTTGATTCTTCCACACAAGTCTATCGCGAACGCCCGAGCCAGGATGCTTCCACACTTATCTACAAGCCGGATGCCTACCGGAACGTGTATGTCTGGCGGCGTTTCAACACCTGGACAGAAGCGCTTACCCTTTTTTCCTGCTTATTGCTGCTGCGCTTTTCCTTATTGGCGATAGCCTGGATGTATCGGCAACTCAGGCAGTGGGATGGAAGTCTTGCCAATCCATTCCGGTCTCTGAGTGGCATTGGACTGCGCCGAAGGCTACAGCTTTCTATCCTGGGTGTGGTAGCAGTAGCGTTTGTAGGTATCGGCATCGTGACGATTCTTTTCCTGCGTCAGCGTTATGACGACAACCAACGCGACCACAGACAGTCCATGATGCAATTGCTCACACGCAGCATTCAGCAATGGATGAAAGAGCAAGGCGCAGACCAAAACCCTGAAGAATGGGAGGGGAAAGCCAAGTCTTCCGAGTTTGGATATTTCCTAAATCAGCTTGCATCTGCCCAGAAAATAGACCTCAACCTCTTCGATGCGCAGGGGCAACTTATCAATACGACCCAGCCTGCCATTTTCAATCAAAACCTGCTGGCACCTGTCATGCACTTTGATATGCTTTCTGTTTTTCAACACAAGCCTCGCCCCATGAATACGGAGCTGGAGCGAATCGGGAGCCTCACATACCAAAGCAGCTATGCTCCACTACGGGTCGAAGGGGGCAATACGGTGGGCTATCTGAATGTACCCTTATTCTATGCGCAGCGCGACCTGGATGAACAAATTTCCAGCGTGGTTGTGACGTTGATTAACCTCTATGCTGCGGCGCTATTGCTTTCCGCATTGCTGGCCTATTTCATGTCGCGCTGGATGACCCGTGCCTTCGACATGATGATTCGTCAGTTTGGCCGACTTAGTCTGCATCAGAATGAGCCGCTGCATTGGCCTTATGATGATGAGATCGGCGTGTTGGTTTCAGAGTACAATAAAATGGCCAGTAAGGTTGAAGAAAGTGTGGCCCTCCTGGCGCGGCATGAACGCGAGAGTGCCTTTCGGGAGATGGCCCGGCAGGTGGCGCATGAAATCAAAAATCCGCTCACTCCCATGAGCTTGTATGTGCAGCGATTGGAGCGTGCATTAGCTTCTCATGAACCCGATGCGATGGCTATGGCGGAGCGTGTTTGCAAGGCTTTGCTGGAGCAGATCAATAACCTTTCTGTCATTGCTACTGAGTTCAGTGAGTTTGCCCGTATGGCGCCTTCCAAAATGGAAATGCTGGAGCTTGGCCCACTCATCCGGAATGTGGCAGAGCCTTTTGCTGCACAGCCTGACCTGAGCATTGAATTTCAATTTTGGGAAGAACCAGTTGTGGTGATGGCAGACCGCAGTCAGATGGTGCGCGTGTTGACCAACCTGATTAAGAATGCCACGCAAGCAATCCCTAAGGAGCGGGCCGGACGGATTGTATTAAGTCTTGTGAACGAATCCGGGCAAGCCACGGTTCGCGTTGCGGATAATGGCAGCGGTATTTTGCCGGAGCTGCAGGAGAAATTATTCACTCCCTATTTCACTACAAAAAGTTCGGGCACCGGGCTTGGGCTGGCTATGAGTCTGCAGATAATAGAAAGCTGGGGCGGCAGCATTCGTTTTGAAACCAGGCTAGGCGAAGGCACAACATTCATTGTCAGTCTGCCCTTGCCAGGGAATCAATAAACGGTTGCAACAATAGAAAATGTGGCTGCCTAAGGCTGTTCAATCCCTCAGCACATCGAAGCTGCCGTCATCATGCATCCTCAGCACACGCGAAGGACTATGTGGGGTTTTGTCCTCTCGGCGGTATCGCACTACATAACCTGCACCCGACTTGATGACATCATCAATTTCATCAAAAAAAGCAGCAGCAGGGCCGCCACTGAAGTTGGCAGAAGTGGAAATGATGGGCTTGCCAAAACGTTTAATCAAAGCCTTGCAAAAGGCATTTTTAGGAATTCGGATGGCGATACTGCCATCTGTTCCTATGGCATTTGAAGCTAGTCCTATCGCTCCGTCAAACACCAGGGTTGTTGGTCTTTCGAAAGCTTCAATAATCTGGATGATTTCGGGTGGCGGAGCAGCTACATACTGAAGTACGTCTCTTGCTTCTGCCAGCAAAACGATCATGCTTTTTTCGCGTGGTCTGTTTTTGAGTTGAAAGACCTTGTCCACTGCTGATTCGCTGGTGGCATCGCAGCCCAGGCCCCAAACCGTGTCTGTGGGATACAAAATGGTTTCGCCTGCAATCAGTGCGGTATGGCAAGCCTTCAGATCGTTGGTGTAATCCACCATAAAAGTTCTTTCAGATTAAGATCATGAGCGCAGCGGAAATGTTTTTCAGGGCAGGCATCATAGCCATGCAGGCCGCAGGGTTTGCAATACAGGCCCTGCACTTCTACAAGTCGTGAGTGGTCAGAAAGCGGGCCGAAGCCATAGCATTCATGTGTGGAGCAAAACACCGCAGTCATGGGTGCATTGAGTGCAGAAGCAAAATGAACCGGGCCGCTGTCATTGGCATAATTCATCTCTGCATCGCGCATCAGGACGGTACTCTGCATCATGTTCAGGCGGCCACAGAGGTTCTCAATATTTTTTCTTTGGCAAAGGCTAATTAGTTCATCTGCCAATGAGGCATCTTCTTTTGCGCCGAGCAGAAAAATGTTCAGATGGGCAGGGAGCATATCAACCAATGAGGCCCAATGCTGCACCGGAAATCGTTTTGTAGCCCAAACGGAGGAAGGGGCAATGCAGATATATTTCCCATGCTGAAACAAAGAGACCGCCGTGGATTCGTAGGCTCCCGGATATAGTTTAGGCCGGGCGGGCGTTTCGTCAGTCAGGTCGGCAATGAGGGACTGGTTGCGTTCCGTTTCATGAATGAAATGGCTGTCAGCAGGCTTTGAGAACTGATGCACCACTTTATTGGAATAGGCCCAGGAGAAAGGGTTATTTGCAAAACCACGTTTTTGCTTTGCGCCCGAAAACCAGGTCAGGAAACCAGAGGATGCAAAGCGATGCACATTGACCACACAGGTGTAGCGGTTGCGCCGGATTTTGAAAGCAAGGGCCAGCAAATTCCAGAGTTTGTTTTTCTTTTTATTCCATACCAACACATTCCTTAGCTGTGGATGTTTTTCCAGCAATGATTCATTTCCCTGGCGCAGCAGGAAGTCAATTTCAGCATTTGGGAAATAGTTTCGAAGCTTTTCGATCAAAGCGGTAGCGAGCACAACATCGCCGATGAAAGCAGTCTGGATGATGAGGAAACGATGCACGAGCCGCAAAGGTATCATGGCGCATTGCCTGTATTTCCAGTGATTTTAGGACAGCCCTACCTTTAGCACCCTGCATGGCCGCTCGCTTTATGCTCTTGGGAAAATTTGATTTTTAACAAGCTCAAAAAAAATGATGCGAAATACGTGGCCCTAAATTTGTCAGCATCCTTTTCCAAAAAACTAAACGCCTGATATGAAAAAACTCTTCCTCAGCCTGGCAGTCCTCAGCCTCTTTGCACCGGCAACATTTGCACAGGCCCCACAACAGGAAAAGGCTAAAGCAGAAACAAAGCCTAGCACCCTAACCACCGACAATATTGACTTCAAGTCGGAAAGTTTTGATTTTGGGACTATTCCCGAAGGACCTTCTGCAGAGCATGTATTCCTCTTTAAGAACACCGGTAAAGAACCCATCGTGATTCAACGGGTGCAACCTTCCTGTGGCTGCACGGCTCCTGATTGGTCGAAAGAACCCATTGCGCCAGGAAAAACAGGGATGGTGAAAGCTACTTACGGCACTCAGGGCCGCCCGGGACATTTTGAAAAGACGATGACCGTGTTTACCAATGCCGGCGTAAAGACAGTTTCATTCAAAGGAACGGTAGAGCAGGCCCCACAGACATCGGTGCCCCAAAACAATTCCATTATGCGCACCAACTAATTTTCATAAAAAGCAGTCTTTATTGACAACGAGGTATCAGGAATTGCGTTTGAGGCTACATACATTCGCTACCTGCCTTTCGAAAAAGTATCTAAACCAAACAACCAAATAATAGCAGACATGAAAAAAGTAATGCTCGCTCTCGCCCTTGCGGCCTTCACAGCTACCGGCTCCTTCGCTCAGGGCAACAGCCCAGCACAGGCACAGACGGTGGATAAGAATGCGCCCAAGTTCAACTTCATCGGCGGCGAGACCTACGACTTCGGTAAGCTGACCGACCAGAAGGATGCGGAACACATCTTCAAGTTCAAGAACACGGGTAAGACACCGCTCATCATCACCGCTGCCAGTGCCTCCTGCGGCTGCACGGTGCCTGAATTCCCCAAGGAGCCTATCATGCCCGGCAAGGAAGGCCAAATCAAAGTGACGTATCACACCGCAGGTAAGAGTGGTCCATTCCAAAAGACTGTATTCATCATGAGCAATGCCAGCGCCAACAACCAACGCTACGAGATTTACATCAAGGGTGATGTGACTCCCGGTGCGCAACCCGGCCCGGCACAGAAGGGCTAATCCTTTTCTATCAGACGACATGAGGCTGCTCCAAAAGAGTGGCCTCATTTTTTTGATTTCAGTGATGAAAACAAACGCTTACAAAGACTGTAAAATCATTTTTAAAGAATGACTGAAACCCGTGCTGAGGTTCATTTCTGACTGTATCTTGCCATCGGAGGAAAAAGAAAAAGATGCACGCGATTGAACCCTTTTTTAACTGGCTGGATGCTTACAATCCGGAAGAGGATGAACGCTCGCCGTTTTATGGACGGGAGCATAGTGAGTTTGAATTTTCGAATGCGGTCTATAACTACTATATCCACCCCCAATGGGATGAGTTTGGCAGCCGTACGCTTTACCTCAAACAGCTCTATGCAGACTATGACCAGAACTGCGTCATTCTGGAATTGATTGGTGAATGGAATGATGCGCTTGAAAATGACATCATGCAACTCAAGCGGGAGGTGATAGACCCCATGATTCAGCGGGGTATTGCGAAGTTTATTCTCATCACCGAAAACGTACTCAACTTTCACAGCTCTGACACCGAGTATTATGAAGAATGGTATGAGGACATCAAGGATTCCGGAGGATGGATTGTGGCTGTGAACATGCCGCCACAAACGCAATACGATTTCCAGCAACTCAAGATTGACCGGCTCATCCGGATGCACGAATACAATAATTGGCGAACCTTTCAGCCCCAGCACTTTTTCCAGCTTGTGGACAACCATATGCTGCGCATCGAAGGCTAAGACACATGTGCAAATTGGCTAAGTCTTAACGCTTCGGCCTTTCGACCTAAATTCGCTTCGTCATCAAAAAATCATTGCTGGGATTATGAACTGGAAAGCCGCTTTTTCCACCAACGTAGGCCGGAAGCTGCTCATGGGAGCCACCGGATTGTTCCTGATTACTTTTCTAATCGTCCACTGCTACATCAATGCGCACATCTTCTTCAACGATGGTGGCGCCCGATTCAACACCCTGGCGCATTTCATGGGCACCAATCCGGTAATTCGTTTCATCGAAATCGGCCTGATTGTCTTCCTGCTCATGCATACAATCATCGGCCTGAAGCTTTGGTTCAAAAACATGGGTCGTCGTTCCACCCGGTATGCTATGAAGACCGGGAAGACATCACGCTGGTATAGCCGCAGTATGGGCATCCTCGGTACGCTCATCCTGCTATTCCTCATTATTCACCTGCGCAACTTCTGGGGGCCTAACCGTTATTCTCAAACTTTCGGCAGTGGCGAACTGGACTTGTTCAGCATGATGGCGGAAGATTTTTCCAACATCATCGTTGTCGTCATTTATGTGGCTGGCTGCATTTCGCTGGGTTGGCATCTGGCCCACGGCTTCTTCAGTGCCTTCCAGACTTTTGGCCTCGCCACACATCGTTATGCACTTACCATGCGGAGCATCGGTGTGGCCTTTGCGATTATCGTTCCGCTCATTTTTGCTGCAATGCCTATTTGGTTTTATGCAGCACATATGGGCTGGTTTCAAATGACGCCTTCAGTGTTTGCACAACACACGGCCCTCAACTTTTAAATTCTAAGAAATACTTCCCGGATGGCTGCGCTGCAAGCATACCTCACGTTTGATGGGAACTGCGAAGAAGCATTTCGCTTTTACCAGTCAGTATTCGGTGGCGAGTTCGATGTGTTTTCGCGTTTCGGAGATATGCCTGATGGGGAAGCCGGGGCGCCTCCTGCCGCCCTTGCACAGCGCATCTTGCACGTGTCTTTGCCTTTGGGGGATCATACCTGGCTACTGGGCAGCGACACTATGGGCGCACAGTCCGGTCCATTTATTCCCGGAAACAACATCCAACTATCGCTGCAAGCAAAAGATGCCTCGGATGCTGATAGGCTTTACGGGGCTTTGTCAGCAGGAGGGCAGCAGACGATGCCTATGCAACATACCTTCTGGGGTTCCTATTTCGGGATGCTGAAGGATAGGTTTGGGATTGGCTGGCTAATCAGTTTTGAAGAAAAGAAGACCCAGTAGCCAGAAGAATTAAGCGATGGAATCAATTTTCACAGAAGAAGGCCTCTCGGTATTTATCTCGCGCATTGAAGCACTCAGTGCGGAGAGCCAGCCAATATGGGGCAAGATGACTGTGGCTCAAATGCTGGCTCATTGCCAGGTGCCTTTAGAAATCGCTTTGGGTGATGAAATTGTCCGGACGCCTTTCTACAGCCATCTGATAGGCCCCTTTATGAAGCTTTACTACACCAGTAAATACACAAAGCCACGTAAGAATTCCAAGACCCTGCGCATCTTCCGTTTATATGATTCGGATGCAAAGGACTTCTGGACCGAACAAACCAGATTGCTGGTTTTTCTAAGACGATTTTCAGACAAATGGAAAGATGGCAAACTGATAGACCGCCACCCGCGTTATGGCCCGATGAGCCAACTCGACTGGGACCTCAGCCAGCAAAAACACATGGATCATCACCTGCGACAATTCGGGGTCTGATGAACACCTTGCCCAATCACTTTTTGGAATTATTGCCAACAGCACTTTCAGAAAACGAACAACAGTAAAAACAAGAAACAACAGGATATGCCACTCAATAG
>CAYRJR010000083.1:0-3930 GCA_964424655.1 uncultured Chitinophagaceae bacterium
GGAAGGCATTATGAGCGATCTCCATTTCGACCCTTCGCTCTGCCGCAACATCTCGGTGGACATTCGCTACACCCTTTTTATCATTGAAAAATTCGGCGGCTCCGGCTGGCTACTGAAAGAAATGAAACTCGTCAAATAAAGGCCG
The DNA here is from genome assembly GCA_964424655.1 of uncultured Chitinophagaceae bacterium. GTDB lineage: Bacteria > Bacteroidota > Bacteroidia > Chitinophagales > Chitinophagaceae > UBA1952. The sequence goes on from CAYRJR010000083.1 coordinate 146, forward strand.
GCACGAGCATGAATATTAAATCCCGTTGCAGGCTGATGCTGGCAGGCAATATCATTTTACTCGTTTTGCTGCTTGCTGTATGTCTGCATGAAGATTATGCAGGTAGGCTCTGGCACCGATGGACTGCGCCTCCGCCCCGCCCCTACACCTATACCGATAATACCTTCTTCCATGAAGTGATTGACTTCGACACGCTTTTCCATGTGCCTCGTGCCATCGTAATGATGGGCAATTCGCTGACGCAAAAAATGGAATGGCAAGAGCTGCTCAATCGCTGTGATGTTGCCACTCGTGGTGTATCGGGCGATATCACCGCTGGCATCCTGGCCCGAGTGCCTTATGTGCTCTGGTTAAAACCGCGTATTGTGTTCATAGAAGGCGGAATCAATGATATTGATCAGAAGGTCCCACCAGATATAATCCTTTCCAACCTCAGGCAGACTGCGCTTCAGCTTCATGCTCACGGTGCCTTGCCCGTGCTTACGGCCATTACGCATGTGTCTCCGGTGTATGCCAACTATGTTTCCGTGAACCAGCTTATCACAAGACTAAATGATTCGCTGGCGCAATTTTCAGCACAGCAAGGTTTTGATTTCATCAACCTGAACCCGCAAATAGCACCTGGCGGTACACTCAATCCTGATTTTGCCCGAGCCGATGGGTGCCACCTCAATGCCGCTGCTTACAGGCTCTGGTCAAAAGAAATCGAACACATCTTACAACGACGAGGCATTTGATAATGGGCAGCCTCCCTGTGTTTCCCATTACTTTTGCCTCCGTATTTCTCAAGTCATGAATCAGAAACATTCCATCCTCATAGCTTTTGCCATCCTGGTAGTTGCGGCTGCGCTCTATCGTGTCGTACCAGGTCGTCCCTATGGCTTCGACCCAATGATTGCTATGGCCATTTTCGGCGGTGCCGTTATTACTAATAAGAAGTGGGCCTTCGCCTTACCTCTTGCGGCGATGCTGCTTTCCGATGCTCTTTTCGAAGGCCTCACCCGCGTAGGCATGGTGAATATGCCCGGCATCTACGATGGGCAATGGCTCAATTATCTGCTCCTCGGCGGCATCACCTTCTTTGGCATTTTCATGAAGCAAATCAACGTCCGCAATATTGCGGTCGCTGCTATTAGTGCTCCCCTGGTTTATTTCTTGCTTTCCAATACCGGCACCTGGATGTTTCATGGTGGATTTATGCGTCCCACCACATTCAGCGGCTGGCTACAGGCCCTCGTCGATGGGCTTCCTTTCCTTAAATGGAGTGTAGCTTCTTCGATAGTTTTCTCTGCCCTGTTCTTTGGCTGCTGGTCACTGCTGGGGCGCCGTCAGGCTCAGGCAAAGGCCATTCAGGCCTGATATTATCCAATTGATTTTTTTCAAGTGCTTCCAATGTGGGAGCACTTTTTTCTTGAAAAAAAATCAAGAGTGCGCTGAGCAATTTTCATGAAAAAGGCAGGCCTCCGTTGGCTTTGTTTTGCGAAATGGAAAATGCATGGGCGGCGGCATCCATAAAAAATCATTGCCCCTATCTTTGCGCCACATCAAAAAAGAGTCATGTCGCATAACCGAATTATACCAACGGCAGCCGAAAAGCGGAATTTCTTTATTCACGCAGTCATTTTCGTGATTGGCGTGGTCACTATGGTGATGATGCACAAGAGTGAAATGAAAGCACAAGGGGGCTGGGCTTATCCCTGGCACGCCTGGGTGATAGCTGCCTGGAGCCTTGGCATCGTAGGCCATATGTGCGCGCTCTTTACTTCCTATGAAGATCCCGGAATGATGAAGTACGAGCGTGAAAAGACTCAGGGTTAATCCTGATTCCAATAATTTCTTTCAGTGCCCTGCCTTTTGGCAGGGTTCTCTTTTTGTGAAGCGGTTCTTCATCATTCTTTCCTTAAGCCTACTCCTACTTTCGCTCCGTGCTGCTGCTCTACAAAATTTTCCTCTGGCTTTATCGGGCTGCAATTGCGGTTTCTTCTTTATGGAATAAAAAAGCAGCAGCCTGGCAACAGGGCCGGCGTGGACAATGGCAACGGCTAAAGACTACTATCCCTACCCCACAACCCGGCCAAATCCGCTACTGGGTTCATTGCGCTTCGCTGGGAGAATTCGAGCAGGGCAGGCCCGTCATTGAAGCCCTCAAAGCCCGCGACCCGAATTGTATCATACTACTCAGTTTCTTCTCTCCTTCGGGCTATGAGCCCATGAAAAATTATCCGTTAGCTGATGCCGTATGCTATCTACCAATGGACGGCTCGCGCTCGGCTTCCCGCTTTCTTGATTTACTGCAACCGACTCAGGCCCTCTTTGTGAAGTATGAATTCTGGCATTTCTATTTGAGCGCATTATCGCACAGGAAAATCCCCACTATACTCGTGTCAGGCATCTTTCGGGAAGGGCAGCCCTTTTTTGCCTGGTGGGGGCATTTCTTCAGAAAAATGTTGCACCGATTTGATCTATTGAGTTTGCAGGATGAAGACTCATTAGCCTTGCTTCATGCTCAAGGAATAGCTGAAAAAGCCATCGTAACCGGCGATACCCGCTACGACCGCGTTGCCGCGATTGCTGCTGAAGCAATAGAGATCCCATTGATTGAAGATTTCCGTGGCAGCAATCAGTTGCTCATTGCTGGCAGCACCTGGCCTTATGATGAACATCTTTTGCTGAGCTATCTGTCTCATATGCCGCATGACTGGAAGCTGGTGCTGGCTCCTCACGAAATTGCCCCAGCTCACCTGGCTGCTATTCGCGAAGCTTTCGGAGCGGAATGTGTATTCTATTCAGCGTACCAGAAAGGGATGAACGCACGCGTGCTGGTGATTGATAATATCGGTATGCTTTCCTCCTTGTATCGTTATGGCACCGTAGCCTATGTTGGCGGAGGATTCAATCGAGGCGGCATCCACAATGTGCTGGAGCCTGCTGTGTTTGGGATACCTGTGTTGATTGGGCCTAACTATGAAAAGTTTCGTGAGGCCGTGCTGCTTGTCAGGCATGGCCTTGCTTTCCCTGTGCAGGATGAATCTTCCTTTTGCAGGCAAATGGAAATGCTAAGTGCTGATGCGTCCTTACGTGAAAAATTGTGTGCAGATATCCATCGTCAGATGAAGGAGCAAACAGGAGCAACTGCTAAAATCCTGTCCTTACTTCCCGTCGCTCTTTGAAGCCTGTACTTTTGCGGCTCCAAATCATTATCGTCATGCCCGGAACAGAATTATTTGGCGCTGAAGAGCGCAAAGAAGTGGCCGACGTCCTGGAAACAGGCGTCCTTTTTCGCTATAACCACGATGCGCAGCGCGCCGGTCATTGGAAGGCCCGCGACTTTGAAACCGAAGTCAGGAAAATCACGGGCGCGAAGTATGCACATGCCGTTTCCTCAGGTTCTACAGCCGTCATTACTGCGCTGGCTGCATCCGGAATTGGTGCGGGCGACGAAGTGATCGTGCCTCCCTTCACTTTCATTGCTACCATTGAGGCTGTGCTCTTTGTGGGTGCGCTGCCGGTGTTTGCTGAGATAGATGAGACACTCTGCCTTTCTGCCGAAGGCATCCGCAAGGCGATAACGCCAAAGACCAAGGCGGTATGCCTGGTGCACATGTGCGGTGGCATGGGCGAAATGGACTCCGTGCTGGAAGTATGCCGCGAGCACAACCTAACCCTCGTGGACGATGCAGGCCAGGCATTCGGTGCCAGCTATAAGGGTAAGTCAGTAGGCTTGTTTGGCAAGGCCGGGGCCTTCTCTTCCGACTTCTTCAAGATTGCCACCGCTGGCGAAGGCG
>CAYRJR010000083.1:3940-9128 GCA_964424655.1 uncultured Chitinophagaceae bacterium
AATCGCGGTATGGAGCCCCATCCAGTGCTCGGCTTTAATTATCGAATCGGCGAAATGAATGCTGCTGTAGGAGCCGTTCAGACGCGCCGTGTGCCTCAGGTGCTGGTCGCAAATCGTCGTCACAAACAAGCCCTCACAGAAGCCCTCAGCAAGGTGGACGGCATTAGCTTCTCAAAGCTGGCTGACCCCAATGGCGACAGCGCAACCTTCCTGAACATGTTCCTGCCGGATGCTGCCTCGGCTCAACGTGTCGTGGACGAATTCAACCAGTCAGGCGTGACCGGATTCAACTACTGGTTCACGAATATGTACCACTTCATCAATCAGTGGGAACATCTGAAAAGCATGAGCACGGCCAGCAGGCTGAATGTGCAACTGCTCGGAGCCCCGCAGGACTACGCAAACCTCGCGCTACCCAAGTCGCAGGAGGTGATAGGCCGGTTGATTTCATTCGGCATCCGCTGCACCTGGACCGACGCGGAAGTGCAGGTACTGGCTGGCAAGATTTCCGCCAGCGTGACGAAGGCTTTGCGCCCCGTTTCTGCCTAAATCCTTCACTACTCAAGACACCCAAACGTGCTGCACAAGAATTTTAAAAACATCGAGAAAGTCTGCTAAGGCCGAGGCTCTTTCAGCATGATGGAAAGCATACTGGCCGAAAAACGGAATGGCGGATTCTTTCTGTTCGTTGTGGATGATTATTTCCGTGGGAAAGAGTTGGCACAACGGCTACCGGCCACCAGCGCAGACCTCGTTCACTTCATTGACGTGGACCCGCACGAGCCAACTACTGAGCAGATAGACCGCCTGCGCGATGAAACGATGGCTGCTAAAGGCATTCCAGCCGGCGTGATTGGCATAGGCGGGGGCAGCATCATGGACATTGCCAAGGCCGTGTCGCTGATGTTTACCAACGAAGGCTCGTCAACGCTCTATCAGGGATTGAACCTGATTAAGAAGCCAGGTATCTACCATCTCGGTGTGCCCACCATTTCTGGAACGGGTGCGGAAGTGAGCATGACCGCCGTGCTGACTGGCCCGGAGAAAAAGCTGGGTTTGAAGTGCGACTGGACGGTATTTAATCAGGTAATTCTCGACCCCGAATTGATAGCCTCCGTACCGCGTGAACGCTGGTTCTACACCGGCATGGACACCTACATCCACTGCGTGGAAAGCGAAACCGGTGCGCTGAATAATGCCTTCTCGCACGCTTATGCTGAACAGGCCATGAAGCTTTGCCGCGACATCTATCTGGGCGACCATGCAGGCCAGACAGCAGACAATGACGACAAGCTCATGGTGGCCTCGCTGATGGGTGGTTTATCGCTGACATATTCCGAAGTGGGCGTGTGCCATGCCCTGTCCTACGGGCTTTCAAAAATTCTGCACGAGAAGCATTGCTATGCCAACTGCGTGGTGTTTCAGCACCTCGAAGATTTCTATCCCGAGGGCGTAAAGGAGTTCAAAACGATGCTCGAAAAACATCAGATTCAATTGCCGCAGGGATTGAGCAAGGCCTGGAGCGATGAGACCATTACCGCCATGTCGCAAGTGGCCTATAACCTCACCCACATGTGGCGTCATGCCATCGGTGAAGACTGGCAAACCAAGCTGACACTAAAAGATATTGAAGCCCTTTTCAGGAGGCTGTAACATCAACCTCTTTCCACAATCAATTACATGTCCCAAAAACAATTCCCCCTCGGAAAGATTCAGATTGGCTCCGGGCAACTCTTCCTGATTTCCGGCCCCTGCGTCATCGAAGACGAATCGGTGATGATGAAAACCGCCGAGACCTTGCGCGAAGTGAGCGAGCGCCTCAAGGTGCCGGTCATCTACAAAAGCTCTTTCAACAAAGACAACCGCAGCTCACTGAAATACTACGACGGCCCGGGCCTCAATGAAGGCCTTAAGATGCTCGCGAAGGTGAAGGAGCAGTTTGGCTTTCCTATCCTAACCGACATCCACTATCCAAATCAGGCAGCACCGGCCGCGGAGGTGTGCGACATACTTCAAATTCCAGCCTATCTCTGTATGCAGAGCGGTTTGCTGGTAGCTGCCGCAAAGACAGGCCGCATCATCAACATCAAGCATGGACAATTCCTGGCTCCGGAAAACATGAAGCATCCGGTTGGCAAGTGTGTGGATTCAGGCAACGACAAAATCATCCTCACGGAGCGCGGCTACACGATGGGCTATAACGACCTCGTGGTGGACCCACGGGCTTTCTACCACATGGCGCAGCTCGGCTATCCGGTGGTGTTTGACATCACGCACAGCATCCGCAAGTATGGCATTCCTTCCGCTGATGCAAAAGGTGGCGCACGCGAATTCCTGCCGGTGTTGAGCCGTGCTGGCGTTGCTGCCGGTGTGGATGGCGTGTTTATCGAGACACACCCGGAACCGGAAAAGGCGCTCTGCGATGCAGCCAGTCAGCTTTGCGTGTATGACCTTGAGGAATTTTTGAAGCCGCTGCTGGAGCTACACGAGGTAGTGAAAAAATTCCAGGCTTGAAATTAATACGTATAAAAAACCACACATTTGCCGTATTGAATTTGGGCGATTATGGATGCGAAACTCACGGTGAGCTTTGATGAAGATGTAATTAGGCGAGCAAAGGACGTTGCCGCCAGGCAGGGTATCAGCCTGAGCAGGATGCTTGAGTTTTTGCTGCGAAAAGCAGTGAGCTCATCCGAGGGCAATTACTACAACTGGCCAATTGCTGATTGGGTCACTGAGCTTGCAGAAGGCAGTCCGGAATACCGCACCAAACCGCTTTCCAATAAAGAAATCCGGGCGGAAACCTATGAGTATCGGGTGTCAAAAAAGGGCGAAGCATGAACATTTTTGCAGACACCAATGTGCTCATGACGGTCATGCTGCCTGAGATGTCCCGGTTTGATGCAGCAGCCCGTGTGTTGACGCTCACTCGGGACAGCCGGAATAAAATTTACACCACGGCGATGGCCCTTGGAAACTGCTTTTTCATGTTGGAAAAGAAATACGGACACGCACACGCAAAGCAAAAAATTTCCACTGCAGCGGAGCATCTGTTCATAGCACCTTGCGATGAGCCGGAAACCCGGAATGCGCTTTCGGAAAAGCGGGTGAACGACTTCGAAGACCGTCTGCAATATTTCGCAGCGTTGCGCGCGGAATGCAATTGCATTGTTACCTACGACAATTCGGGTTTTTACTATGCTTCTATGCCTGTGTTAAAGCCCGAAGATTTTTTGAGCCAGTATAACAAACAACGTCTCTAATTTTTACATGGAACTCTACCTCGACTCCGCTAACCTTCGTGAAATCGAAGAAGGCTTTAAACTGGGCTTCTTAGACGGCCTCACCACCACGCCCACATTCATGCAGCGTGAAGGCATCACCGACATTGACGGCACAATAGTCAAGCTTTCGAAGATGGTGCCGGTGCTGCAAATCGAAGCGCTGGGCAACACCGCCGAAGAAGTGGTTGCCGAAGCAAAACGTCAACTTGACCTCGGCCTCGACCCAATGCGTACTGTGTTCAAGATTCCCGTGTCGCTGGAAGGCGTTCGGGCTTGTAACCTCCTGCGCAAGGAAGGTCTGTTGGTGAATGTGCACCTCGTCTATACCCTGCAACAAGCCTACATGGCGATGCACGCCGGCGCTACTTATGTCTGCCCGTTGGTAGGTCGCTTGCAAGACCAGGGACATGATGCCCTCACACTCGTTGAGCAATGCGTGGATACGACGCTGCGCTACGGCTACAACAGCAAAATCATGTTCTCCTCGGTGCGCCATGCCGAGCATGTGCGCAATGCCATCAACATCGGCGTACACACCATTACGGTGCCACTAAAAGTGTTGAAGCAACTCACAGAAAACAATTTTACCACGGTGGGTACGGAGCAATTCCTGCAAGACACCCGCCTGATGACCACCCGTGTTCGCGAAGCAGCCAGCAAGGTGAATCCTTTGGTGCAGGCGGATGCTGCGCTGAGTGCCGCCATTGTGAAGATGACTGAATATGGATTCGGCGCCATCACTGTGGTGAATGCTGACGGCAGCCTGCGAGGTGTGTTTACCGATGGCGATATTCGTCGCTTGCTGCAAAGCGAAGGCGAGCATATTCTGGGTAAGAAGATGGCCGACATGAGCTACAAAACGCCCATCTCCATTGACGGCGGCGCCCTGCTCAACGACGCACAAGCACTTTTCAAGAAAACGAACGTAGATACCATCCTCATCACTGAATCGGGCAAGCCAGTAGGCATGTTGGACATTCAGGACCTCGATGCATAAAACCATTCGCTCCGCGAAGGTGCCGGGCGGCATGCAACTCTGCTTTTCGCCCTACGTGCCTTCGCGGGTTTTTTTTATTCATGAATTCGATTGCGGAAATAGCGGCTCATTTCAAGGGCACTTTCGTGACTCCACCGGAGCTGATTGCGGAGAAATTTCATCGTATCCGAGCCTTCGTGTTCGACTGGGATGGGGTGTTCAATGGCGGCTGGAAGAACGCGCATGGCGAGTCTCCTTTCAATGAAGTGGACTCGATGGGCACCAACCTAATGCGCTTCAACTATCACCTCCGCAACCGACAGCAAGCCATCACTGCGGTCATCACCGGCGAGAACAACCAGGCCGCTATCAGCTTCGTGCGACGCGAGCATTTTCATGCGCTGTATGGCGGTGTGAAATATAAGGCTGCGGCCATCCGGCATCTGCATGAGGCCTTCGGCATTATGGAAGGCGAAGTGGCTTTTTTCTTCGACGATGTGCTCGATTTTTCCATCGCAAAAGATTGTGGCCTCCGCATCATGGTGGGGCGCACCTGCAATCCCCTGATGACTCAGATGGCCATCCGCGAGGGCATGGTAGATTACCTCACCGCCGCCGACGGTGCGCATTATGCCTTGCGCGAAAGCCTGGAATTGCTCATGGGCTTCAGTGGCTGCTATGACGACACGCTGGGCGAACGCGCTGCCTTTTCGGAACGCTATCAGGAATATTTCACGGAGCGCAACGGCCTCGAGACCCGGTTTTTTTCCTTCCGTAATGGCGACATCGTGCCGGCGGTATTTTAGTACCTTCTCAACCGAAAATTTCCGTGCAGATTCTTGGTGTCATACCCGCCCGCTTTGCATCCTCGCGCTTTCCCGGCAAGCCGCTGGCCATGATTGAAGGCAAAACCATGATTCAGCGCGTA
>CAYRJR010000083.1:9138-11327 GCA_964424655.1 uncultured Chitinophagaceae bacterium
AGCACAGGCCTACGTGAATGCTGTAACAGCCAAAGACATTGTGGGCAAAACCATGATTCAGCGCGTATATGAGCAGGCAGCAAAAAGCCGCAGCCTCAGCCGTGTGGTGGTGGCTACCGATGATGAGCGAATTGCGCTTCATGTACAAGATTTTGGCGGCGAGGCCATCCTGACGTCTGACCGGCATCCCTCCGGCACAGACCGCTGCGCGGAAGTGGCGCAAAAACTGGGGTTGTTGCCTGCCGGAAATGTTACCAACACGGCAGCACCTGCCTACCTAATCAATATTCAGGGCGATGAGCCTTTTATTGACCCGGCACAGATAGATACGCTCGCAGCCGTGTTGCAGGGAGGCCAGACGGAAATCGCCACGCTCATCATCCCGGTGGACAACCACGAAGTGCTTTTCGACATTGGCGAGGTGAAAGTGACGCTCAACCAGGAAATGGAAGCGCTATATTTCAGCCGCTCGGTAATTCCTTTTCTGAAAGATGTGCCGGAGCAGGAATGGCATTTACAGCATTCATATTACCGCCATGCAGGTATGTATGCTTTCCGTGCAGACGTGCTTGCCGAGCTTACGAAACTGCCGGTTTCTTCATTGGAAAAAGCGGAATCCTTAGAGCAACTTCGTTGGCTGGAAGCGGGCTACAAAGTGAAGTGCACCATCACTCACCACGACAGCCATTGCATTGACCGGCCTGAGGATATTGAAAAGGTGCTGCGGCTGATGGCGGCGCAAAAGAAAGGGTGACTGCAAGGCAAGAGCAAAAAGCCAATCTGGATAAGGTAATAGCTATGATGCCCACCTGCCTGAGTGCCACTACCGCATTGATTTGGCTTGGAAAACTACTGGCAAATGAAAACTTAATTAGAACTTAGCCCGAATCTTGCTGCACATAAGGCTTTTTCGCCTTTGTTGGTGTTCTCATTTCCCGCCGTTTCCGTGTCTTTTGACCGGCAATGAGCACACTTGCTGTTTATTTTGCCCTTCTAATGCCAACAGCTTTCAGAGTAGAAGCCTATTTCTACACCGCTACTATTCTGGAGTGGAAATGTCTGCTCAAGCAGGATAAATACAAAGACATAATTGTTGAGGGATTTGGATTTCTAAGCAGGTATGAGCGATATTAGTAGTGCCCTAGTTCGCTGCCGGTCAAAAGACACGGCAGCGGCGGGTGAAAGAATTAGTGAACACCAACAAGGGCGGAAACATGTATATTTAAAAAGCCGGCGAGATGTACTATCTCCTGGCGATCATTAACAGACAGAAAGCAGACGAACAAAAAACAATAACACGAAAAGAGGCGGCAACCTCAATTTTCGCAAAAAACCAAAAAGTGAAATGAAAAAACTAATCACACTTTTGGTAGCGATAACGAGTATGTTGTCCCTACCAAGCGCTGTAGAAGCGCAAGAACGCATTCCTCGTATGATAGACGCAAAACCAATCTCCACTATGTTGGATAATGCGATGCTGTATCGCAATAGTTGGAAAAATGGTGAAGCGTTCCGCACTGACAAAGAATATGTGGAACATATGTCGAAGGCACAGCAACAGTTTGAGAAAGCTGTTGTTGGAAAGTTTAAAGATAGTGTAGAACCTCATCGAATAACCGTCATAATCTATGGTGGCGCAAAATGGAATGTTGAAGAAAACATACTCAACATCTCTGACATGCTGGACCTGCCTCAAGGCAGTCAAATAGAACTGTGTAGTGATTGTAGAGATCCGCGACCAAAAGCGGGTGTACACTCAGGTACTACCTTTACAATCTTACTTCCAAGTAATATCTATTCTTGGGATTATATGGGTGGGTACTATGGTAAGTTCGCAGAATGGGGAATGATGTACATCGATCCTAAGTGTTATGCCTTTAGCACACCTCCGACAGTAAATGACACCATGTTTGTATCGGGTAAGCAGACCTATCTTAATGGTAGTGTCGCAAATATCGTACATGGAGTTATTAATATGAGCATGTACTGGTATGGATTTGTGCCTAGAAAGTATAGCAGAATCGGACTCATTGATTCAGGAGTTGACACTACACATAAAGACATCGGTTCAGATCGTATAGATCTGATATCGAGCTACAATATAGCTCATGGAAATAAGAATGTCACAGATAGTGCAGGACACGGTACTGGCGTTGCAAGTGTCATGTGGGCTAGGACGAATAACCATT
>CAYRJR010000084.1:0-5318 GCA_964424655.1 uncultured Chitinophagaceae bacterium
CTATGGCATCTTCGCCATGCAGATTTTTCTGCCTTATCTCGGCTACTATTATGTGTTTGATAAACTGACAGACCATGCATTTTTTGATGCCCACCATATCATTTCCTACTCCTACGCTATCGGTATGGCCCTGGCTCTTTTTGCTGTCATGCCAATGGCTTTTTCAGCATTGAGCATTTTAGGGAAATGGCTGGTCATCGGTAGGATGAAAGAAGGTGATTATCCGCTCTGGGGAACCTATTATTTCCGTTGGTGGCTGGCGAAGAGTTTTGAGCGGCTGACGCCGATGCAGTACCTCGACAACACGCCGCTCTATCCTGCCTATCTGAGGCTCCTGGGTGTGAAAGTGGCCGACAGTGCACAACTCAGTTCGATGAGTATTGGTGCTGAAGATTTGGTTACGATTGGTGAAGATGTGAGCATAGCATCAGGCGTCAACATCAATAACGCATGGGTAGAAGATGGCTGGCTGAAACTGCGCCGGGTGTTTATTGGCGAGCATGCCTACATCGGTAGCAGTGCGGTCCTTGCCGGAGGTACTCAGGTGGAAGCCTGGGGTGAACTGGGCGACCTCAGTGCCCTGACTGCCGATGGAACAATCGCAAGGGCAGAAGTCTGGGAAGGCAGCCCCGCACGCCACAGCTTCACCCGGAAGGAAGATGAATTGTCTCAACCTCTTTTTGTGAGCAAGGGAAGGAGACGGAAATACAAATTGTTGTTTTCACTTTCCCTCTTCATCTTCCCGGTGTTCATCCTGCTGCCCCTCATTCCGACTATCATCACACTGCATCAGTTGGATAATGCCGCCGACCCTTATGACTTCAGTTATTTAGTCACGACTCCTTCACTGTCCTTAGCCTACATCCTCATTTTCGCCGGACTGACCATCCTGCTCACCCGTTTGCTGCAGCGCAACATCAAGCCGGGCGTGTATCCTATCTACAGCCTGTTTTATTTTAAAAAATGGCTCGCTGATCAGTTCATGGCCCTGTCGCTGATTGTGCTGCACCCCATTTATGCTACTGTCTATGTCTCGATGTTTTTCCGTGCCCTGGGGGCCAAAGTGGGTAAGAACAGTGAGATTTCTACTGCTGCTTCCGTCACGCATCCGTTGCTCGAAATCGGCAGTGGTTCCTTCATCGCGGATGCGGTCACCCTGGGTGAAGCAGATGTGCGCGGGCAGCAACTGATTCTTAAAAAAACCAGCATTGGCGATGTCTCCTTCGTGGGCAACTCAGCGCTCATTCCGCAAGGCTATTCCCTGCCCGGAAGGGTATTGGTTGGGGTCTTGTCCACGCCGCCCACACCGGCACAATTAGCCCTTGGCGATGCGCATGATTATTTCGGCTCGCCTGCATTGGCGCTGCCCAGGCGGCAGGATAGCCAGGTGTTCGATGACCGGCTCACCATGTTGCCCACGCCGGGCCGCAGGCTGGCGCGCAGCATCGTCGAGTTGGTACGCATCATCCTGCCCGAGACGGTCATCATTTGTATGGCCGTCATCTTCCTCGCCTATTCCTATGACTTCGTCATCAAGAAACCCTGGTGGGAAGCAATCCTGGGCATTTCGATGCTCTACATTGTGCTCATTGGCCTGCCTGCTTTCTTAATTACCGCCGCACTGAAGTGGCTCTTTGTCGGGAAGTATAATGCGGCTAATTACCCCATGTGGAGTTGGCCGGTCTGGCGCAGTGAAGCCATCACCAGCACCTACGAAACACTGGCCGTGCCCTTCTTCCTGGAGTTTTTGCGAGGCACCGCCTGGCTGCCAATAATCCTGCGTCTGATTGGTGTGAAAACCGGCAAGAGGGTGTGGATGAATACCACGGACATTACGGAGTATGACATGGTTCACATTGGTGATGAAGCCATGCTGAACGATGATTCCGGCCCGCAGACACACCTCTTCGAAGACCGCGTCATGAAGATTGGCTCCGTGAAAATTGGCGCCCGCAGCACGGTAGGCACCCGCAGCATCATCCTTTACGATAGCGAAATCGGAGATGGGGTGCTCCTGGGCCCGCTTAGCCTGGTGATGAAAGGAGAAAAGTTGCCCGATCATTCCTCCTGGACGGGTAGCCCGGTGCGTAGTGCCTGATTTTTTTTTGAGTCGGCAGCAGTGTATAGCCGGACATCCGTTGCGTCGCACACTTCAGCAAGATTTCGCTACTGGGCCCTGCAGTCTGGAAGCCATGAATGGATGCTATGAAAAAAGCAAAATAGCAGCACTGGCTCCTCAGTGTGCGACGCAACGGATGCTGCATCAGGGCACACAAGCTGACACAATAAATCATCGAAATCATACCGGGCATCCTGCCGGGTAACAGGCTTGAAAAGCTATTGCTGGTTCAGGGTTCCCAGGATTTGTTCGCCAGTATTCGGATGCGCATTCAGCCAGGTGATGCCGGCATCCCGGCGGAACCAGGTCAGTTGTCGCTTGGCATAGTTTCGGGTGTGTTGGGCAATCTTTTCGATGGCCGTTTCCCGTGTGCATTGGCCGTCGAAATAGTCGAACAGTTCGGTATAGCCCACGGTGTGTAGCGGGGGCAGATGACGCAGAGGCAAGAGCTGGCGGGCTTCTTCTTCCAGGCCTGCGGCCATCATCTGTTCCGTGCGATTGTTGATGCGTGTGTAGAGCGTTTCCCGAGGCAATTCCAAAGCGAATTTCAGGATGCGGAAAGGGCGTTCTTTGATGACTCCGCTCCGGAAATTGAGGATGCTCTGCCCCGTGCTGCGCACGAAACTCAGAGCCCTCATTAGCCTGGCCGGATTTTGTAGGGCGGCGCTATCCTGGAAGGAGGGGTCTTCGGCATGAATCATCTCCTGAAGCCAGGCGATTCCATGCTTCTGAAAATCCTCCTGAATGCCGGCAGCAACATCCGGATTGATGGAAGGCATGTCGTCAAGACCTTCGCAAAGAGCGCGGATGTAGAGGCCTGAGCCGCCGCAGAGGATTGCAGTTTGTTGCTGCTTAAAAATTTCTTCCAGATAGCCCAGAGCAAGCTTTTCAAAAGAAGCTGCGGATTGGATTTCCTGAAGCGGGAAACAATTCACGAAATAATGCTTCACGGCTTTCTGCTCTGCTATGGAAGGCTGTGCAGAGCCAATGGCCATACCCTGATAGCATTGCCTTGCATCCGCAGAAATGACAGTAGTTCCCAGCTTCTGAGCGAGCTCCAGAGCCAGTGCTGTTTTTCCGGAAGCCGTAGGCCCGGCTATCACAATGAGCGTTGGGAAACGGATAGGATTGTGGATTAAAAAAAAATCAAAGCAATGGAGCGTGACGCTTAGAAAACCCCGGGTAGTGTCAGGCTTCTTCGGATTCGCCTTCTGAGCTGAAGCCTTCTTCCAGCTCTTCCGAGCTGAGGTCGTAGGCTTCTTCCTCCTGAATCATTTTCTCTGCACCCGGAATGGCGATGCCATATTGAGTTGGGCCAATGCCTTCCCGACGGAGCAACTTTGGATAGAGCACATTGGGGGCTTCCTGACGCACGATGCCAATCAACTCGACCAGGAAAGTCCAATGTTTGGCGGGGTCATATTCATAGATGAATTTTTGCCCTGGCGTTGTTATGAGGGCAGCCAGCGGAGCCTTTTGCATGGAAAGTGCATCAGCGCCTTTTTTATTCGTCAACACGTCAGAAGAAAACTTGCGTCCCCGCTCCCAACGGTCATTGCTTTCAAAAAAGGAAGCACTATGCTTGCCGTCGAAATCATAAGCTTTAAGGATAGCCTGGTGAAAATCGAGCAGGCTCTGCATGGCCAGCAACTCCATATCCCGGTACACCAAATCATCTTCTTCCCAGTAAACGCGAAATCGGTAAAGCGACATGCCGTAAAGGTAGCTTTGGAAAGCGGTCTGTCACACGAGCATACGCTTGTTTTGTATCCCTTGGCCAGGAGTGTTTTTCACGCTGCTGCAAGGCTGGCAGGCAGACGTTCAAATCGTCATTCTTTTACGGGTGCAAATGCAAGTTTTGCAGGCATTAATTTTTTAATCGGAAAGCCTGACAGTGCCAAAGGCTTAGTGCTGACAGAATCGCGAAAATGCCTTGCTGGCGTATGCTTTGATAACCCGTAATGTAGATTATGAACACAAATAATTTCACAATTAAAGCTCAGGAATGCCTACAGGCAGCACAGCAAATTGCCTACAACGCACAGAGCGCATACATAGATTCGAGCCACCTACTGAAAGCCTTGCTGGCAGATGATGATGGCCCAATTGCTTACTTGCTGAAAAAGGTGGACGCGAATCCTTCTTTTATAGAAAGCAAGTTGGACGAGGCCATCGCTAAAGCTCCTAAGGTGAGCGATAATCCGGCACAGAATCTTTCCCGTGAAGCGAATAATGCCTTATTGCGTGCTGGTGCTGTTTTGAAAGAATTTGGGGATGAGTTTGTAGCCCCGGAACACATTCTGCTGGGCATCATCTACCAGAATGACAACAGTGCCAAACTCCTCAAGGATGCCGGCGCTACGGAGCAATCTCTGATAGCTGCGGTCAAAGGATTGAGGAAGGGGACAACCGTAAGCAGCCAGACAGCAGAGCAGCAATTCCAGACCCTGGAGCGCTATGCAAAAAACCTGAATCAATTAGCGAGGGACAATAAGCTGGACCCGGTCATCGGTCGTGATGAAGAGATTCGCCGGACACTGCATATCCTCTCACGCCGCACCAAAAACAACCCGATTCTTGTGGGCGAACCCGGTGTGGGCAAGACGGCCATTATTGAAGGGCTTGCGCATCGCATTATCAATGGGGATGTGCCCGACAACCTGAAGACAAAAGTGATTTATGCCCTGGATATGGGCCAGCTCATAGCCGGTGCGAAATACAAAGGCGAGTTTGAAGAACGCCTGAAAGGTGTGGTGAAAGAGGTGGCAGAAAGCAATGGCGAAATCATCCTTTTTATCGATGAAATCCATACCCTGATTGGTGCCGGTGGCGGTGGGGAAGGAGCGATGGATGCTGCCAACATCCTGAAACCTGCGCTGGCACGCGGCGAACTGCGAGCCATAGGCGCTACCACACTCAATGAATACCAGAAATACTTTGAGAAAGACAAAGCACTGGAGCGTCGCTTTCAGAAAGTGTATGTAGGCGAGCCGGGGATAGAAGATGCGATCTCCATCCTGAGGGG
Source organism: uncultured Chitinophagaceae bacterium (assembly GCA_964424655.1). GTDB lineage: Bacteria > Bacteroidota > Bacteroidia > Chitinophagales > Chitinophagaceae > UBA1952. The sequence continues at coordinate 5,145 of CAYRJR010000084.1, forward strand.
GCTAAAAGATCGTTATGAAAGCCATCATGGGGTTCGAATTAAAGATGCCGCTATCATCGCTGCAGTGGAGCTATCTAATCGCTACATCACCGACCGCTTCCTGCCCGACAAAGCCATCGACCTGATTGATGAAAGTGCAGCCAAGCTGAAGCTGGAAATGAACTCCATGCCTGA
>CAYRJR010000084.1:5328-9647 GCA_964424655.1 uncultured Chitinophagaceae bacterium
GCAGTTGGAAATAGAACGGGAAGCTATAAAACGAGAGCATGATGAAGAGCAACTGAAACGGCTCAATCAGGAACTGGGCAGCCTGCGTGTAGAGCGCGATACGCTTAAGGCAAGATGGCTGGAAGAAAAAGCAATCGTGGATCAGATTAACCAATCACACAGCAGCATTGAATCCTTAAAAGCAGAAGCGGAAAAGGCAGAACGCGAAGGTGATTATGGGAAGGTGGCTGAAATCCGATACGGTCGTATCAAAGAAGAAGAACTGAAGGCTACACAGCTCAATGAGCAACTCCATGCTATGGATGGTAAGCGCCACCGCCTGATGAAAGAGGAAGTAGATGCTGAAGATATTGCTGAGAATGTGGCTAAGGCAACCGGCATTCCGGTACAAAGAATGCTTCAGGGCGAGCGAGAAAAGTTGATGAACCTGGAAGCAGAATTGCACAAGCGCGTAGTTGGGCAGGATGAAGCCATCGGTGTGGTGGCAGATGCTATACGTCGCAACCGTGCAGGGCTAAATGACCCGCGCCGGCCCATTGGTTCTTTCATCTTCCTGGGTACAACGGGAGTGGGTAAGACAGAGCTGGCCAAGGCACTGGCAGATGTGCTCTTTGATGATGAGCATATGATGACCCGCATAGACATGAGCGAATACAGTGAGAAGCATGCAGTGAGCCGTCTTGTGGGTGCCCCTCCGGGTTATATTGGCTATGAAGAAGGCGGTCAGCTTACCGAAGCTGTACGCAGGAAACCATACAGCGTTGTGTTGCTGGATGAGATTGAGAAAGCACACCCGGACACGTTCAACATTCTGCTTCAGGTGCTGGATGATGGTCGTCTGACGGACAATAAGGGTAGGGTGGTGAATTTCAAAAACACCATCATCATCATGACTTCCAACATGGGATCGAACATCATTCAGGAGAATTTTGTACAGCTCAAAGGGAAGGATTTAGACACTGTGATGGATGCCACCAAGGAGCAGGTGATGGACTTGCTGAAGCAATTGTTGCGGCCTGAGTTCCTCAATCGGGTAGATGATGTAATCATGTTCCGCCCACTGATGAAACACGACATACGGGATATCATCCGCATCCAACTACAGGACTTGAAGGCCATGCTGGCGCAGCAAGAGATTGACCTGGAGTTTTCGGACTATGCGCTAGACTATCTCATGGAACGTGGCTACGACCCACAATATGGTGCCCGTCCATTGAAACGTGTCATTCAAAAAGACGTGGTCAACCTGCTGTCGCGAAAAATTATTTCTGGTGAGATAGATAAGAGCAAGCCTGTGTTGATTGATGTGTTCGATGGAATAGTGGTCGTCCGGAATGATAGCCGTGCTGCAGAAAATGTGTAGCCTCCATGTACAGGAAAGTCTCGATTACAATCGTAACCGGGACTTTCTTTTTGAAACACAGGATTATTTCTGTGGCTGAAATACTCGCAAGAAAAACTCAGTCGGCAACTTTTCCTGCAAACAACTTTTCTCCTGCTTTTATGGTCCGGTTCAGATGATTTGCTTCAGGTGGAATCGGGCAGTTGTAACCTTCTTTGTAAGCACACCAGGGATTGTATGCCCGGTTGAAATCCACCGTCATTTGGCCATTTTGGATGTCGGCAATATGAAGGTCAATGTAGCGCCCACCGCCATAAGTGGTGAGGCCATTGGTGGCATCATAAAAAGGCAAAAACAAGGCATCATTCGTTGCAGAGTCGCTGCCCGCAGGCAGGATTTGATAGAGCGTTACATCGAAGTCTCCACTACGCCATGGGGCAGGAAGAAAGCTCCAGAAACCTGTCTCTGGAATACAATGAATAATGGCATAAGCACGCACCCGTTTGATCTTCCCGCTATGGGTTGCTATGGGTTCAATCTTTTGGTTTTTCAATACCCTTACCCTTGCCTTATGAAACAGCAACCTGGGGTTGTAGGGGAAGAAACGAATCGAGCCGGTGTCGGATGCCTTAAGTGGGGAACGGGTGTCCGTCAGAAACTCCTTCTTGTACTGGCTTTGCCAATTCAAAAAGGAATCGCGATAGGACTGCGCCCGTATGTTTCCTGACCCACAAAGCAGGAAAAGCAGCAGGCAGGAAACCCGCAAGTTCATGACAGCATTGGGCATTCTTTTAGAAATTCTACTCAAATTCTAGTCAGCTTTTTCAGGCCGCATTTGTGGGAATAAAAGGACATCCTGAATCGCATGTTGGCCTGTGATCAACATGGCCAGTCTTTCGATGCCGATACCAATTCCTGCTGTGGGTGGCATGCCATATTCGAGGGCCCGCAGGAAGTCCTGGTCAATAAACATAGCCTCATCATCGCCGCGCTCCAACAGTCTGGCCTGTTCTTCAAAGCGTGCGCGTTGGTCAATGGGGTCGTTCAATTCGCTGTATGCATTGGCAATTTCTTTACCTGCAATCATTAGCTCGAATCGCTCTACTAAGCCCGGCTCGCTACGATGTTTTTTGGTGAGTGGGCTCATCTCAACCGGATAGTCCGTGATGAAAGTGGGCTGGATAAAATGGTGCTCACATTTTTCAGAGAAGATTTCATCAATGAGTTTGCCTTTGCCGATGTTAGGTGGCACCTGGATATTCAGTTTTTTACAGGCCTCACGAAGTTCTGGCTCTTCGAGCCCGCGCAGGTTCATGCCCGTGTGTTCCTGAATCGCATCGAATATGGGAACCCTTTTGTAGGGCGCTTTAAAGTCAATCAGGTGCTCCCCAATCTGAGTCTGAGTAGTGCCGTTGGTTGCGATGGCTGTTTGCTCCAGAAGTTGCTCTGTAGTTTGCATCATCCAGATGTAGTCTTTGTAGGCAACATAAAACTCCAGTATAGTGAATTCAGGGTTGTGTGTCCTGTCCATGCCTTCATTGCGGAAGTTGCGGCTGAACTCATACACCCATTCGAAGCCGCCGACGATGAGGCGTTTCAGATAAAGTTCATTGGCGATGCGCAGGTAGAGTGGTATGTCCAGCGCATTGTGGTGGGTGATGAACGGGCGAGCAATGGCACCACCGGGAATACTTTGTAGCACGGGCGTGTCCACTTCCAAAGCACCTCGTTCGTCTAAGAATTGGCGGATGGCCGCTTTCATCTTAGTGATTTTTTCGAAAGTGTAGCGAAGCTGCGGATTGATGATGAGGTCGGCATAACGTTGGCGGTAGCGGAATTCCGGGTCACTGACTGCATCAAAAGTTTCACCGTTCACTTCTTTGACCACAGGCAATGGCCGCAATGATTTTGAGAGCAGAAAAAGCTCCTGAACATGTACGCTCAGTTCACCTGTTTTCGTGATGAAAGCATAGCCCTTCACACCGATGATATCGCCGAGGTCAATCAGTTTTTTCCAAACCGTGTTGTACAAAGTCTTGTCTTCACCCGGACAGAGATCATCCCTTTTCAGGTAAAGTTGGATACGTCCTGTGGCATCCTGCAATACAGCGAAAGCTGCTTTGCCCATGTCGCGGGAAGCCATGATACGACCAGCGAGGCAGAGTTGCTTGAATTCGCCTGCATGTTCTTCGCTATAGCCTTCATAGATGCTGCGGGCTGTATGTGTGATGGGGAATTCCGGAGCCGGATAGGCGTTGATGCCTAAAGCTTCGAGTTGGCGCAATTTGTCACGGCGGACGATTTCTTGTTCGGAAAGTAGGGCTTGCATATTTTAAAAAAAGATTGAGAGCTACCAGAGCGTTGACGAATTCTGAAACGAGATGAAGCCGTTTATAGGGCTGATTTGTATGTTATACTCAGGTGCGGGACCATTCTAAAAAAAATGGCCGCAAAACTACCCTAAGTTTGGCCGTTCATGAAGCGATTACTGAAACGATTGCTCCGCTATTCGCCTGTTGCACTAACGAAAAACCAGCACTACGACCGACTCACCGAAAAAGTGATTCGTGCGGTATGCAGTCCAGGCAGCCATTGTATTGATGTAGGTTGCCATAAAGGCGAAATCTTAGATCTGATGCGGACTGCTGCACCGGAAGGGCATCATTGGGGCTTTGAGCCAATCCCGGATTTGTATGCTGCCTTGCAGGAGAAATATTCTGGTACGAATTGCAACATATCCCAGATAGCCCTGAGTAATGTGGCGGGTGAGGCACAGTTCAACTATGTCACTTCTAACCCTTCTTACAGTGGCTTGTTGCGCCGTCGCTATGACCGGCCACATGAGGAGGATATGAGCATCCGGGTGCAGACGGCAAGAATGGATGAAGTGCTGCCGGGCAATTATCCCGCCTCACTAATAAAGATTGATGTGGAAGGAGCTGAAATGCTCGTCCTCCAGGGGGCAAGAGAGACACTG
>CAYRJR010000084.1:9657-11277 GCA_964424655.1 uncultured Chitinophagaceae bacterium
GGTATCGGTGCCAGTGATGTATATGGCACCAAACCAGAAGATGTGTTTCGATTCTTTTCTTCTTTGGGTTTTGGGATTTTCCTGTTGGAAGATTTTTTAGCGAAAAGGCAGCCATTTAATGAAGAAGCATTCAAAGATCAGTATTACCGCAAGAAGAATTTTTACTTCGTGGCTGCGCCAGTAAGCTGATTTTGTGGGAATGAATTTGATGGCAACTTTTCTAATCAATTAATGATGGCTCTGTTGATTGCTGAACGATGCCCCTGATTTCAATTGCAACGCCTTTCAATATTGAGTTGGAGCTTCATACCGCTTCAATTGGTAAGAGAGGTTTAGCCTGGCTAATAGATGGTGTGCTGATTTATCTCTACGAATTAGCCTTTTACCATGCCGCGGGCGATTCATTACCTGACGAAGACTGGCTCAGGACAATGGTTATCGTTTTGTGTGTTTTGCTGCCTGTGGTGCTGTATCATTTCCTGATGGAAGTCTTTTTCAATGGTCAGAGCATCGGCAAGAAACTCGTAGGTATTCGCGTAGTCAGTATGGAAGGGAATGCTGCCAGTATTTCTCAATATCTCATCCGGTTAATTTTTCGATCCTGGTTTTTGGTACCTGTGGTTACGATGGTGCTGCTATCCTTGTTTTTTGATTTCTCCGCCCTAAATCAGGATTGGTTTTTTGCGATTGGAGCCTTGCTTTTCCTGGGCATTACAGGCGGGATGTTGCTCTATTATCTTGTCAATAAAAGGGGGCAAAGAATCGGCGATGCGCTGGCGAATACGCTCGTGATTGAAGACCGGGCGAGGGCTGATTTGAAGCAGACGATTTTCCTGCAAGTTTCCAATGAGCATTATCAGCCTCTCTATCCAGAGGTGATGCACCTGACAGACCGTGATATCAATGGCATCCGCAATATCCTTTCTTCAAAAAAGCAAGATGCATATCTGGAAGACTTGGCGGAAAATATTACGTCTGCTTTGCACATAGAAACGAAGCTGCCAGCAAAACAATTTCTGGAGCAGTTGCTGTACGATTATAATTTCCTTTCCGGGCATAATTCGTAAGGAAAACAGGGAAAAAAATTTTCTCCAGCTATGTAAACTATACTTTACATTTGGTAAACTAAACTTTACAGTTGTGAAAGACTTAGCCTGTTTCCCATTTCGCTGGAAATACATAGCACTCGTGCTCTTATTCCTCAGCATTGCACTGCTTGTTGCGAATAACAATTATGGTTTCCAATTTGGCTGGCTGAATATCCATGTAGTTCAGGGAGGCAGTATCAGCACTGTTGTGGATGGGAATCAAAACCTCACGGATGAGTTATGGACGACGGGGTTGATAGCCTCGTTGTTGCTCTTGTCTTTTTGTCGTGAACGGGTGGAAGATGAATATGTGCGTGCATTAAGGCTTCGCTGCTGGCAGTGGGCTATCGCGGTTAATTACGTTTTGTTTTTGATTGCAGACTGGCTGGTGTTTGGGTTGGAATTCTTGGGAGTCATCTTGTACAATGTCATTACGCCGCTTGTGATTTATCTGCTCATTTTTTATGGTCGGATGCTCCTTCCGAAGCTTTTTGAAAATAAATCTCTGCAATGAGGAATACAGTCCGGATAG
>CAYRJR010000085.1:0-11217 GCA_964424655.1 uncultured Chitinophagaceae bacterium
CCGCTTCATTAATGGTGCGGAAACTTTTGTGCATCAAGCGCATCGCCTGGGCTACAGCTTGGCCGTAAGTTCTTCGAGCTCGCGCAAAAATATCCTGGCCGGCATTGAAGGGCTGGGGCTGGCTCCCTTTATCACCGAAATCATCACCGCCGATGATGTGCAATATGGCAAGCCCCACCCTGAAATTTTCGAGAGCCTGCTACACCGGTTGCAGGTGCCTGCAGCGGAGGCCCTGGTGGTGGAAGATGCCCCCTCGGGCCTTGCGGCTGCACTGGAGGCGGGTATTGAGGTAGTCTGTATAGACCCTGAGCTACGCGATAGCGAATACGGAAATCATCCAACTGTTCACTTTGCGACCTTCGCGCAACTTTCGGAGGCACTCGTGCCGCCGGTTTTTACCGAATGACAGAGGCAAAAAATGTATTGGCCGTTGTGGTTACCTACAACCGGCTGGAACTGCTCAAACGCTGCGTGGCGCACCTGCAACAACAGGAGGCCCGTCCCGACTTGCTCATCATCAACAACTCCTCGCCAGACGATACCGAAACCTGGCTGAAGACGGACGGTATTCCCTTCATCACACAACCCAATGGCGGCTCCTCTGCAGGTTGGAAGACGGGTATTGAACAGGCCATCAAACGAGGCTACGAGTACGTCTGGCTCATGGACGATGACGGCTTTTCGCACCCCGAAGCCCTGAAGAAATTACTGGCCAACATCACACCGGAAACAGCTATTCTGTCTTCCATTGTGGTGAAGGAAAACAAACCGGATGAGTTTGTGTTTGGCCTGCCGGTAGTGAACAACAAGCAGCAGCCCGTCGTCTTTGCGCGCAAGCGCAAGTATGCCTCCTTTGCCGAACTGCCGCAGGGCATCCGCCAATATCCTTTTGCGCACCTTTTCAATGGCGCACTCATCAACCTGAGTCTTGCGCGAAAGACAGAGAATGTCAATACCGGTTTTTTCATCTATGGAGATGAGGTGGACTATTACTGCCGGATGCTACAACAGGGACAGGTAAAATATCAGCTTGATGCCTTGCATTTTCACCCGGACGTGAGTCAGCGGGTGATTGATAAGATTCGCGTCTATTACTTCATCCGGAATACGATTATTCTCAACAACCGCTACTTCGACCTCGCGCCGTTACGCAACCTGCTCACGGTGGGTGTGGCATTGGTGCGACTGGCGAAACGCAATGGACTCTTTACTGCACTGAGCTATGTAATCGGGTCGAATGCAAAGTACATGTGGATGGGAATTACCGATGGCTTAAGTGGCCGATTTATTAAACGATATTGAGTGAACACGGAGAAAAAATATCGGGTCGTCATACCCGCGGCAGGCAAAGGCTCGCGCAGCGGATTGTCCTATCCCAAGACGCTTTATCGCCTGGGTGGCGTGCCTATCCTGGTGCGCATTTGTCGCCTCCTGGCCACCTACGATGTGCAGCCTGTTATTATCATTAATCCTGCTTTTGAAGACCTGTTTCGCACAGCTCTGGATGAAGCGGGCATTGAAGCGACATTGCTGCCGCAAACCACCGCTCGCGGCATGGGCGACGCCCTGTTGATGGCCGATGCGGTGCTACAGGATACTGACGAAATCATCCTGACCTGGAGCGATATTCCACTGATATCGGCGCAGACCGTCGCCGGCCTGATTGCCTGCCATGAAGCACATCGCAACAACTTTTCGATGGCCACGCGCCTTGGCGAAAACTGTTACACCATCGTGGAGCGTAAGGACGATGGAAGTTTGAAGCGGGTGCTCGAAACCCGTGCCCTGGGCCTGGAGCCGGCGAAGAAAGGAGAGCGCGACATCGGTCTGTTTGTCTTTCAGAAGGAGCCGATGTTTTCTATTTTGAAAAAAGGCATCGGTGCCCAGGGCGAGGCGGAACATGGCTTTCTGTATGCCATCGAATTGCTGGCGGCGGTCGGAGAAAAGTTGGAAGGTTTTCCCATTGCCCAACCCAATGATGTACTCAGCTTCAACACGCCCGAAGAATTGGCGGCCATTGAGACGGTGATGGGTGCTTAGGTGCTTGGTGCTGGCTGGCCGAAGGGTAGAAACCGTTATTATCAGCTGCTAATTTGGCTAATTGCGTTGTACAATTGGTGCACGTTCTTCGACTTTCCGAAGTTTGTCCAACAAGAATTTTGTCCTCCTTTCTACCATTAAATACAGTAAATAGGCTATTGCTAAGCAAAAAGCTACGCATGGAATAAAGAATAGACCATTGGTAATGTATGGGGGAGCAGCTCGACTAATTAGATAATATACACTTAGATAAATGTAGATTGTTGGGAAGTGAGTGATATATAGTGTATAGCTAAACCTACCTAATTTTATTAGGGGTTCAACCCGAAGGTTTGTCGTCACAAACCAAATAATTAAAATTACGCATGTGAACGAAGCCAATAAAGCATTAGCAGCTAATGCCCATTGCGAATTGTTTAAGTAATAAGGGCTTAAACTAAAACTTACCATAAGGACAAATAAGCTGCCGACAAGCCAAATCAACTTTGTAGAGATGAAGCGCTTAACTTTTGAATACAGAAGGTCGAAATTTGAATATAATGCAACACCAATCGCAAAGAAAAGGTTGTAGTATAAGAATTGAGCCAAGATTATCTCATGACTTAAATATCCGAGCGTAAAGCAAATATTTACAGCTATGAATGCCGTGACTGAAAAGAGGTAATACAATGACTTCTTGCGCATCAAAAAAGGTGCAAGGATGTAGAAAATGACTTCGTGAGTCAAAGACCAAAGTGGATTAAGAAACCCGCCCATCTTCGGCAGATAAATTAGGCTATATGCGAATGATTTCCAACTGAATAATTCATTTGAAGAAGACATTCTATCAAATACAGGTGTTTGAAATGTGCCATCAAAAAAATGAGGGAAGACTGCTCGAATTACCCATGCGATGGACATAGCCCATAATATTGCAGTTACATAGGGGGGATATAGCCGGATGAATCGACGACGGTAAAAATGGCCAGGCGCCTTGCTATATCTCAAGCTGTGTGCTATAGAAAAACCGGATAATACAAAAAATACAATTACAAATTCAGTGCTCAATCGCGTAAGCATAGTCAGCCCCATACTTATGTAATCTAGGAAAGTCCATGTTGATCTTGGATGCAATTTCAAAAAATGTTCCCCCCCAATCCATAACACACCACGGCAATGAGCGATACAAACATAAAGGGATGCTATCCCTCGTAGTGATTCCAGAATGTCAAAGTCAATCTTTCGTTTCACGCTTTATTACATTAAAAGAAATAAAATAATTTCTTATCAGGCGGAATATTGCGGTAGTAAATAAAAACTAAAGCAAGCAAGTAAAATGGAAGGCAAGGAATTCTATACCTTGACAAAGCTCCAAAATTGTATGATGAAATCCCTACAGAAAAAGCAAATATTAGTGAAAACATAATAAAAAATTGTATGTTAGGATCGTTTGATATAGCTTCCCATACACGGAACGGTCCTACTACAAAGAGTACTTTAATGGTTAAAAATAAAAAGATAGTAGCCTCTATTGAATTTAGAAGTACCATCGATTTCCTTGCCTCCCATATGTATGGCCTGAACAGCGTAACGTTAATTGCTTTAGGAGCAACTTTTAAAAAGCCACTTACTGTTGGTTCAAATTTTCCGAGATCATATGCCGAAGCGTCTTCTTTTTGGGAGACAGAATAAATGTATTCTCGAGTTATTTCTGATGTACTTGCCAAATTTTCAATAGAATATCTACCAAGTTCATCCTCGTATGTAGTAGAAATTGCAATAAATGATATAATGCAAATCATTACGAACGTTAGCTTGATGATTACTCTTACGATATACAAACGGATTGTAGATGTGTAACGAAATAATACCCAAAGTAATAATGCTGGAGCAAATGCCAATAATATATACACCTTAATTACAGCAAGCAAATATACGCTCGCAATAATGGTTAGTATAATTCTGAAACTTGGTTTTCGTTCGAACAACAATTTAAATACTGCATATGACAACCATCCTAGAGCAGCCAGGCATATTGAATCTTTAAATATCCCTGAGCCCCAGACGATAATACTCGGAATGAATAATACGGCAATTGCAACCGATCTTGTTTGTTGTGGATATTGTTTTGCGAACAGACGAAACATTGCCCAGTTTCCGCTAAACGTAATTAATGCAAAAATTACATTAGTAGGGAGATACGTATGAAAATAAATCATTTGATATATTTAATATAGAATTAAATGTAAATAATGATATGATTGCGGTAAAAACACACACGAGATAGGAGCTCATATTCGAATACCACATCATCCTTGATATATATTCTGAATAATCCCCACTGAATTCATTGGCCGTATGAAAGATTAAGCCAAGCCATTTGGAAGGTGATTCCGACAATGAACTATTGATAATTTTTGCATGATAGAAATACGCAGAGGTATCTCCGCCATGATAATAATATTGGTATACAAGTCCAATGAATACTGCACCAGTAATCTTTGCAGTTATTCCCCAAATAAAATAATTACGCCATGGATGACCTTCTGGATAATGCTTATTTCTATACCATAATGCGAACTTGTGTATGATAAAAATATATAATGGTAATAGCAAGTAATCATACACTGATAGGAAATTAGCCCAAAGATCAGCGGAAATTGTGTAACGCATCTGATTAAGTCATTGATATAAAATAATCCAGCGTCCGTCGTAGCCCTTCCGCCCGGTCCACCTTTGGCATCCAGCCCAGCAGTTCTTTTGCTTTGGAGATGTCCGGCTGGCGTTGTTTGGGGTCGTCCTGTGGCAGCGGACGATACACAAGCCGCACATCAGCGCCGGTAAGCGCGAGTACTTCCTCGGCAAATTGCTTCAGGGTAATTTCTACGGGATTGCCAATGTTCACCGGCAGGTGATAGTCGGAAAGTAGCAGGCGGTATATGCCATCTACCAAATCGTCCACATAACAAAATGAGCGCGTCTGCGAACCATCTCCAAACACGGTGATGTCTTCGCCGTGCAGAGCCTGGTTTACGAAGGTGGGCAGCGCACGGCCATCATCCAGCCTCATCCGTGGGCCATAGGTGTTGAAAATTCTCACGATGCGGGTTTGCACCCCATGAAAATTATGATAGGCCATCGTGATGGCTTCCATATAACGCTTGGCTTCATCATACACGCCCCGCGGCCCTATGGGATTCACATTGCCCCAATAGTCTTCTGTTTGCGGATGCACCAGCGGGTCACCATACACTTCTGAAGTAGAGGCCACCAGGATGCGGGCGCCTTTGGCCTTGGCCAGCCCCAGCAGATTGTGGGTACCCAGGGCGCCCACCTTCAGCGTCTGGATGGGCATCTTCAAATAGTCAATCGGAGAAGCTGGCGAGGCAAAATGAAGGATGTAATCAATTGGCCCCGGCACATGCACAAATTTGGTGATATCGTGATGATAGAAGGTAAAATCCTTGCGGGGGAAGAGATGTTCGATATTGCGCAAACTGCCTGTGAGCAGGTTGTCCATACCCACCACTTCATAGCCTTCGGCTAAAAAACGATCGCAGAGATGAGAACCGAGGAAACCAGCAGCGCCGGTGATGAGTACACGCTTCAAGAGAGGTTTCAGTTAAAAATTTTGTCAAAAAATAGGCGGTATTCAGCTTATAGCCCTCGGCTGCGTACTATGGTGTCCGGCTCAAAAGCAGGTCGGAGCTCGGGATGCACGGTTTTACGTCCGATACTTTGGTAGTAAAAATGGAGCTTCTCCATTTTCGAAAGGGTGTACACATTACGCCCGTCAAAGATGGCAGGATGGCGTAGTAAAGCAGCAACACGATCAAAATCCGGATTCCGGAATTCAGCCCATTCTGTGACGATGGCTACGGCATCTGCGCCGTCCAGGGCATCATACAAATCCTTAGCGAATTCCAGTCTTTCATTCCCAGTGAGCAGGCGTTTCACATTCGGCATAGCTTCGGGGTCGAAGGACCGAACCCGTGCGCCGGCGCCAGTCAGGGCGGCAATTAAATCTAAGGCTGGGGCTTCTCGGATATCATCGGTCTCCGGCTTGAAGGCTAAGCCCCATATGGCTATGGTCTTGCCTTGCAGGTCTGTGCCGAAATATTCCATGATCTGTTCTGCAAGAATGCTCTTTTGTAGCTTGTTGACCCGCATCACCGCATTCAGGATTTGGAAATCATAATCCCATTCCTGGGCCGTCATGCACAATGCCTGCACGTCCTTCGGGAAGCAAGAGCCACCATAGCCCACTCCGGGAAATAGAAAGCGCTTACCGATACGGGAATCGGAGCCAATGCCGATGCGTACCTGATCCACATCTGCACCGGTCTTGTTGCAGAGGTTTGCGATTTCATTCATGAACGAAATGCGCATGGCGAGGTATGAGTTGGCGGCATACTTGGTCATCTCAGCACTGCGCTCATCCATGAAATAGATTGGATTGCCTTGGCGCACAAACGGATGGTACAGCTCTTCCATCAACTCTTTAGCCCTGGGAGATTCTGTACCCACCACTACGCGGTCTGGTTTCAAAAAATCTTCTACGGCAACACCTTCCCGAAGAAATTCAGGATTAGAAACCACGTCAAATAAATCAGGGCTGAGTCCTCCTCCCAGCAACACCTCGCGTACCTGCTCTGCCGTGCCTACGGGTACTGTGCTTTTGTTGACGATTACGGTGTAATGCTTAATTAGCTTAGCCAGTTCGTCCGCAACGCCCAATACAAATCCGAGGTCGGCAGCACCATCTGCTCCGGGTGGGGTGGGCAAAGCCAGGAAGATGATTTGCGCATTCTCAATTCCCTCTGCTAAAGAAGTGGTGAAACGGATGCGTCGCTCTTTGATGTTACGAGCCAAAAGAAGTTCCAGACCCGGTTCATAAATTGGTGTTTGGCCGGCACGGAGCTGGGCTATTTTTTCTTCATTCACATCCACACACACAACACTGTTGCCCATTTCGGCAAAGCAGGTACCCGATACCAGCCCCACATATCCAGTCCCGATTATAGTCAGATTCATTAACGAAAATTGTGGGCGCAAAAGTAGTGCTTCATGCGGGTCTGCCCTTTTGGGAAAGGCTATTTTCGCGCGGCTGTTTCATCCCCAATTTACATCACTGATTCCCGCCTCATGCCTCGTGTACTTCGCATCCTGAATCGCCTCATCATCGGTGGCCCGGCACTGAATGCGACTTACCTCACGAAATACATGGCACCTGATTGGGAAACGCAACTGGTGATTGGAGGCAAGGACGACCACGAGCAGGATGCCACCCACCTCACGGATCGCCTGGGCATCGTGCCGTTGCAGATTGAGGAAATGAAACGTGCCATTGACCCGATTGCAGATCGGAAAGCTTACCTGCGGCTGAAGTCAGTAATCCAAGAATTCAAGCCGGATGTGGTACATACCCATGCTGCCAAAAGTGGCGCCTTAGGACGCCTGGCTGCGGCTGCCTGCGGGGTTCCCGTGATTGTGCACACCTTCCACGGCCATGTATTTCATTCCTATTTCAACCGATTCAAGACACAAGCTTTCATCCGTATTGAGCGCTATCTGGCCAGGCGTTCGTCCGGCATCATTGCCATTTCAGAAATCCAAAAACACGAATTGGCAGACACCTACCACATAGCATCTGCTGATAAGATTAGCATCATCCCGCTGGGCTTCGACTTGGATCGCTTTGGTGAAAATCAGGCTGCGAAAAGGGCTTTATTCCGCCAGCGTTTCCGTATTGCAGATGATGAAATCGCAGTGGGTATTGTGGGGCGCATTGTTCCGGTAAAGAACCATACGTTGTTTGTTTCCGTCGCTGCAGAATTATCAAAGCGCAGTAGCCAAAAGTTACGATTCGTCATTGTGGGTGATGGCGATATGCGCCCGGCTATGGAAGCTCAATTCCGGGAAGCGGGCATTGATTATGCTTATTTCCCGGACGATGCACGCCCGGCTCAGGCCATTTGTACCTCTTGGCAGACGGAGATGGATGAAGTCTTCTCCGGCCTTGACATCGTGGCACTTTGCTCACACAATGAAGGCACACCGGTTTCACTTATTGAAGCACAGGCAGCTTCAAGACCTGTAGTGAGTACGGCTGTAGGTGGCGTAGCCAATGTGGTCACTGATGGTCAGGCCGGATTCGTCACGCCCGCAGGTGAACAGATTGCATTTGCGGATGCTTTGATGAAACTCACAGAAGATGCAGATCTACGCCAAAGGTTTGGCAGATATGGCCATGGCTTTGTGGCGCAGCGCTTCTCTTACCAGCGCCTTGTTTCAGACATGGATGAATACTATCGGAAGCTGATGGCTGCATCCAACAGGCGTTAGTCGCGGCTTCCTTTCCTTACAAAAACAGCAAATGCTCCACCCGCAACAAGAGGCCATTGGGAGCCATGCGAGTCATATTCCCGCTCAGCTCAAAGCGGTAGCCTAAGTCCAGACGCGTTTGGCTATTGAAAATAAATTGCAGAGAAGGTGCCAGGTCCACAAAATGTTTGTCACTGCCTAACAGTTGTTGCGCTAGCAACTCAGCCATCAAATTCAGGTTTAGGTTTTGATAGCCGGTATATTTTTTAGGCAAGATGAGCAGGCCGCCAGAAAGGGAAAGATTCAGCGCATCTCCGGGTTGTTGTACAGGGAGTTCATGATTGCCTAAGTTGTCTGTGGCATGTTCCCACCAAAGAGATGAGGATAGGGCCAGGCGATGCAGTAGTTGCGTGCCTACCAAGCCGAGACTATAGCCTGAGTTGTGGCCGGCCAGCGAAATTTCTTCCTGCATCACAGGCGACTGAATGGCACTGAGCCGGGCAAAAGCTGCTGCGCGAAAATGCCTGTAGAGTGTGTCCTTGACATAGAAGCGATATTTAGCATACAGCCCCGCTCCATCTGCCTGAAAGTTGCCCTGGCTGTTGGAGAAAAAGCCCTCAGCATGCAGCATCAGATGCTTGCTCTGTCCCCACATGATTTCGGGATAAAAGCTGTAAACGCTATTACCGCCATTGCGGGCCTGCATGAGCCAATTGCTGGCCCGCAAGCCGATGGTATGTGCCGGCATATTGCTGGCAGGCTCTGTGAATACAAACAGCTCTTGCGCCCGTAGCATATTGCTCATGGACAGCAAAGACAGGCACAGCATAGCTGCGCTGATTCCTTTTTTCATAATCGGATTTTGGAACGGAATCACATCAAGTAACTCCGGAAGGTTATCTGAATACACAAGCCAGACAAGGCTTGCAGCGATTAATTGCCGGCCTTACAAGGTCACATGATATACGCGTTCTCCGGTCTTGCCTTCATGGCAGCAAGCCTCCATGTGACCGGTTTCGATGCACTTCATGTCCGTCATGCTGGCATAGCGGTTGAATTCTTTTTCAGGTAAGAAATTCTTGTCCACGATGCGGAAGGTCTGATCGCCGGAGATGGTCTCATCCGGCACATTCACGAAGTGATAAATGGCTCCGCTATATTCAATGTGTGTGTCTTTCTTGATTTGTGTAGGCGGGAAGGCAGCGGTCACTTGTAACGAGGCCACAGAAAAACCAGCATTTTCAACTGCTTTTTTCAGGTCATCAAGCACCACATTGGCGCCGGGCTTAAAGCTGATTTGATACTTTGAGTCTTCAATGTCGGCATTCACTTTCTGGACGAAAGATACTTTGGAAAGGGCCTTGAAAATGGCTTTACTGCACATGCTACAGGTGAGGCCGGAGGCTGTTAGGGTAGCACTTTTGATTTGTGCAAATGCGGAAGCGGATAGGAACAGGGCCACGATGGCCAGCATTATTTTTTTCATGACTTAATTTTTTTCTGAATGAAGAGATACTTCGCAGGCAATGTCCCTGACGAAGGAAACTGCCTAATAAGGCAGGAGACAAACAGAAATCAAATCAGGAGTCGTTGCAGGCGCAGATAGAGGGGAGGGCCTTCGGCAAATCCGGCCTTTGGACGGAGGGGAGCAGGCGCTGCTGTTGTAGGGATGAAGTCGCCGTTGCGGAAGTCCTGAAATGCTGTGGAGGTGCATGCGGCAGGGCTTGTGAGGCTGAGTTGGGGCATTTCTGCCGGCACCTGGTCGGTGCAGCATTTGAAAAATTTCAACTCATCATGGCAGCAGCCTTTATGACCTTTCTGCTCCATGCCGCAGTATGGGCAATGGTGGTTCCCGGCTTCCTGAATGGGATGGCTGATGGACGTGCTGACCTGCTCACCCATGCAGTAGTGTGTACGCATGGTGAAACCTGCGCCGGCAGCGAGATATAACAGGGCAAGAAGCAGGACGGCGAGGCGTTTCATGAACGGCTACGAAAGTACGGCACTTGTATGGGGCAGCTTGTTCAAGAGCTGTGAAAACTGAGTTCGGGAATTGCAGGTAACAGGCCCCAGATTTTCCGGGAAAAGCCAAACAGACTGACGAACCCCTCAGTGTGCGACGCAACGGAAGACCGGGAGCGTGATACTGCCGACAAAAAAAACGTTCGTCTGCCAGAGACGAACGTTACAAAAAATTCCTGTGGGGTAGCTTAGCCTTTCACCTTTGCTACCAGAGCCTTGAAAGCTTCGGGTTCGTTCATGGCGAGGTCGGCGAGCACTTTTCGGTTGAGGTCAATGCCGGCGGTGCTGAGTTTATTCATAAACTGCGAATAGCTCATGCCTTCTTCGCGGACGGCGGCGTTGATGCGGACAATCCACATGCTGCGGTAGTCGCGCTTCTTGATTTTACGGCCTACATAGCTGTAGCCGAGACCTTTTTCGAGGACGTTTTTGGCTACGGTATAGACATTTTTACGCTTGCCATAGAAGCCTTTGGCTTGCTTGAGTATTTTCTTCCTGCGGGCGTGGGAGGCTACCGCATTGACGGAACGTGGCATATTGAATCAGTTAATTCGTTGAGGAAATATTTGAAATAGGACATAACGAATGCCCTGGCCTTAATTTTTACCGAAGCACGAGCATGCGCTTCACCATGGGTTCGTTGCTGGGGTGCACGAAGGCAGCCTGGCGCAGGTGGCGCTTGCGGGTTTTACTTTTCTTGGTGAGGAGGTGGCTCTTGAAAGCCTGATAGCGGCGAATCTTGCCCGTACCGGTTACTTTGAACGTCTTCTTCGCACGGCTGTGCGTCTTCATCTTGGGCATGGCCGAAAGAGGGTATTTTTTGAGGACGGCAAAAGTAGGGTGTTCGGCTAA
>CAYRJR010000086.1:0-2851 GCA_964424655.1 uncultured Chitinophagaceae bacterium
CCATCTCAAGGGCCACATTATTCAGCTCGCCAGGTGGCGATACGAATCAAATAGAACGTACCGCTTTGTACTTACGGGAACTTGGAGTCCGGATAGATGTCCTGCTCACCAATCAGCCTATTGACTATCGCAAGTACGACCTGCTCCATTTCTTCAACATCACCCGGCCTGCAGACATCCTGCATCATGCAATGAAAAGTGAACGGCCCTATGTAGTGTCGCCCATTTTTGTAGAATATGGTCATGAAGATGGAGATGGCAGCCTCCGGGGCCTGTTACGAAAGAGGTTTGGTTTGGATGGGATGGAATATTTGAAAGTTGTGGCCCGTCGCCTCCGGAACGGAGAACAAATAGGGAGCCTCAGATATCTGACCCGAGGACATCGCCGATCGGTCATTCGCATCGTACAAAATGCAGCCATGCTGCTGCCCAACAGCGAATCCGAATACCAAAGGTTTGCCCGGCATTATGGTTATGCCCCTCCATATCATATCATTCCGAATGGCGTTGATATGCCCAGGGTATTGAAGAATTATCCGATTATTCCTTCCCACAAGGGAGCAGTAGTGTGCATGGGTCGTATAGAGCCCCGAAAAAATCAGCTCAGGCTTATTCAGGCCTTGCGTGGCAGTGGGCTCAAGCTCATCATTCACGGCGAAGCGTCCCCCAACCATGCGCAATATGAAAGGCGCTGCCGGGAAGCTGCAGGAGATGATTGCCTCTTCGAAGGATGGCTTCAGGGAGATGAAGTTTTTGCGGCATACGCCTCAGCAAAAGTGCATGCCATGCCATCGTTTTTTGAAACCACCGGTCTCTCTTCTCTGGAAGCTGCCGCTATGGGGTGTAACGTAGTAATTGGCAATATCGGTGATGATGCCCCTGAATATTTTGGGGAGTATGCCTATTACGCAAATCCCAATGATATTGACGCCATCAGAAGCGCAGTGATGAAGGCTTATGAGGCACCTTACGATGAAAAATTAAGGCTGAAAATCTTTGATAAATTCACTTGGGAAAATGCTGCTCAGGAAACCCTGAGGGCCTATCGGCAAGTGCTGCATTAAGCAAAGCCATGCCGATTAATCAGAAGCATCAGTAGGGAAAATGAAGATAGGCATCCTCGGTACGCGCGGAATTCCAAACCGATATGGCGGCTTTGAAGAGTGCGCTGAAAAACTGGCTTTGGGCCTGCTGCAAAAGGGCCATGAGGTCTGGGTTTACAATTCAGTTCACCACGAATGCAAGGATGAAATCTGGCAGGGAGTACGATTGATTCATTGCAAGGACCCCGAAGACAAACTGGGCACTGTGGGCCAATTTCTTTACGACCTAAACTGCATTAATGATGCCCGGCGGAGAGGCTTTGATGTGATTTTGCAACTCGGCTACACCAGCTCATCTCTGTGGTGGTGGCGCTGGCCAAAAGGCACCGTTCACTTAGTGAATATGGATGGCCTGGAATGGAAACGCAGCAAATACAGCAAGAAGGTGCAGCTCTTTCTGAAAAAGGCCGAGGCCTGGGCTGCCCGCCATGCCGATGCCCTGATTGCGGATTCGCAGGCCATTGAAAAGTATCTGAATGACCGCTATGGTAAAGTGGCACGCTTCATTCCTTATGGTGCGGATATTCATCTGCATTCCGACCCGGAAGTGCTGCACAGCTTTGGTGTGACCAAAGAAGGATATCATCTGCTCATCGCCAGGATGGAGCCAGAAAACAATATTGAAATGATTATTCGGGGTTGCCTCAATAGTGGCGATAACCGCCCGGTGCTGGTGGTCGGCAACACAAGTAATCACTATGGTACCCGCCTGAAACAAATTTTTTCTGAAGAGACTAATGTTTGTTTTTTGGGCGCCATCTATGACGGACCAACCATTAATGCACTTCGCTATGATGCCTTCATGTATTATCATGGGCACTCAGTAGGAGGCACCAACCCTTCATTGCTCGAAGCGATGGGTTGCCGGGCACGTATTGCCGCACACCGGAATCCCTTCAATGAATCTGTGCTGGGGTCTGATGCTTTTTATTTTTCAGACGCTACTGAAATCAGCCGTATCATCACAGATGCCGGCCCGAAGCCTACTCAGGAATCATGGCTGCGAGCCAATCTGGCTAAAATCCAAACACGCTACAACTGGCCAACTGTCGTGGGCGCCTACGAAAGTGTGATGCTCGAAGCCGTGGCGAAAGGCGCAAAAGCCTGATTGATTGTTTCTGTTTATTTGGAATAAATTTCTCAGGGGGGATTAACGAGCTGGGTGAATCATCATCAATCCTATCTCTTGGATGAACTCATTTATACTAATGCGGCCATAGAAACCGAACTTAATAAGCACTACCACAAGGGCTACAGCGCTGATGGAAGGCCTTCCTACAGCGCGCTGCTGTTCTTAAATGCTCCTGCTCCAGACCTGGTAAGGCATGAGCCGTAAGTTTAGGGCTGGCACCGCGCGCTATGTGGGGAAGGCCAAAACCCACGCGCAGCACCTCATGGAAGCAAAGGGCTACAATCTGTACCACGCTCCCGGGATAGTTGCGTCCCATTCATACTTATTGGTATAAGGCTGAATATAAAAGGGCCGAAAAGGCGCTGAAAGCCGCCAGAAAGCGGGGAAATTGAGTTGAAAATGGAAACACCCGGTCGCGACACTTTTAAAAAGAATGAAACCGGGAAGACCCCAAAAGCTTACTTGGATGTTCTGCAATGGTATCAGAACTTAGCATATTAGCTTTTATAAATTACTCTCTCATAGTCAATCAACTTGTTGGAAAACCTCGTAGGGCGGTTTGTTGTCTTGTCGGCTATTTATCGCATTTTTATTTTGCTATATCATGCGGGGCTGT
>CAYRJR010000086.1:2861-11097 GCA_964424655.1 uncultured Chitinophagaceae bacterium
GTTAGCATTTAGGTGTTTGGTTTTGAGTTGGTTGAAGTGTGCAATAGGTACGCCAATGGATGTCTTGGGAAAAATGTGAGAATTTGTTATTCTTTTGGCCGTGGATTTTTTGTTTTCTTTAAGGAAAATCCATTCTATGCTCAAATGCAATCCATTGTGCGGCGCAAAGCGCCTATCGTCGATGCTTCCATTATTGTTTGCATTTGCGTTCATTTTCTTTTGTCGAAGCACCTATGCGGCACCTCCCAGTTTCTGCAGACAGTCTTTACAAAGCCGGTTTTTGTAAGGTCACATTACCAACAACGGGAGCCGACTTTACTATGCCTACTCTCAGTAATCCCGCGGCTTTAGTTAGTTGCAGCAGTTCGGGAAGATTACAAGCCTATTTTGAAGATGTCGATCAATTTACAGGCTTAGGATTTGATGAGCACACTACTTATACCACATGCAACGGCACCCAGCAAATAGGGCTTACCCGCAGAAACACTGTTTGCGCGGTATTAAGTTATCTGGAGTCCATTTTGAATATTGACCCAAGCGTTACTGCCACGAACCCGCTCATTATCAAATTTGGTGTTTCATACTCTACCACATTTCCCCTTACACCTTTCGGCCCGGTTGATGCAATTGTAACACCAAATCTTCCAATAGGAGTCCCGGGTTACCATCACACCTACCTTGCAACTGGAATTATTTCCGGCGGTACAAATCTTGGCAGCCAACACTGCGGCAATATATTGATAAATTTCAATAATTCATACAATTATTGTAATGCTACAATAGGTGGTTGTGAAGAAGATTTTTATTCGATAATCCTGCATGAGATAACCCATTTACTCGGTTTTTGTTCGGGTGTTGAAAGAATACAGAATGGGTCAACCAACGCTATTAATCTGCCATTAGGCGCCAATACATTTACCAAATTCGATTCGCTTTTTCTTTATGACGAAATAAGTGGCTCGCTTACCAAGATAGTCACGGGGACTTCCTTGCCGTCCTTGAATGTGCCGGCAAGTACTTTACTTGCATCCATTCATAATTGCTGGCTAACATCTGATCCTTTAGGCACAAGCCGAACTAATCAGCCCATTGTGGATTACAACGATTTAGGTACGGGCAACCTTAACTACAGCTATAGCCATTTTGAAGAAATGTTTGCCCGGGCAAATTATCGTTCGCCGGGTTTTACGCCTGCATACGTGATGGGTTGGAGGAAAAAGCCCGGCCTTATGAGGCGCATCTATTCGAATCAGGAGTTGCGAGTTCTAAAACAATTAGGTTTCTCATTTGTATCTGGTTATCCATTAAGCAACCGACCTCCGTGTATATTAACGCCAATTATTTCTCCGAGTCTTGTCGCCCCGGGAATAAACAATCACCTTACTCAAACGCCGCCAGCGGGCAATTCAGACCTATATATCACAACTACCAGTTGCAGGCAGGTAAAGATTGACCTGAATGCGAATGGTACAGGAAGCATTACCGATTGGGTTCCGGCAACAGCCAGCGCTGTTTCCAGTCATAGCCTTGGACTTACAGACCCGGACGGCGACCAAATATCTGTGTTTGATAACGGTGCTGGTACGCCACATGGCATCTGGATTATTGAAGGGTGCATGCCTGATGCCGCTAATCCTGCTCCTGTAACACTTAGCGCTAATCGTGATGTCATTACGTTTACTCCCAGAAATGACTTTGTCGGCCGAACCCGTTTTGGCTTTCATGTATTTGACGGCACAGAACGAGGCTCGTTGCTTGTCATTACAATTGATGTTACGAAAGACCGTAATTGCTACAACAATACTTGTGATTTGGTGGTGAACGGGAACTTTGAAGCCGGCTCAGAATACAACTCGTATAGCTCTTCAAGCGGATACAACATGATTACTATAGCTGACAATGTGAATTTTTGGGACCATTATATGGAGTTTGGCGGAGAGCCTAATCAGGTGCTGACCGATGGCGTAGAGCAACTTGTTCCAGGAGGTAATTCAAATTTCGGTGTAACAACAATCGTTGATACTTACACACCGGCGCATTGTTTTGGCCCTGAAGCTTCTTATTATACCATTTCCCCGTTTGGCCTCCACTTTATACCCAACTCTTTCCCCTCGCCTTCCACCGTTGTTACTCCCAATAAGCGATATCTTCTTACTGAATACAATACGGGGATACATAACGAGCAAAATATTACGCTTCATGACTACATGGTGCCGGGAGGTCAGTACAAGATTGAGTTTGATTACTACATGTTGAATTGGGGAGCAACCAGTTTGAATGCCGCGCCATTCTTCACGTCGGAGCCCTTAAGCCTGTTCTTCAACGGAACTCATTATCTTGGGAATATCACTTACCCCGTTACAGCTCCGGAATATATTAGCGTCGGTCCGTTCTCGTGGAGCGGTACAGGATGGCAACATTATTCTGCGAATTTTAGTTATCCATATAGCGGCGGACTTACGGACAACTACATGCGCATCATTTATGATTATGCTTCATCGCCGTTGTGTAGCTATATGTTGTTAGACAATGTATCGCTTAAGCGGGAATTCTGCGCGACCTTAACGGCATCCAGTACGACTCTTCCATCTACGCTTACCGCCACAGTGCCAGGCGGAAATGTTACCTACCAGTGGTTCCTGAACGGCACTAGCATTCCAGGCGCAACTTCTGCTACTTATCTGGCTACTTCTTACGGAACGTATAGCGTTGTGGCAACCGATGCAAATGGATGTACCTCAGCAAGTTGCCCTCCTCCTACTATAACGATGGTAGACCCTTGCCCGGCATTTACAAACTCCGTCGGTGCGAGTAATATTATGGGAACAATTGATGGTAGTGCCGGGCCTTTGACCGTACCGCCTGTTCCGGGTAAAGCCTACTATGTTACGGGCACGGTGACCGTCCCAACGAGCCTGAGTTTTTCAGGCGGTAATTTCCTTATGGCGCCGAAAGCTAAGATATATGTGGACAACGGAGCCTCGCTTACCATCACCGGCTCTCATCTTGCCACATGTCCCGGCTCAAGCGATATCTGGCAGGGAATCGAATTGGCCAGTCAGTCGGCGAGTATTACGGTAAATGGCGGCTCACTGATTGAAGACGCAGATAAAGCCATTTATGTACATAATAGGACCGACGCAGGTACCGGATTGATAGTGCAAACCGATGATGCAATTTTTAACCGGAATCACTGGGCCATTTACATAGATAACGACATGTATAATCCGAGTAAGTACCGGTTTGTAAATACTGTCTTCACCAGCCGCGAGCTTTATCCGCATAGTGTTTTTACGCCCTGGCCGTCCACTGCGACGCTCAAGTCGTCGTCTCCGGGCTTATATCCACCGTTTGCAATAACCGGTTATCACGTAGCCGATTGCAAAGACCGAATGATGAGCCTGGCAGGCATTTACCTCAATAGCGTAGGCAATACCAATGTGTTCGGAAGCGCTTACACTTACAAGGACATTACGGCCGGAGATGAAACCAATCCTGTTCTCTTTCGGAACTTCTTCGACTATATGCGTGCCGGCATCGAAGCGCATAATAGCAACCTGGCTGTGCGCAACAGCACGTTCTTGTCCTTGCGTCAGCAAAAAATACCGGGCACAACTGCCGGAGGTTCCGACGGTGTATATGCAGACGCCACCTCGGCCAATCTCCGGCATTTGAGCATAGAAAATGGTACAAATCCGAGCACTATTGCCCGCAATGAGTTTTGGGATAATGCAAACGGCGTCGAAGCAATTAATCTGTTTGATACACGTGTCAATACCTCTTATTTCACAAGCAGTAATAAGGCAGGGGGCGGAATCGCTCCCTGGATTGGCTGGCAGGCTATCAACCTGCAAAGCAACAACTTTGGCCGGCTCATCGCCGATGGCAACACGGTAGAAAACATGCTCTATGGCATCGTGGCCTTTAGCAATGCGCCGTTGAGCGCCACCGTGGCAGGCGGACGGCAGATAGATGTAAGCAACAACTCTGTGAGCCTGCCCAATTCTGCCGTATCGCTGGGAATTAGCCCGATTTACAATAACAACACAGGCATCTGGGTGGCCAATATGCTGAATTGCAGTTCCTGCTCTCCTTCCAGCTCAGCCAACGCGGTTACGGTAAATAATAACGCTGTTAGCGGCTGCTATAATGGCCTGTTGCTCAGCGGCTGGAGATATATGACCGTTACGGCCAGCGGCAACAACCCGATAGCCCTGCAACAGGCTTCCTCTTCGGCGCCGGCAAACGGTGCGCAATATGGCATTAGGATTCTGAACAGCGATAAAGCCTACATCATCTACAACAACATTAGCGAACAGGGCAATCCTCCCGTTTTCAGCACCAATCCGCTGGCCCGCGCAGTGTATGCCGCTGCCAATACGTACCTGACGGTGGGTTGCAATAGTGAAAACAATATCGGGCGCGGCTATGAATTTTACGACAACCAGTTTGCCACGGTGTGGCGCAACAATACTATGCTGAATAACCAGATGGGCTATGTGCTCGGGCCGGCCTTCGGCGGGGCGGACATCAGCGTGCAGGGGCTGCCGGGCGGGCCGCCGGTGCCCGCCTGGGGCACCAGCTATGGCAACGTATGGAACGGCTCCTGGCCCGCAGGCGCCTCGCAAACCTACTCCTACTCCCAGTGGCCCTGGTGGTCTTCCCTGGCAGTGCGTAATATGTCGGGGGAGACGCCGAGTAGCAATAATTTCGCATCATTAAATTATCCCTATTCATTTAGTGCTCCGTCCGGCGCTCCGGCATGGACTCACCCACAACCCAGCCTCTATACCGTTTCCAGCGTGTTGCCTTACAACTGTACCAGCGCGGTGGCAACCCCTTACCTGCGCATGGCCTATGAGCAGGTGGCTATGGACAGTCTGATGTCCGACACCTTGCCCGACCGCAATACCTGGTTGTCGCAGCTTGCCGCCTACCGCGCCGCGCTGGCGGACACAGCCCTGTACAACAGCTCGCCCATCCTGCAGGCTTTTACTGCGTTGTGCGCCGGCAGCCGATATGACTGGATTAACGGCATCGAAGATTCGCTGGCCACCGGCAATATCGCTATAGCCGCAGCCCTGCTTACGGCGGGTGCGCCGCCGCAAGCTCCTTATCTGCCCGGGGCGCTCGGTACGGTGCTCCGCGACGGGTCGGCGGGCGATGAAGTAGTGAACTATTATAGCAGCTTTTTCCGCATTTACTTAGCCTGGCAGGCGGCCGACAGCCTGAACGAGGCGGACAGTATGGAACTAGCGGGCATTGCTGCGCTTTGCCCTGCCCTATATGGGCCGGAAGTGTATCAGGCAAGGCAACTCCTCGGCGCGGTAACCGGCGCCTGGTACACGGTTTACGATGATGATTGCTTTGGCGCTTCGGGCGGCATGGGTGGTGAACAACGAAGAGCACAGATCAGGGCGGGAAAGCAGGATTATAAGCTTTTCCCTAATCCTGCGGCGCATGCAGTTACGATTGCGCAACTAATTCCAACGGAAAGGCCTGTAAGTATCACCTTGCTTGACCCCTTGGGCAGGGAAGTTTACGCAGATAACACGGAGTTTATTAACAATGCTACGCTGCTTCCTCTTCCATCAATAGCTTCGGGACTGTACTACATCCAAATAAAGGACGAACAGAATGGGGTTTTTATCCTGAAGTTGATAATAGAGTAGAAATGCGAGCCAAGCTATTCTTTGACATACTCATACTAATGCTATTCTGCTGCGCAACTTCATTTGCGCAGCAGAATTTAGTGCTTAATGGAGATTTTGAATATTATTCTTCCTGCCCTGATTTTATTCACCAAATAAGACGGGCAGTTTATTGGACCGACATTGATTCCGCAAATATCACTTTAGCAGACCCATCAGAGTATTTTAATGAATGTGCAGGTAGTGGTTATGCAAATGCGTCAGGCGCGCCAGAATCAAGATTTTTTTTCCAATACCCGAAAAGTGGGAAAGGCATGGCGGGATTGCGTGTTTACTATAGATATGATGATAGTACGTTTAATTCCAGGAATTATGTGCAAGGTAGATTATCTAAACATCTAACAAGTGGTAAAAAATACTGTGTCACCTTCTATGTTTCAGTTGCCGATTATGAAACAAGATATGCGATAAAGGAGTTGGGAGCCTATTTAGATAATGGTTCTATAGACACTACAAAAAATCCAGGTTATCCACAAACTAAATATACGCCTCAAATCCAAAATTCAGGCGGCGTCATAAAGGACACCATGAACTGGGTGAAAATACAAGGCTCTTTCACCGCTAAGGGAACCGAGCAGTTTATCACTATTGGAAATTTCAGGGATGCAGCGCATACAACCCTTGATTCGTTCTTAATAACTGCACAAAACTCGATCGGAGAATCCTACTACCTGCTCGATGACGTCTCAGTAGTAGAAATAAACGCCAGGGCAGATGCAGGTCCTGATACGCACGTAGGTCTTGGCGATTCCGTGTTCATCGGCACCCATGACGTGGCGCTGGATTGCTACTGGACAAAACTGGGTTCTTCCACTGTCATCGGCGCCACGCCCGGTATCTGGGTAAAGCCAACAGTTACTACTTCTTACGTGCTGACGCTGGATGTTTGCGGCGCCATCACAAAAGACACGGTGAAAGTGGAAGTATGGGATGTCGGGGTGCATGGCATTGGTGCACGAGGGAAGCAGCGCTACAGACTATCTCCCAATCCCGCTGCGGATGCGGTTACGATTAGGCAACAGCTAAGCACCAACAGTCCGGTTAGCATCACCTTGCTCGACATTCTGGGCAGAAAGGTATATACGCAATCGCTGCTATTTACAGACAATACGTCGCTGCTTCTGTTGCCCAAGATAGCAGCCGGCCTCTATTATGTGCGGATACAGGATGAGGCGGGAAGCAACTTTACACTTAATCTAATAAAAGAGTAGGGATGCGGAAGAGATGCCTTGCATGCATTTTATTTTTATTCTGCTGCGCAACCTTATTTGCGCAGCAGAACTTAGTGCTTAACGGAGATTTTGAAGACTATAAGCTATGTCCAGATAATATAAACCAAATAGGCTACGTTGACTACTGGACAAGCATTGATTCAAATTGGATATTAAATGCAGACCCGCCAGAATATTTTAATGAATGCGCTGGAAGCGGGTCGACAACTATTGCAGGTGCTCCAGAAACAGGACAATTCTTCCAATATCCGCTAAGCGGACAGGGAATGGCTGGCTTAATTACCTATTTTGTTGATGGCGACAATGTTTTCGGTTCCAGGAATTACCTTCAAGGTAGGTTGCAAAAAAGATTGACACCAGGCAAGCAGTACTGCGTTACCTTCTATGTCTCTCTTGCTAATTACTACTCGCGCTATGCTACTAAAGAACTAGGGGCATATTTAGACAACGGTTTAATAGACACCACTAAAAACCCTGACCGTCCGCAGACGCGCTATACGCCTCAAATCCAAAATTCAGGCGGCATCATAAAAGACACCATGAACTGGGTGAAGATACAAGGGGCATTTACAGCTAACGGAACAGAGCAGTTTATCACTATTGGAAATTTCAATGACAATGCCCATACAACACTGGACTCATTTCTCATTACTGGAAGAAATTCAATTGGACAGTCTTACTACCTCCTTGATGACGTCTCAGTAGTAGAAATAAACGCCAAAGCAGATGCAGGTCCTGATACTCACGTAGGTCTTGGAGATTCCGTATTCATCGGCACCCATGACGTGGCGCTGGATTGCTACTGGACAAAACTGGGTTCTTCCACTGTCATCGGCGCCACGCCCGGTATCTGGGTAAAGCCAACAGTTACTACTTCTTACGTGCTGACGCTGGATGTTTGCGGCGCCATCACAAAAGACACGGTGAAAGTGGAAGTATGGGATGTCGGGGTGCATGGCATTGGTGCACGAGGGAAGCAGCGCTACAGACTATCTCCCAATCCCGCTGCGGATGCGGTTACGATTAGGCAACAGCTAAGCACCAACAGTCCGGTTAGCATCACCTTGCTCGACATTCTGGGCAGAAAGGTATATACGCAATCGCTGCTATTTACAGACAATACGGCGCTGCTTCAATTGCCCAAGATAGCAGGCGGCATCTATTATGTGCGGATACAGGATGAGGCGGAAGGCATCTTTACACTTAAACTTTTAAAAGAGTAGAAATGCAGAAAGGTCATCTTATATGCACTTTGCTTTTGTTCTGCTGCGCAACTTCATTTGCGCAGCAGAA
>CAYRJR010000087.1:0-2397 GCA_964424655.1 uncultured Chitinophagaceae bacterium
AATCATTCCGCAACTTTCTTTCAGGCAGTGAGTTCCGTGGATGTAGTTTAGTAGCATATTACAGAGCGCCCGTCCGGATTCCGTTCATCTGTGCGGTCACAATCCTGGTCAAGTCCTGAGCAAACTCATTAACGGAAACTGCCCCCTGATCGCCTTCTTTATGCTTACGCACGGCAATCTTTCCTTCGGTGGCTTCCTTCTCACCTACGATGAGCATGTAGGGCACTTTGGCTAATTCGGTATCCCGGATTTTCCGACCAATCTTCTCACTGCGGTCATCGAGCTCTGCCCGGATGTCGGACTGCTTCAGTTGTGCAATGACAGACATTGCATACTCGTTGTATTTGTCTGAAATCGGCAACACTTTCACTTGCACCGGTGCCAGCCACAAGGGCAGTTCTCCCGCACAGTGCTCCAGCAGGACGGCAATGAAACGCTCCATCGAGCCGAAGGGTGCCCGGTGAATCATCACAGGGCGCTTGCGGGTATTGTCGGCATCCACATATTCCAGTTCGAAGCGCTCCGGCAGGTTATAGTCCACCTGAATGGTGCCCAGCTGCCAGCTTCGGCCCAACGCATCTTTCACCATAAAGTCCAGCTTCGGTCCATAGAAAGCAGCTTCACCATATTCTGTAACTGTCTTCAGGTTCTTCTCTGCTGCTGCTTCAATGATGGCCTGTTCGGCAATGGCCCAGTTTTCGTCAGAGCCGATATACTTGCTGTGGTCATTCTGGTCGCGCAATGAAATCTGTGCTGTGAACGATCCAAAACTGAGTGAGTCCAGCACGAAGATGACCAGATCAATCACCTTCTTGAATTCTTCTTTCACTTGCTCAGGCCTACAGAATAGGTGTGCATCATCTTGCGTGAAGCCACGAACGCGGGTCAGTCCATGCAGCTCGCCGCTCTGCTCATAGCGATACACCGTGCCGAATTCGGCAAGGCGCAAAGGCAGGTCTTTATAGGAGCGGGGTGCTGATTTATAAATCTCACAGTGGTGCGGACAGTTCATGGGTTTCAACAAAAACTCTTCGCCTTCCTGCGGTGTGGTGATGGGGCGGAAGGAGTCCTTGCCATATTTCTCCCAATGGCCACTGGTGATGTAGAGCTGCTTGCTGCCAATGTGAGGGGTGACCACCGGCACATAGCCAATCTCCATTTGTTTATGCTGTAAAAAGCGTTGTAGCCGGTCGCGCAGTAAGGCTCCTTTGGGCAACCACATCGGCAGTCCGGAACCCACCTTTTCGGAGAAGGTAAACAGCTCCAGCTCCCGGCCCAGCTTACGGTGGTCGCGCCTTTTGGCTTCTTCCAGCAAAAGGAGGTATTCATCCAGCTCTTGCTGCTTTGGAAAGGTGATGCCATAAATGCGCGTCAGCATTTTATTCTTCTCATCGCCGCGCCAATATGCGCCTGCGATGCTAGTCAGTTTAATGGCTTTGATAAAACCCGTGTTGGGGATATGAGGCCCCCGGCACAGGTCTGTGAAATCGCCCTGAGTATAGAAAGTGATGTGGCCATCTTCAAGCCCCTCAATCAGCTCCAGCTTGTAAGGGTCTTGTTTCTTGCGGAAATAATTGAGGGCTTCTTCCTTGGGCACTTCGCGACGTTGATAAGCATGATTGCTCTTGGCTAATTCCCTCATTTTAGCTTCAATCTTCGCCAGGTCTGCATCGGAAATTTTCTCCTCACCCAAATCAATATCGTAGTAAAAACCATTTTCGATGGGTGGGCCAATGGCAAACTTGGTGTTCGGGTAAAAGCACTGCAAAGCTTCCGCCATCAAGTGGGCTGAGGAATGCCAGAAGGTGCTTTTGCCGCCCTGGTCATCCCAGGTCAACAACCTGAGAGCCGCATCCTGCCCAATTGGGCGAAAAGCATCACGCACTTCACCATTCACTTCGGCAGCCAATACTTTCCGTGCTAAACCTTCGGAGATGCTTTTGGCTACATCCAGAGCCGACACGCCGGATTCATATTCCCGGACAGAGCCATCCGGCAGGGTAATCTTTATCATAAACAAAAGCTTTCTTGCTTTGAGATTGTTGCTTTTTAGGTGCGCAAATGTAGGCAGAGCCTCAGCGCCATCAGGGTTCGGAAGACCGAATTCTTCGGATGATAAACAATAAAAAGAGCCACCCGAAGGAGGCTCTTTCATAAGATTCAAAAACTGACTTATGCCTGAGTAGCCTCGCCACCTTCAGCTTGTTCTGTAGCTTCCTGTGCTGGCTCTGTTGCAGTGTTGCTTGGTGCTTCGGCAGCAGGTTGTACTTCGGCAGGCTTGATGCTGCTTCGGCGGCTGCGGCGCGTCTTCTTCTGGGCACCATCCTTGGCATTGTAGGTTTCGTTGAAGTCCACCAGTTCAATCATGGCCATATCAGCAGCATCACCAAGGCGGCG
>CAYRJR010000087.1:2407-11020 GCA_964424655.1 uncultured Chitinophagaceae bacterium
AGCTTAATGATACGGGTATAACCACCGGGACGGGTGGCCACCTTATTACTGATGACACCGAAAAGCTCCTGGATAGCCTGCTTGTCCTGCAGGTAAGAGAAGATAATCCGGCGGTTGTGGGTATTATCCACTTTGCATCGCGTGATGAGCGGCTCGGCATATACACGCAGTGCCTTGGCCTTAGCCAGGGTGGTAGTGATTCGCTTGCTGGCGATGAGCGAGCAGGTCATATTGCTCAGCATAGCCTTACGGTGCGATGCCGTACGGCCCAGGTTGTTGATTTTGTCTCCGTGACGCATGACGATGGTTGTTTAATAAGGCTTGCACCGTGTCAAGGAATTGCAGGCCGTGGGTATAAAAAAGAATTGACTTGCGATTGACGAAAAGGCTGAATGAAGAAAACAAGCAACAAACGTCAATCGCAAGTCATCATTAGTTACGCTTCGTAAGCCACTTTATTGATGTCCATACCGAAGTGGAGGCCGCGGTCATTCAGCACCTGCTCGATTTCCGAAAGACTCTTCTGACCGAAGTTGCGGAACTTCATCAGTTCTTCCTGCGTGTACTGAACCAGCTCACTGAGCGAGTTAATCTTCGCAGCTTTCAGGCAGTTAAAAGCACGTACAGAAAGCTCCAGGTCTTCCAGCGGTGTTTTAAGCGTCTTGCGCAACTGAAGTGTCTCCTCATCAATGGCAACAGGCGCTTCTTCAGTACGGGTGTCGAGGCTGATGTTTTCATCCGTGATGATCATCAGATGTTGGATGAGGATACGGCTGGCTTCCTTCACGGCCTCTTCAGGGTGAATGGTACCATCCGTGCTCACTTCCATAATCAGCTTTTCGAAATCCGTACGCTGCTCCACACGGGTATTTTCGATTGAATACTTCACATTTTTGATCGGCGTGTACACCGAGTCAATGGCCAATACGCCAACCGGCATGCCTTCCTGACGATTTTCTTCGGAAGGCACATAGCCACGGCCTTTCCCAATAAATAGTTCGATGTTAAGCGTAGCAGTGGTATCCATATTGCAGATAACCAGCTCAGGATTCATCACTTCAAAAGAAGGAAGCGCCTCGCCAATCATACCCGCAGTGAACTTGTCCTTACCCTTCACGCTCAGCACAGCATGGTCGTGCATAGCTTCACCTTCTACAGCCTTCTTCAGACGCACTTGTTTCAGGTTCAGGATGATTTCAGTAACGTCTTCAATGACGCCCTTGATGGTTGCAAATTCATGCTCGGCACCGGCAATCTTAATTGCAGTAATCGCGTAGCCTTCCAGCGAAGAAAGCAATACACGACGCAAGGCATTACCAATGGTAACACCATAACCCGGCTCAAGTGGGCGGAATTCAAACAGTGCTTCGAAGTCAGTGGCCTTCTGGAGCACAATCTTGTCAGGCTTTTGGAAATTCAGGATTGCCATGGGAATTGGAATATTGGAATGTTTGTGAGTTGAGAAATATTTCGGCCTAAGCCATTTTTGTTGATTTTTTTGAGCCGGCTTTTGGCTCACTGTTCAGCTTCCGTTGCGTCGCACACTTCGGGGTTCGGGGTTCTCTTCCCCACCCTCAAATTCTTGCTTCGCTACTCATCATAAGAACAGTTTTCAAAGAACAACCACTAAGGCTAATCGCACAAAGGATTTCAGGATTTCCGGAAAGTTCTTTTGCGCTGGGAAGCCTTAGTGGAGATAAAAATTACTTAGAGTACAATTCAACGATGAGTTGCTCCTTAATGTTTTCAGGAACAGACTCCCGCTCAGGAGCCATCAGGAAGGTACCCTTGAATTCCTTTTCATTAAAGTCAACCCAATTGATACGGGGTGCCTTGGCGCGAGCCATACCTGTGATGTCGGTATTGGCCTTGCTCTTAGGCTTCAGCTCCACCACATCACCAGATTTCAACTGGAAGGAAGGAATGTTTACAGGCAGGCCATTCACCAACATGTGGCAGTGGCTCACGAGTTGACGGGCAGCAGGGCGGGTCGGTGCAAAACCCATACGATAAACAGTATTATCAAGGCGGCTTTCCAGCAGCTTCATCAGGTTTTCGCCGGTAGCTCCTTTCAGGCGGGCAGCTTCCACATAGGTGTTGCGGAATTGCTTTTCCAGCACCATGTAGGTGTACTTAGCTTTTTGCTTTTCGCGAAGCTGGATGGCATACTCAGATTGTGTCTTACGCTTGCGGGAGTTGCCATGCTGGCCGGGAGGGAAGCTGTTCTTGTCAAGGTCTTTGCCAGAGCCGAGGATAGGCTCACCAAACTTGCGGTTGATTCGGTTCTTTGGGCCGGTATAACGTGCCATGTAGAAATAAAAATTCGGCTTTTACAACAAACCCTGATTGCATCATAAAAAGCCGGAAAACGGATGCCTCAGAGTTGACTTTTTTAGTTCGTTATACGCGGCGCTTCTTTGGCGGGCGGCAGCCATTGTGCGGCAGCGGCGTAATGTCGTTGATAGAGGTGATTTCGATACCGATGTTAGCCAGGGAGCGGATAGCGCCTTCGCGGCCAGAGCCTGGACCCTTTACATATACATCGGCACGCTTCATACCTGCATCCAAAGCCACCTTGCCACAGTCGGCAGCGGCAGTCTGACCTGCATAAGGCGTGTTTTTCTTCGAGCCGCGGAAGCCCATCTTACCAGCAGAGCTCCAGGAGATGACCTGGCCTGCCTTGTTGGTGCAAGCGACTATGATGTTGTTGAAGGTGGCGCTGATGTGCACGTCTCCGTGTGCATCCACCTTGACCACACGCTTCTTAGCGGCGGTTTTTGCTGAGCCTTGTTGTGCTTTAGCCATTGTTTTTTTTAAGAGAGGTAGTCGTGATAAATAAAGCAGGTTTCGCTGCCCTGCTGCGTCCGCCTAAACGCTAAGCGCCTCCGGCTACAGCATTATTTTTTTCAGAAAAAGCAGAAAGACCAATGAGGTCAATCTGCTGCTCCTAATGATTATTTCTTGGTTGCCTTCTTCTTGCCGGCCACAGTCTTACGCTTGCCCTTACGGGTACGGCTGTTGGTGCGGGTGCGCTGACCACGCAGGGGCAGGCCCTTACGATGGCGAAGACCACGGTAGCAAGCCACATCCATCAGACGCTTAATGTTCATCTGGGTCTCAGAACGCAGGGCGCCTTCCACCTTGATTTCACTATTGATGAAATTCCGGATGACAGCGAGTTCGTCGTCATTCCATTCGCCGGCTTTCTTATCCCAGCTAATACCACCTTCGCTCAGGATGCGTTGGGCAGTGCTGCGGCCAATGCCGTAGATGTAAGTGAGCGCGATTTCGCCGCGCTTGTTTTTGGGCAGGTCAATACCAGCTATACGAGCCATTATTGAAATTGGTAATTGTAGATTGAAAAAGGTTGTTTGAGGCTTTGCCGGAAGTGATATGACTGCCGGCTATTCCATCAAATTTGGTTTATCCCTGGCGTTGTTTGAAGCGTGGGTTTTTCTTGTTGATTACGAACAGCTTGCCCTTTCGGCGTACGATTTTGCAATCGGCACTGCGTTTCTTGATAGATGCTCTAACTTTCATTTTGAATAAGTTGATACTTTGATTGGTGGGTTCAGCAGGTGCTATTTATAGCGATAGATAATCCGTCCTCGGCTCAGGTCATAAGGACTCATCTCCACACCCACTTTGTCGCCGGGCAGAATACGTATATAGTGCATGCGCATTTTCCCGGAAATGGTAGCGATGATTTCATGCCCATTTTCAAGCCGGACGCGGAACATAGCGTTAGACAGTGCTTCCACAATGACGCCATCCTGCTTAATGAGACTTTGTTTGGCCATAGATTTTTACGGGCGGCAAAGGTAGGGAAGTTTTTCATTGATAAATGACTTTCATCCCAGCTTTTTTAACCCGGAAGGCATCAGGAAAGAAGATGTTTTGTCTGACGTTTCAATTTTCTAATGAAGAATTACCAATCTCCTGTGTTTCAACTGAAGAATCCCATTCTGCGAGAATTATTGGGGAAAGTCATCTTTCCTGTCATAGCCCGCAATGGAGTCAGCCAAGTAAAAAGAAAAACCTCGCAATTCATTGTTCTTCACAAGATTGCGAGGTTTAAGCTGCTCCCCCTGTTGGACTCGAACCAACGACCCCCTGATTAACAGTCAAGTGCTCTAACCAACTGAGCTAAGGAGGATTGTTTGCTTCCTTTTCGCTGAAAGGAGGGCAAAAGTAAGCGCCTGAATCATTCAGCCCAAAAACTTTTCTGTACGATTTCGCTGCGGCCCAACCATCGCAAGTTGCGCCATAAAAAGCCGGCATCCACTCCGGGCGTATAGCGTCTTGCATAGTCGAGGGCCAACTCGCGTCGCAGGTGATCATCTGGCACAAAATCCGGTAGCAGATTGTAGGGTGGCAGCACTGCAGGGCGCAGGCGTGGTAAGCCCGAATAGCCTGCTAATTCTGCCCTGTAGCCAATCCAGGTCTTACGCCCAAGCAACACTCGTACTGCATTCTTTATTAGCCCACCGGGCCTGCGAACCAGAAACAGCATTACGGGCGAGCAAAGCAACATCATCATTGCGGTGGCAATATCAAAAACGCGCTTGTTGCGTTGCTGTGCAAAATGTGCCAGTGCAAACTTTCGGCCTGCAGTGTATAAATCGCCTGCAGCTTCGCTGGAATTACTACCCACGAAGCCCCGGCTACTGCGCAGATGGATTTTATAATCGTAATTATCGCCGCAGCGCTGCATCTCCTCAAGGATGCGACTATAGGGCAGGTGTTCCGTGGCACAGAAAATGACTTCTCCCACACCGGCAGCATATAACAGCGGTTGCAACTGGGAGATGTCACCAAGGCTGTTTCCATCGGTATCATTTGGGGTCACAGCAACGCGTCCACTTAAGTCTGGGGCACCAGGAACTTTCATCAATACTTCTGCCGCCTCTTCGTAGGCACTTGCATCGCCTACTAAAACAGTCTTCATCTGCTCATCATCATGTCGGATAAATCGGAAGATGCCGAGGCGATATAGCAATTCATGCAAGCCCAGTAAGGCAACAGTGCCTACTACCCCACTGAGCATAATCAGGCCTCGCGAATAACGCAGCGAAGCACTCAGCAGGCCATAATAAGCAAGGATGAAAATGGAACCGATAACCATACCGCGCACCACACGCAGCGGACGATATGGTTGGTCATAGGCACCATTCAGCCAGAGCGTGGCAATCCAAAGAAAAAGGTAGGCAGGGAAAGTAGCCAGGATGAAATTGGGCGGCACAGGAGGTACTCCTCTGATATGCCCCACCCAAAAATTTTTCATCAAAAACAAAGTCA
Source organism: uncultured Chitinophagaceae bacterium (assembly GCA_964424655.1). Taxonomy (GTDB): domain Bacteria; phylum Bacteroidota; class Bacteroidia; order Chitinophagales; family Chitinophagaceae; genus UBA1952. The sequence goes on from CAYRJR010000087.1 coordinate 7,706, forward strand.
CCAGCAATACCAGCGTATCGAAAAGCGGCATGCGCAGCATGCGAAACAGACTGCGCAAAATGCCCAACAAAGCCCTTACGCCTATGCCGGCATGAAGCACAGCCAAAAAGATTCGCGCCTGTCCTTTGCTGTAATGTTTCCTTACAAAAGTGACCAGTGCTTCATTGAAAATACGGATGTAGCTGAGTGTTGCCTTTCGGGTGCTTTCGCCTTTGTAATGCACCAGCGTTGCCTCCGGGAAATACAGGTTCTGAAAGCCCGCCTGACGCACACGATAAGACAAGTCCACGTCTTCACAATACATGAAATAATCTTCATCAAAAGCGCCACCAATCTGCTTGATTACTGAGTGGCGTACCAACATACAGCAACCGGAAAGTACTTCCACAGGTGCTGCTTGCCATTCGCCCACATGCACGGCATAATAGCTATTGAAATAAGGCGAGCGAGGAAAGATCTTGTAGAGACCGGATGATTTGAACAAAGCCACCCGGAGCGTTGGAAAAGATTTCTTTGCATCAGGGGCAAACCGGCCTTTCCCATCAATAAGCCTTGGCCCAAGTGCTCCTACTTCAGGAGCTGCATCCATACGGGTAAGTGTCTTCTGAAAAAAATCTTCCGGCATTACCGTGTCCGGATTCAAGAAGAGGATGTATTCGCCACGAGCAATTGCAACACCCTGGTTGTTTGCCTTTGAAAAACCTGCATTGTCCTGATTCTCGATACGGATGACTTGCGGAAAACGCTCACGCAGCATAACCAGGCTGTCATCAGTAGAGCAATTATCTACCACAATCACTTCCGCTTCGAAGCCCTGTGCTGCTTTCAGCACACTGTCCACACAAAGCTCCAGGAAGTAGCGGACGTTGTAATTGACGATGATGACCGAAAGCTTCATGCAGTGAGGACGCGGGCGAAAATAGGGCTGCCCCTTCAAACGTTTCCTAAGTCCAAAACATTGCGAAGCTTATTCCTGAAAAATTCCCCGCGAAAGGGCCGGCCTAATTTTGCTCAATGAAAAACCTGCGTCACCAGAGTCTGGAAGCGATAGAAAATTTATTAAAAGAATGGGGCGAGCCTAAGTTCCGGGCTGCACAGATTTGGGATTGGCTATGGAAAAAAAATGCAGGTTCCATCGGCGAGATGAGTAATCTCCCTAAAGCCTTGCGGGAAAGGCTGGGAACCGAATATGGCATTCCCAAGGTGGTCATCCATCACAGTCAGTTCAGCGCAGATGGCACCATTAAAAACCGGCTGCAACTGCACGATGGGCATTTTATAGAGAGCGTGCTCATTCCAACAGAAAAGCGGGTAACGGTATGCGTTTCGAGCCAGGTAGGCTGCTCACTGAGTTGCAAGTTTTGTGCAACGGGATACCTGCCCCGGCTGCGCAATCTTGAGTTTGATGAAATCGTAGATGAGGTGACGATGGCTCAGGAGCAGGCCTTGCAGCATTATGGACGCTCCATCACCAACATAGTCTATATGGGGATGGGTGAGCCGCTGCTGAATTATAAAAATGTGCTTCGTTCCATTGAGCGAATCACTTCAACTGAAGGGATGGGCATGAGCCCGAAAAGAATAACCGTTTCTACATCGGGCATCACGAAAATGATACGCCAGCTTGGTGATGATGGGGTTCGCTTCAAATTGGCATTGAGCCTGCATGCTGCTACGGACGCAAAACGCAGTGAAATCATGCCCATCAATGAAACGAATGACCTGAACATGCTGAAGGATGCGCTGAATTATTTCTACCAGAAAACCGGCAACGAAATCACTTTTGAATACATCCTTTTTCGGGGCTTCAACGATATGCCTGATGATGCCGAAGCGCTCGTAAAATTTTGCCGTCAGGTGCCCGCTGATCTGGTCAACATCATTGAGTATAATCCTATCGAAAATGCAGATTACCACAAGCCGGATGAAGAAGCAGTAGCGGCATTCATGAAGTATTTGGAAAGCAAACGGGTGAATGCACGCTTACGCCGGAGCCGGGGCCGCGATATTGATGCTGCTTGTGGCCAATTGGCCAATGTAAACCATAAGTAACGGCGTTGAATAGTTACCTGATATAGCTTGGGGTTTTCAAAACAGGAATTGTTTATTGTATGTTTATAGCTGTACATATTTCTGTACAGTACTCAATTAAACATTCCGTCATATGAAGCAAACTATCCTATCGTTTTGCGTTTGCGTATGTGCATGCTTCTTGTTTTCCTGCAATGCGCCTAAAGCTTCCAACGCTGAAAAATCAAAAGCATCCGCTCATAAAACTGAAACAGCGGAAGCAGAAGAGGAAGAAGGTTATGATGAGCCTGCCAAAGCCATGAAATATGACTTTGACCACGAAAAAGATCCTAAGACAAATCGAGTGCCCAGAGAGACGCTTTGGCCGATTATAGAATATACAGAGCAACTCAAACAAGACATGAGGGCCAGTATGCCTGCCAGTGCTAAAGGAACCCTTACTGGCTGGGCTGAGCGCGGGCCAGATACGGATACGATAGGCATTTCAAATGGGAACTCACGATTTGGCAATGGCTCCACTTCTGGCCGGATTCGCGCAGTGATGGTGGATGCTTCTGATACATCGGGAAACACCGTGTTTATCGGCGGTGTATGTGGTGGGATTTGGAAAACCACAAACATTTCCAGTACCACACCGTCCTGGAGCCTGATTAACGACAAACTCGCTAACCTGGCTGTTACAGGTATCTGTCAAAACCCATCCAGCACTTCTACCATGTATTTCTGCACCGGTGAATCGGTATATAATAGCGATGCCGTACAGGGCGATGGTGTTTTTAAAAGCACTAATGGCGGAGCTAGCTGGACTCAGCTTTCAAGCACCACCGGCGGCAGCTTTGATTATTGCTCCCGTATTCTCTGTGATGCATCAGGCAATGTGTATGTAGGGACTCGAACAGGACTGTACCGCTCTACCAATGGCGGCACAAGCTGGACCAACATTACCCCTTCAGGTATTGATGTTGAGGTGTCCGATTTTAAAATCAGCAGTACAGGAAGACTCCACCTCGCAACGGGCCTTGTTTTGAGTGGCGGCACGGTGTATTATAGATATGCCAGCAGCCCTTCAACTGCCACTTCTTCCAGCGGCTGGTCCAGTGCTACGACGCCTTATGCTACCTCCAACATTTGTCGGGCTGTTCTTGCCTGCAAGGGTGATACGTTGCTGGCCCTGCCCGCATCCAGTATTAACTATGGGGTTACTAATGTCTATAAGTCCACCGATGGCGGCGACCACTGGGCAGCAACTTCTACCACACCTTCCTTAGGCACTCAGGGTTGGTA
>CAYRJR010000088.1:0-11017 GCA_964424655.1 uncultured Chitinophagaceae bacterium
GGTAGCGGAAGGGTCATGGTTTCTTTTCTTTTCAAGGCGAAAAGCGAAAGTATCCGCAGCGGTTACGCAGGGAAATGATGCCACGCGGAATAAAAGGTGATTTCTGTCAGGTAATACCATTTTCAGAAAAATGCTTTCTAAGGAAGCCCGCTACGGCAATGCGAATCAAATTTGCCCGCGAGTGATTTCCTGGTATGCTCTGGCAGCTACAGCAGCTTGTATTTGTTTTTGAGCAGCCTGGGAAAGGTTTGCAGGCAGAGAATAGGCAGCAAGCAGCACAAAAGCATTTTCGGTGTAGGAATCCAGCGTCACACTGACGGGCTGCATTACCTGAGTTTCTTCGCAGATGCTCTGCTCCATGCGTGCCAGCAAGTCACCGAGCTGAACGGGAGGAAGAGTGTATTTCACAGGCAGACTCAGACGCACAACCACTCGCCCTGATAAGGATAGATTCTCGAGGTTTTCACTCACTAGTTTTCTATTGGGGATTACCAATAAGGTACCATCGGAAGTACGTAGCCGGGTGCAGCGAAAACCGATGCGCTCTACCCTGCCTTCAATTGATGCCATGCGGATATTATCATCAAGCCCGAAAGACTTATCTGCTAAAATGGTGAAAGCAGCCAGGAAGTTTTCGATGGTCTCTTTGGCAGCCAACGCCAGAGCCACACCACCAATACCCAGACCGGTAACAAGTGCCGGAATGTTGACAAGGAACACAGAACCCAAAATCCAGAAAAGCCCAATGGCCCATAGCACAATCTTGAGCACATCGCGCAGCAGAGGCAACACCTGAGCCCTTGCTCTTTGCTGTTGCTTGCGGGCCCTTTCTGCCTGGCTGCGGTAGGCAAAATCAAGAATACGCGACAGCAACAGCGTGAAAAAAATAATCCCGAAAAAGATGAACAGTTTATCGAGCAAGGCAGAAGCATGCAAGACTTCCCGGTTGCCTTTGCTATGCCAACGCAGTAAGGTGATTCGGTGTAATGGCTCTTCAATCAGATTGAATGAATAGAACAACACGATGACGACAAAGAGCCATTCGAGCGGCTTGCGAACGAGCGAAACGAACAGGCTTTTATGCCTGCCATCCAGATGGCGGGTTGCCAGTCCGGAAGCGATTCTTGCCAGTAATCTGGATACTGGCTTTTTTAATAAAAAAGTCAGCAATAAAACAGCAGAAAAGATGAGATAATCGCCAGATGTAGCGTACCAGAAAGGCTGTTTTAAGAATGAAAAATCAGGCATGAAAATCTATTCAGGTGGGCAGCAATTCGGGTAAAAAAATTGCACCGAAAGGCAACGTTTATACTGCAACATTAAAATCGCGCAAGGCATCGTTGAGGCTGGTCTTTAAATCGGTTGATTCCTTTCGCTTCCCGATAATGAGTGCACAGCCTACACCATAATTACCTGCGGGAAATTCTTTCGTGAAACTGCCAGGGATGACCACACTGCGAGCAGGAACACGCCCGATATAATTCACCGGCCCTGCTCCACTCACATCAATGATTTTGGTGCTTTTGGTCAGCACTACATTGGCACCCAGTACAGCTTCTTTTTCTACGCGAACGCCTTCTACCACGATGCATCGCGAACCAATGAAACAGCCATCTTCCACAATCACCGGAGCCGCCTGCAAAGGCTCCAGCACACCGCCGATACCCACACCGCCGGAAAGGTGAACCCCTTTCCCAATCTGTGCACAAGAGCCTACTGTTGCCCAGGTATCTACCATCGTGCCTTCATCCACATAAGCACCGATATTCACGTAAGAAGGCATCAGCACAACATTCCTGCCTAAGAAGGCACCATAACGGGCAACTGCATGGGGGACTGCCCGCACGCCCAACGAGGCGTAGTTCTTTTTCAGCAACATCTTGTCATAAAACTCAAAAGGAGCCAGATCCCAAGTCTGCATGGGCTGAATGGCGAAGTAGAGCAGTATGGCTTGTTTGAGCCATTCATTCACCTGCCAGCCATCAATCCCTGGCTCGGCCACGCGCAACCTGCCTTTATCCAGGGCTTCCATCACTTCGCGAACAGCCTCTGTATATCGGGCTTCCTGCAATAGATCCCTATTGGCAAATGCTTCCAGGATGAGGGCTTGCAATGGTTGGGACATGAGCTGATTTTTTTGAGCTTGCGAAAATAGGTTATGATGCTCCGCAGGCCTTAGCTTGCAGATACATGAGACACTTTGGTTTTATAGCCGGCAGCGTCCTGATGGCCGGACTATCCTTTTCATCCTGCAGCAAAAGCGACACCAACCGATGCGCCACCGTACAGACCACGGCACCGACAGATGAAGTAGCCCGATTGCAATCAGAGCTCAGCACCAATAACATCACTGCGGTGGGTGATAACCGGGGCTTCTATTACATCATTACCCGCACAGGTGATGAAACGAAAAAACCAAGCCCATGTTCGCAGGTGCGTGTGAGCTACACCTTGCGCCTCATGAATGGCACACAAGTCGATGCGGCCAATAACCAATCATTCCTACTGAGCAATCTGATTGCCGGTTGGCAGGAAGGGCTGCCCTTGATTGGTGAAGGCGGTTACATCACGCTCTATGTGCCGCCCAGCCTGGCCTATGGCGTTACAGGCAGCGGCAGCATTCCGCCTAATGCAAACCTGATTTTTCAGATTGAGCTGGTGGCTGTAGAGTGAAAAGCTGATGGCATTTGATTTAAAATTCCTGTTGGGAACTGGCTGCCAGATGATACCTGTACGCTATATTCTTTCAAAAAAATTCATGAAAAAGCTACTTGCCTTTTGCAGCATTCTATTTCTGACTCAGGCCTCGATGGCGCAAACAAAATCTGAGCATAAAGAATGGAATGCCGGTCCGATTTCTGTCACACACCATCAACTCAATACAGCATCGGGGCCTTTGGCATACACAGCTACTGCCGGCTTTATGCCGATGAAAGATGAACATGATTCGGTGAAGGCCAAACTTTTTTTCGTGGCTTATACCAAGGATGGCTCGATCGAAAAAAGCAAGCGTCCTGTGCTATTTGCTTTTAATGGCGGGCCTGGCTCTTCTTCAGTCTGGCTACACATGGGCCTCATGGGGCCGGAGCGTGTGTTGATGACGGACAAAGGCGAGAGCCTGCCCCCCCCATACCGCGCGGTAGCCAATGAATATTCCTGGCTCGACAAGGCCGACCTCGTCTTCATAGATCCAATGCTCACCGGCTATACACGTCCTGCAGAACATGTGGCCGCTTCAGATTACACCGGCTACAACAATGACATCCGGTTTGTGGCAGACTTTATCCGCATGTACCTATCGCGCTACAACCGCTGGAGCTCGCCGAAATATGTGGCTGGTGAGAGTTATGGCACCACAAGAGCAGCCGGTCTGAGCAACTATCTACAAGACCAGTATGGCATCTATCTGAATGGTGTGGTTCTCATTTCCGCAGTGCTTTCATTTAATGCCCACAGCAGTGGCCGCGACAATGACTTGCCTTATGCCCTGCAACTTCCCAGCTATGCTGCTGCTGCCTGGTATCATGGTAAAGCAGACAAGAAATACACAAGCTTATCACAGATTTCAGAAGATGCCCACAGCTATGCCCTGGGCCCATATTTGGATGCTTTGTTGAAAGGAGATGAGTTGGGCGATGCGGAACGCAAGTCGGTTATCGGTAAGCTACATGCACTGACAGGTCTTTCCACGAAATATTTAGATGAGTGCAACCTGCGACTCAATGTGGGCAGGTTTAATAAAGAGCTACTGCGCGATAGCGGCAAGACAATTGGCCGATACGACACCCGAATTGAAGGTGTGGACTACGACCGGGCCGGTGAAAGCTATGACTATGACCCCAGCTATGACCGAACCGTACATGGGGCATTCACTGCCGTATTCAATGATTATGTACGCAGCAGCCTAAACTTCCACAGCGACATGAACTATGAGATATTAACCGGAAGGGTATGGCCCTGGCGATTTTCAGAAAATGGATACCTCAATGTGGCTGACCAATTACGGTCTGCCATGGTGAAAAACCCAAACCTGCAAGTGTGGGTGTGTAGCGGCTATTATGACCTAGCGACGCCCTGGTTCACGACAGACTATGTGTTGCATCACATGTTTTTGCCAAAAGCTTTACGCAAGAACCTGCATTCCACCCATTATGAAGCCGGGCACATGATGTATCTGCACAAGGCTTCCTTGCAGCAGTTGCGGAAAGATTTCGAGGTTTTTATGAGCGAGACTGGGGGCCATTAAAATGAGGTAAAAAATTCTTTGAAGAAGCATTTGGCAGAAAGGTGTGTACGGCTATCTTTGCCGTCCCAAAACGGGAAGGAAGCATAGCTCAGCTGGTTTAGAGCATCTGCCTTACAAGCAGAGGGTCCGCGGTTCGAACCCGTGTGCTTCCACTGAAAAGCCTCGCAATCGCGAGGCTTTTTTCATTTCCGCTTTTCAGCAATCATTTCCCTGAAACCGGATCCAAACTTACCTGACCGGCTACCCATTTTCGGCAACATTAATTTCTGGCCAAACAATCTATCCACATAAGGTGCATACTTGCTTATGGGAAAATACTTCAGCACGCAACTAACTGCGGTAAAATTCAGTAGATTTGAGGTGATGCAGCGATTATCATTTTAAGAAATGTATACTCACTATTTGAGAAGCAAATTTTAGGCATATCTATTCTTTGAAGTTCCTCCTGTTTCTTGGTTTCTAAGTTTCATTCTGGACCCTAAAAAAAGGCAAATAGTCTATCACTGAGAAGAGTCTCAAAAAGACATTCATGGTTCTCTAATTAAAAACTTCTTCACCTCAAAATAAATCTCCATGAAACAAATTCTCCGCGCCGCTCTTGGGCTTGTAGCAATGCTGCCCCTATCTGCATTCGCACAGAACACTGTTATGGGTCACCAACACCTCGCCTTTTCCGGAATCAATCATTCGTACGTATTCCCATCATTCAACAATCCGGCACTTTCTGGCAACAAACCAGGCAAGGCCAGCGCATGGAGCGTACGCATGATTAGTGAATATAACGGTGAAGGCAGAGGCGGTACTTATCGTAACTCTGACTCTGCACATTATACCTATTCCGGCGACCGGGGGGGCTCAATTGCAGATGACATTTTAAACTGTGACTCCGCCATCCGATATCAGTGGGACACTACTTCGAATAAATGGCATCCAACGGTCATGAAACTGAATACTTACGATTCTAAAGACTTATGCACTGCCACCATGACCCTCGACTGGAATAGCACAACATCAAGCTATCTGAAAATTGAGCTGGATAGCGTGGCTTACTCTTCACAGGGAAACATGACCTACAAACTCGTCAGGAAATGGAATCCGGGCACCAGTGCTTGGGAAAACTGGGATCGTGATTACAACATGACTTATAATGCATCGGGTAATCTATTGAGCTATGTCAGCCAAAACTGGGATCCGGGCACCTCAAGCTGGGAAAATTCTACCAGGTACACATTTACTTACGATGGCAGCGGCAACCAAATGCTCACTTCACTCGTCGAATATTGGGATGCAGGCTCTTTTGCCTGGGGCAATCAATATCTGAGTACCATGACCTATGACGGTTCCGGACTCTTGACCACAGAAACTTCACAATATTGGCAGAGCTCCGCCTTAGCCTGGAGAAACAGTTCCCAATATCGTAATTACTATAATGGTGCTGGAATACTCATCGCTCAGGCAAGCAGTATCGGCGATGGTACCGGGCTGGGTTGGGTGAATACAGACAGCATCAACAATACTTCATTAAACGGAGCAGGTTATCCGCTCATTCAAATGAACTTTAACTGGAATGCCACCGTATGGCAACCTGATTATCGGCTCACGATTACTTATGTAGGCGGTAATCTCGAATCAACCATTACACGGGCAAACTGGAATGGCACTGCTTTCGTAGATAAACAACACACGCTAAACCAGTACATGGGTGGACAACTAACTGAAAGCCGTGTTGAAACGTACAATGGAAGTACCTGGGTTATTGCGGACAACGATGATATTTCCCGCTATCGTTATCAGTTCAGCGTATCTGTACCTGAAATAACATCCTCAGGACTACAATGGACAATCAGCCCCAACCCGACTGATGCCGCACTGACACTCCAATGGAAAGGCCCACGCGATTTCAACATTGTAGTGTATGATATGGCAGGCAGGCAGGTAATGAATCAACATGAATCATCATCATCAGCTTTTAAGCTTGAAGTACCAACAACCAACCTGATGAACGGCATATACATCCTGCATATCTCCAGCGGTGCTTCGCAATGGCAGCAACGCTTCGTGGTGCAGCACTAGTCTGAAGACGAGTTTCCAAACATTGGCTTGCTTTGCCCAATACAGCCCTCCCAGCTGTACTTGTGTAGAGCAAGCCAATTTTTTTGCCTGAATCAGGAAAAGCTTCCAGGATATCCCTGCTTCAATAGCAATGCTGAAAGGCCGCTACCATTCTTTTTTAAAAAAAAGAAACACCGCAATCAAAACAACGTCTGCCCACTCTTCGACCATTTGCGCTTGAGGTGAATATGCGCCTTCTCCGTTGCTTCGCGGCCCCGAGGCGTACGCACGATGTAGCCCTCCTGAATCAGAAATGGCTCATACACTTCTTCAATAGTGCCGCCCTCCTAGCCTACCGAAGTGGCAATATTGGAGATACCCACCGGCCCACCTTTGAATTTATCAATGAGTGCCGTGAGGATGCGGTTGTCCATTTCGTCAAGCCCATTGGCATCTACATTCAGCGCACGCAGTCCATGCTCGGCAATGCCCATATCTATCACACCATTTCCAAGCACCTGCGCAAAGTCCCTCATGCGCCGCAGCAGGCCATTAGCTATTCTCGGAGTGCCGCGGCTGCGTCTTGCAATTTCTGTTGCTGCATCAGAAGTGATTTTCACGTTCAGCACATTGGCAGCGCGTAACACGATACCCTGAAGCACTTCGGCGGTGTAATAATCTAAGCGACTTTTGATACCGAAACGTGAGAGTAGTGGCGCTGTCAACAGTCCGGAGCGAGTGGTAGCACCTACGAGTGTGAAGGGGGAAAGATTGATTTGGATAGATCGCGCCGAGGGCCCCGAGTCAATCATGATGTCAATCTTGAAATCCTCCATCGCAGAATAGAGGTATTCTTCAACCACCGTGCTGAGGCGATGGATCTCATCAATGAAAAGCACGTCACGCTCTTCGAGGGAAGTGAGCAGCCCTGCCAGGTCAGCAGGTTTTTCGATGACAGGGCCGGAGGTTTCCTTAATGTTTACGCCCAATTCATTGGCCACAATACGCGAAAGCGTTGTCTTGCCCAGTCCGGGAGGGCCATGAAAGAGCACATGGTCGAGCGACTCACCCCGCAGGTTGGCAGCTTTGATGAAAATGCGCAGGTTTTCGACGAGTTGAGGCTGACCTGCAAACTCATCCATCTGCCGGGGTCTGATGCTGTTTTCATACTCCTTATCTGCGGCGGAAAGCCCATCATCAGGATGCAGGTTTGCATTCACTTTCATACTAAATAAAGGTAAGCAGACCGGCAGGGATTTCCGGCTTTCAAATGACGCTTTACCGAAGCGCTACCTTTGCCTGCTTTCCAAAAAGTCCTTCTTATTTCCATGAATAGCAACCATAAGCTTGCCACTCGCCTCATCCACGCAGGTGTGACTCCCGACCCTCTTTCCGGCGCCATCATGACGCCCATTTATCAAACTTCAACCTATGTGCAGGAAGCACCCGGCAAGCATAAAGGCTATGAATATGCACGGACTCAAAACCCCACGCGCACCGCACTGCAACAGGCTTTGGCTTCTATTGAAAATGGCAATTATGCACTTTGCTTTGCTTCTGGCATGGCCGCTACTGATGCAGTGGCGAAGCTGCTGGCCCCCGGTGATGAGGTGCTGGTGAGTGATGACTTGTATGGCGGCACCTACCGCATCTTCACGAAGGTGTTCGAGCCTTACGGAATTAAGTTTCGTTTTGTGCCCATGCTGGATGCTTCAGGCATCCGTAAACATGTTACTGAGCGCACAAAAATGATCTGGGTGGAGACACCAACAAACCCGCTGCTCAACATCATTGACATTGCCGCCGTGGCAGCGCTGGCAAAGCAGGCAAAAGCGACGCTCGTTGTAGATAACACGTTCGCCTCACCCTACCTGCAAAACCCACTCGACCTCGGGGCAGACCTCGTCGTGCACAGCGCCACTAAATACCTGGCCGGCCACAGCGATGTGGTGCATGGAGCCATCATCATGCGGGATGCAGCTCTTGAAGAGCGATTGCGTTTTATTCAAAACAGTTGCGGGGCCGTACCCGGCCCTCAGGATTGCTTTCTCGTGCTACGCGGAATAAAAACTTTGCATGTGCGGATGCGGCAGCATTGCGAAAACGGTGCGGCTATTGCTCATTTCCTTCGTCAACATCCGAAAGTGGACCGGGTGCTGTGGTGCGGCTTTGCAGAGCATCCTAACCATGCCATAGCCGCAAAGCAGATGCGTGGTTATGGCGGGATGATTTCGTTTACGCTGAAGGGTGATCAGATGGAAGATGCTCTGCGCGTTTTGAGTCATACAAAGCTGTTTTCGCTGGCGGAAAGCCTGGGTGGCGTGGAGTCTCTGATTGGCCATCCGGCCAGCATGACGCATGCTTCTATCCCCGCAGAAGAGCGGGCTGCACGTGGCCTATCCGACTCGCTGATTCGGCTGAGTGTCGGTATCGAAGATGCTGATGACCTGATGCAGGACCTGCGACAGGCAAGAGGATAGCATGAGACAATAAGACCGTAACAAAATCCCCCGGAACTTTCGAATAAATGCCGGGGGATTATTTTAGAGATACAATGGATCAAGACACACCTACCGGCCCATTGCTGATATCCTACCTGACGCTGCGCAAGACCGTGGGCTGGCTGGCCATCTCGCTGGTGCCGGCGATGGTTTTGGGTGACATGCTGCTGGGCCATACGCATAGTATCCGTGTGTCGGTGAGCGCCTACTACCACAGCTCAGTACGTGATGAATTTGTGGCCATCATTTGTAGCATTGCCATGTTTCTGCTCACCTACAATGGCTACACAAGAGCAGATGCAATATGCAGCAAGGGGGCAGGTGTGTTTGCCCTATGCATCGCTTTGCTTCCCACTTCTGCCACCGATGACAAGACCGACCTGATTTCAAAAGCACACTACATCACCTCCGGCATCTTCTTTGCCTTTCTGGCCTACATGTCCATCTTCCTGTTCACAAAAAGCGGGGGCACGATGACACCACAAAAGCGCAAGCGGAACCGGGTGTATCGCGTATGCGGAATCGTGATGGCCGTGGCGGTGATCGGCATTCCCATTGATGGCATCCCCGCCGTACATGCGCTGGTGGGGGCATACAAGCCGACGCTGATTTTAGAAATCATCGCGCTGACATCATTTGGCATTTCCTGGATGGTGAAGGGCGAGTTTATACTACAGGATAAACCATGAAGGCAGGCTTCTGGCCATGAAATACACGGTGCACCAGCACCAGGAATCCGCGACGAGAAAGGCTGCGGTGTCCTGCCTGCTCCTTAGCCCATGCGCCTGAATGAGGAAGGCTATGGGAGTATCTTTTGTTAGCCGGATTTCGGAAAGCTATACTTCATCCGGCTACTACAAACGAGCAAAAAACAAAGGCCAACCCGATTGCTCAGATGGCCTTCGCTTATGCGCCTTATTGGTTTACTTATCACTTTTGGGGAGACTTGAAACGTCTGGATAAGAGACCTACAATAAGTCCCGAAATGATTCCTATTACGATGGAAATGCCGATCACTATAGCTAAATCCTGTGTCCGGCGATATATAATGGTAATGAACACTCCTAATACACTACCATACAGAAGTCCAATAAGGAAAAATCGGGCAAGTTGTCTGCGTCGGATATTCATATGTTTCATTGAGAATTATCCCAATTCATATTATGACAAAATCCACGTTATAATAGCTGCAGAAACAGAACCTCCTATAGCTCCTCCAATGATGCCACCCTAGGCAGCTACAGCTGTAACTGGGCCGAAAAGTGACGCGATACCTACAGCAACGGAACCTCCTACAAGCATTCCTACATCGGTAGCACCGGCGTTTCGGGCACACGCGCTAGCGGTCCTGTTGGTTGCAACTTTCCAAGCGACACTTGTACCTACTAACTGCGTCCAGTCTGAGTAATGTTGAAGCCAATATTGAAGCGACGATTTCCCAACTGAAGTGGCTGTCAATACCAAGCCGAGCTCCTGTGAATCCAATGTGGGATTGTTATTTGCTGTTACTTCGAGTGCCGCAATTTCATCTAGAGACTGTTCAAGGGTTTTTGCTGAATCAAGCATTATACCCCTTAAGTCATCAAGGAGTGACTGGGCAGTTGCACTCAATAGAGGTGCCTGATCTGGCGTCCAGAATTGGTGTGATTGCCAGTAATATGGATCTTGACCGATTATAGTCGTCGTCTCGTCGAAACCAGCGTCTGAATAGGCAATTGCAGTATCACTATTGTCGCTTATCCAGGCTAATTCATTATTCGTGTAAAATGGATGAATACCATTTTTTACTGCCGGCAATAAATGAATAGCTGAATCGAATGTGCCCGGAGATGTGCTCTTCAGATTCACTAGAAAGGTGTAAGCATATTGCAGCCCTTTAGTGTGTTGATCTCCAACGGCAGCAATGTAGCCTAGCTGCTCTGATGAGAGACGTGCTGTAGTATGATTGCTTTTAGGCAGATTTGAGGCTGGTTCGGTTGTTTCCTTTTTGCAACTTACCGTGAGTACGATACACAACAGTGCACAGAGACTGTAAATTCTATTATTCACTACTTATGTTTTTTGTGGTTTATGAGCCTACACTATTCCGGGTTTTCGGCATTTTCCCGCACAAATGCGTGTGCACCAACATTTGCGATGCAAACTTCCGAAAAAACGGGGGGGGGGGGGGGTTAAACAATTGTTAAGCGCAATGCCCGGCTCGAACGAATCTTGTTGG
>CAYRJR010000089.1:0-10978 GCA_964424655.1 uncultured Chitinophagaceae bacterium
ACGACCCTAAGGAAATTTCTTACGATGAACTGCTTGCTGCCTTCTGGACGGCCCATGACCCAACCCAGCTCAACCGCCAAGGCAATGACGTGGGCACTCAATATCGCTCGGTAATTTTCTATTACAACGATGCTCAAAAACAAAAGGCAGAGCATTACAAGAAAGAACTGAATGAGGAACATGCCTTTAATGGCCCGGTGGTAACAGAAATAGCACCGGCGGGGCCTTTCTACAAGGCAGAAGATTATCATCAGAACTACTACAACGATAATGGCGCTCAGCCCTATTGCCAGTTCGTCATCCGTCCCAAACTGGAAAAATTCAGGAAGGTTTTTGCCGGAAAGCTGAAAGATCAAAAATGAATCCTGACAGCTAATTCAGGAATGCACTTGGCAGCAATTCATGCCGGGCTATTTTCGGTGCTCAACATCTTTCCTTTCAGGCAAGCAATATGTGCGGCATCGCAGGCGGATTTCACCACCATCTTTCCTCCGAAGGGGAACAAGCCCTGCTGCAAAACCTTTCTCATCGCGGCCCGGATAGTCAGGGTGTCTGGCGACGGCCGGGCCTCTGGCTGCTCAACACTCGACTGGCTATTCAAGACCTCAGCACCGCAGGCAATCAGCCCATGCTTTCAGAAGAAGGCAGATGCTGTCTGGTCTATAATGGCGAGCTGTATAATGCCCCGGAATTAAGACAGGAATTATCCCAAAAGGGCTGGCATTTTCGTTCACATAGCGATACGGAAGTGCTGCTCCTGGCCTATCTCAACTGGGGCGAAGGGTGCCTTCAGCGGCTTGTGGGTGACTTCGCCTTTGCACTATGGGATGAGCAGGAACAAAAGCTTTTTTTGGCCCGCGACCCTTTGGGCGTTAAGCCATTTTACCTCTATCAACAGAGCAACACCTTACTCTTCGCTTCTGAGCTTCCAGCCTTGCGTTCGATTACCGGTATAGATGATAGCCTGAGGCCGGAAGTGTTTGCCGATTATCTCAGTTTTCTATACAGCCCGACTGAAGTCACGCCATTCCGGCATATCCGGAAGTTGCTCCCGGGTCATTACCTCAGCATCGCATTCCAACAGGATATTCCCGCTCCCAGACGCTACTACCGCATACCGATGTCGGGGAAGCAAGAGGGACCGGCTCGAAACTGGCAACAGGAATTAAAGACATCTTTTCAGGAGATAGTCAGCAGTCAGCTTCAGGCCGATGTGCCCATAGGAATTATGCTCTCCGGCGGGCTTGATTCCAGCCTGATAGCAGCAATGGCTCAGCACGCAGGTCACTCAGATAAGATTCAGGCCTTTTGTATCAATACGGGCAGTGGTCTGTCGGCAGAAGGCTTTGATGACGACCTGCCTTTCGCCCGCAGGGCAGCCCAACATCTGGGATTGCATTTACAGGAAATTCCCGGAACAATTCACCCGGAAAGCGATTGGATTGACCCCATGATTCGAACCCTCGGGGAGCCTCAGTCTGACCCTGCCGCATGGTACGTGGGACAAATTGCTCAGGCGGCAAAGGATTGTGGTGTGAAGGTCTTATTGAGTGGTGCGGGCGGAGATGATGTCTTTTCGGGATATCGCAGGCATCAGGCCATTCCGGCCTACAAAATGTTGCGTTTCCTACCTCATCGTTCAGCTACCTGGCCCCGCCGCCTACCGCTGAGCAAGGCCTTGATTCGTCGCTTGGGAAAGCTCTTTTCAGCAGCCGGCATGCACACTTTGCAGGCAGCCGCACATAGTCACATCTGGACGGATGCTTCGGTATTAAGACAACTTTTCCAGACCGATATTTTATTGGAAAATCAGGAGGCTTGTCTGCTTCAGTTGCTGGAAGAAATTCCGGATGAGAAGCAGCTCCTGCAACAAATGCTTTTCATTGAGCAGCGCAGTTTTCTGCCGCATCACAATCTGGCATACACCGACCAGATGTGTATGGCGCATTCAGTAGAAGCCCGTGTGCCATTTGCAGACCGCCGGATGGTTGACCTGGCTGCTGCTATGCCTCCCAACCTCAAGCTTCGCGGACAAACCACAAAATGGATACTTAGGGAGCTGGCAAAGCCCTTGCTGCCCCACGAAATCATTAGTCGCCATAAGACGGGTTTCGGAGCACCGCTGCGCAGTTGGATGAATGGCCCACTACAGTCTTTACTTCATGAGCGACTGCTCTCACCTAATTTCCTTCGTTACGGAATCTTCAAACCTGGCGCCATTGAAAAGCTAATCGTGCATCAGGCAACTGGTCAGACTGACGCTACGTACACATTATTTTCGCTGCTTTGCATAGAAAGCTGGCTGCGTCAATTCGCAGCGCCTGCATGAAGCAAATCATTCTTCCTTTTCGCAATGGTCAGCCTGAGCTGATAGATGTACCCGCGCCGGGCCTGCAGCCTGGTGAAGTGCTTATTCGCAATACGGCAAGTATCATTTCCAATGGCACAGAAAGGATGCTATTGGAATTCGGAAAAGCCGGATGGATTGGGAAACTGCGAGCCCAACCAGAGCGAGCCCAGCAGGTATTTCAGAAAATGAAAACAGACGGCCTTCAGGCAACCTTGAAGGCTGTGAAGGGAAAGCTCGACCGTCCCATCCCTTTAGGATATAGCAGCGCGGGTATCGTCCTGGCAGTGGGCAGCAGCATCCGCGACATTCGCCCCGGTGACCGGGTGGCCAGCAATGGCCCTCATGCCGAAATTGTCAGTGTATCCCGAAACTTACTGGCCAGGATCCCCGACGGAGTCAGTGATGAAGCTGCTGCTTTCACTGCCCTCGGAGCAATCGCACTACAAGGCATACGCCTGGCTGCGCCCTCTTTCGGCGAAACTGTGGTGGTGATTGGACTGGGCTTGGTAGGGCAACTAACTGCACAACTACTTTTAGCCAATGGCTGCCGGGTGCTGGGTGCAGAACTTTCGGAAGAAAGACGAAAACGGGCAGCAGACTTTGGGCTGATCCCTTTGACAAAAATGAGCGGGTCAGAAGTTCAGGCCCTCACTCAGGGACATGGTGCCGATGCGGTCATCATCACCGCCTCTGCACAACACGATACCATACTGAAAACAGCAGCCGACATGTGCCGAAAGCGTGGCCGCATCGTCCTAAGTGGTGTGGTGGATATGACGCTGAGTCGCGATGTCTTTTTCAAAAAAGAACTCTCATTTCAAGTCAGTAGTTCTTATGGTCCGGGCCGTTATGAACCAGGCTACGAACAACAGGGGCTGGACTACCCAATAGGCTATGTGCGCTGGACAGAAAATCGAAATTTTGAAGCTGTTTTGGAAGCCTTGCGTAGCAACAAGCTCGACGTTGTCCCACTCATTACTTCCCGTATTCCTTTTGCAGAAGCCGAACGGGCTTACGCTTCACTAAACTCAGCCGGACAGGGGCTGGCAACAATTTTTGAATATCCAAAAGAGGTATCCGCTACCCATACTATTGACCTGAGGCAGGAAACACCCAGGCAACATCCAGGACAGGAAATCGCTTTGATTGGCGCTGGAAGTTTTACCTCCACGGTGTTGCTGCCTTCATTAAAAAAAGAAGGGGCCGCATTACGCTGGATTATCAGTCAGAACGGCTTATCAGCCGCAATCCTGGCGAAGAAATATGGTATTGCACAGGCTGGAACAGAATGGAACACTGCCCTGCGAGATGAGCAGACCGGCGCTGTAATCATTGCCACACCACATAGCCATCATGCTGCACAAACCATTGCTGCGCTGCAAGCCGGTAAGAATGTGTTTGTAGAAAAGCCACTGGCATTGACACGACAGGAGCTGTCAGATATTCGAGCGGCTTGGCAGGCAGCCGGCACAACCCTGACGGTTGGTTTCAATCGCCGCTTTGCCCCATTCGCACAGCGTGCAAAATCTCTGATGCCTCCGGGCGGAGCTCCTTTCAATATCTGCATCACAGTGAATGCAGGTACCCTGCCTGCCGGCCATTGGCTCAGCAACCGCGAAGCTCAAGGCGGGCGACTCATTGGCGAAGCCTGTCACTTCATAGACCTCTGCCAGTTTTTCACTGGAAGCCTCATCACCGATGTCTGTGCCAACCGCCTTGAAAGCCAAGATGACGATGGCTGCATCCTGTTGCGCTTTGCCGAAGGCTCACAGGCAGTGGTCAATTATTTCTGCAATGGCGCGAGGGATTATGATAAAGAGCGCATTGAGCTGCACCGTGCCGGACAAAGCCTGATCATCGAAAACTGGCGGCGGATGAAAGGCTACGGATTTTCGAAAAATATAGAGCAGCGTTCAGAACAGGACAAAGGACACTCGGGCTTGATACACCATTGGCTCCTTAGTCTGAAGGCAGGTGCAACGCCGATTCCTGCTGATGAAATCTGGAATAGTAGCCTGGCCAGCATTGCAGTTTTAGAAAGCCTGAAAGAAGGCCGTTGGCAGAAGCTCTAAAGGAGCTTTTGATGCATTGTTTCACCCCAAATCATACTGCTATTGAGTGAGATGATTCCTCCCCCCGCAGGCTAAGGCTGTACCTTCGCGCCGCAATTAATACCACATATCATGCAGCTCTCCGAAATACTTTCCAGCCTCGGTATTCATAAGGAAAACCACGGCACTTCCACAGGCAATCAATGGATCCCTACCCAGGGGGCACACATTCACTCCTTCTCTCCGGTAGATGGCACCGAAATAGGCAGCTTCCAGTCCAGCGACAAAGCCGCATACGATACGGTCATCAACAAGGCTTCTGAAGCGTTTGAAGTTTGGAAGATGTGGCCTGCACCCAAGCGGGGCGAAGTCGTTCGGCAGATTGCCGAAGCCCTCCGCAAACACAAAGACCCCTTGGGACGCCTGGTGAGTTATGAGATGGGAAAATCTTTGCAGGAAGGCTGGGGCGAGGTGCAGGAGATGATAGATATTGCCGACTTTGCTGTGGGCTTGTCCCGGCAACTTTATGGCCTCACGATGCACAGCGAAAGGCCCATGCACCGGATGTATGAACAATGGCATCCGTTGGGTATTGTCGGCATCATATCGGCTTTCAATTTCCCGGTTGCCGTATGGAGCTGGAATGCTTTCATTGCCTGGGTTTGCGGGGATGTCTGCGTCTGGAAACCTTCGGAAAAAACCTCACTCTGTGCGCTGGCCTGCTTCCATATTATCGGCGATGTATTGCAGCAGGCCGGTGTGCCGGAAGGCATCAACGGCCTGGTGTGTGGCGGTCGCGAAGTAGGCGAATGGCTGTCAGCAGACACACGCGTTCCCTTGGTGAGTGCCACCGGCAGCACGCGCATGGGCAAGGCAGTAGGGGCCACCGTCGGTCAGCGCCTGGGCAAGTCACTGCTTGAGCTGGGTGGCAACAATGCCATCATCATTTCCGAACATGCAGACCTCAACATGGCCCTCATCGGCTGTGTATTTGGCGCCGTAGGCACCGCAGGGCAACGCTGCACCACCACACGCCGCATCATCATCCACGAAAAGGTGTTTGAAGCATTCAAGGATAAGTTGGTGCATGCCTATGGCCAGCTCGTCATTGGCGACCCGCTGCTGGAAACAACACACGTAGGCCCGCTCATTGACCAAGATGCCGTGCAGAACTACCAAAAAGCGCTTGTTGAAATCAAAGCAGAAGGTGGCAAGGCTGTGGTGGAAGGCGGTGTGCTTTCCGGCACTGGCTATGAAAGCGGCTGCTATGTGAAGCCCTGCATTTATGAGGTGGAGAATCGCTTCAAAATTGTGCAGCACGAGACCTTCGCACCCATCCTCTACCTGATGAAATATGCTCAGCTCGAAGAGGCTATCGCGATGCAGAACGATGTACCTCAGGGCCTGTCTTCCGCCATTTTCACGCTCAACATGCGAGAAGCTGAAAGTTTCCTCTCACAGCAAGGCTCCGACTGCGGCATTGCCAATGTGAACATCGGTACTAGCGGCGCTGAAATCGGTGGTGCTTTCGGTGGCGAAAAAGAAACCGGCGGCGGGCGCGAGAGCGGCTCTGATGCCTGGAAGGCCTATATGCGTAGGCAGACCAATACCATGAACTGGGGTGCTACCCTGCCCTTAGCTCAAGGCATCAAGTTTCATGTGTGAGACGAACGATAGCATTTGATGCCAGTTCGTGTTGTTCTGTGAATTTTTTTTAGTCAGCTTTTGCAGCACGCCCAATCTTGAGTTGCGTCGCACACTGAGGGGCTTTTCAGTCTGTTTGGCTTTGCCCGGAAAGGATAAAGCCAACATGGGAAAATGTAGCCCGAAGATGAGGCTGTACGAAGGGCCTGAAAACAACAAACCCCGGATTACTGTCCGACAGCACCGGGATTCATTAGGCTGCATCATTGGTTTTGATGCTGTCCAAATGTAGTGCATTACAGCAGTTTTATGGTCATGCAGCAAACAGGATGTGTCGGGTACCGGGAAAAGCCTAAAAGCAAAATCTTGCTGAAATGTGCGACGCAACGGATGCTGCATAGCATTCCTTTAGCCGGCAAAAAAATTGCGCCCTACAAAGCTCGATCTCACGGAAATAGTTATGAATGCGGCTCTCAGTTGATGGGATCGGCTTCGGATGCTGCATCGCGTTGGGCGTTCCATTCCAGGATGAAGTTGTTGCGCCCTGTGCCACTCAGGATGCTGAGGTAGCGCTGTTGAATCAGCTCCAGCATAGCCAAAAAAGTGAAGATGGCGTGGATGCGGTTTTCGGCTTGGGCAAACAGGCCTTCGAAACTGAGTCGTCCGGCCTGACTCAGGTGTTCCATCAAAAAGCTGCGCTGACCATCGAGGCTGTAGTTGTATTTCACGACCACGTGTTGCGGCTTGTCTGTGCGTTCTTTAAGCCGTTTCAGCAGCTTTTCAAAAGTCTGGGCCAGCTTATACACGGTGATGGTTTGCACTTCGGTTCCTTCGCTGTGTGCCTCGCTGACGGCAGCCATTTCGGAGCGGATATTGCCTCTCTTCTGCACCAGCAAACGCTCGGCTTCGAGCGCTGTCATTTCTTCAGAGGCTTCTTTAAAGCGTTTGTATTCGAGGATCTTGTCCACCAGTTCCTGCCGTGGGTCAATCTCATTTCCGGAGGCATCCAGTTCGCGACGAGGCAGCAGCATCTTTGCCTTGATGCGCATCAGCGTGGACACGAAGAGAATGAACTCAGAAGCCAATTCAATGTCCAGGGATTCGAGCTGATGGATGTAGGCTAAGAAGTCCTGAATGAGGCTGTGGATGGGTATGTTGTAGATGTCCAGCTCATCACGCTCAATAAAGAAGAGCAGCAGGTCAAAAGGCCCTTCGAATTGCGGGAGCTTAATCTGATAAGACAAGGGAAGATTGTGTTGAAATGATGAAGGGCTGCAAGCCTGTGAATGCCTTGGATCCTGTTCAGGAACTCATTTGCCGCGCCCCTGAAACAGCACGATGAAGGTATAGAGCAGGATTTTCAGGTCGAGGGCGAGTGAGCAGTTTTCGATGTAGAGCAAATCATACTTCATGCGCTCAATCATCTCATCCACATTTTCTGCGTAGCCAAATTGGACCATGCCCCAACTGGTGAGGCCGGGCTTCACCTTGTGCAGGTATTTGTAGTGAGGCCTTTTTTGAGAAATGATGTTGATGAAATGTTCCCGTTCAGGCCGAGGGCCAACGA
Organism: uncultured Chitinophagaceae bacterium; assembly: GCA_964424655.1. Classification (GTDB taxonomy): domain Bacteria; phylum Bacteroidota; class Bacteroidia; order Chitinophagales; family Chitinophagaceae; genus UBA1952. The sequence goes on from CAYRJR010000089.1 coordinate 7,613, forward strand.
GGCTCATATCCCCGCGAAGGATGTTGAAAAATTGAGGGAGCTCGTCAATACGCCATTTGCGCATCACCCGTCCCCAGCGCGTGATACGAGGGTCGTTTTTGCTGGAAAGAGCAGGGCCATTGGCTTCGGCATCCTGTCGCATGGAGCGGAATTTCAGAATGCGGAAAGGGCGTCCGTATTGGCCAATGCGCTCTTGCCTATATAGCACCGGGCCTAGTGAAGAAAACCGGACACGAAGCGCAGCAAAGACATACAAGGGCGAAAGCAGGATGATGGCACAAAGTGAAATGCCCACATCAATCACCCGTTTGCAGACCCGCTGCCAGTCGGGCATCAGGTTGGGGTAGATGTGGACGAGGCCTACATCATACACATTGCTCGTCTTGACAGAGCCAGAGATGATGTCGTAGGTATCGGGCAGGAAGCTGACGACAACCGGGCGATGGCTTAGCCGGGTGAGGATAGATTCGAGCAGATAATGTTCGCTGGAGTCAACAGCCACAATCACTTCTTCAATTTGATGTTCGTCAATCGTTTCTTCAAGATGGGAAAGGTGGGCGAGCTGCGGCAGATAATGGCTCATACCGTTGCTGGCTTCCAGATTGCTATAGGTGAAACCAACGAAGATGTTGCCGAGTTTCACCGGGCTTGCGCCGATGCGTTTATACACATCAATGGCTTGTGCATTGCCACCGATGATGAGTGTGCGAAAGCCGGTCTTGCCTTGTTGCAATCTGCGTTTCACCACATTCAGGATAGCCAGCCGGACGATGAGCGTGGCTAAGGTGTGGATGAGCATGTAACGGCCCGTCATTCTGATAAACCAGGAATGGTCGCTGCTGTCATTCGTGAAGACAAACAGCGCAATGATGACCGTACCGAGGATACAGGAAATAAGGGTGCGGTTCACCTCATGCAGGCGGCTTTTGCGGTAGAGGTCAAAGTAGGTGCCGGAAAGCGTGTAGAGCATCACCCAGCCAAGCGGGACCAACACCAGGCCAAACAGGAAATCACGCAGGCCTAATTGAGTCCAGGCTTCCCAGCCATGACTTAGCCCCAACAGCCGATGACGATACACCCAAAAGAGCATCCAGGCCACAGCCGCTGCCACATAATCGAGCAGCAGGAGCTGGCGTATAGCGCGCCTCTTAGATGGATCTGTCAGCTTCATGAAGCCAAAGGGCTATTGTTTTTTTTTGAATCAATAAGTGACCAGCTTGACATTGTCTATGTATAGCTTTCCATCGGTGCTGCCAGTAGCCCGGTCAGCCCGAATCAGGATGCGATATTCAGAGCCCTGGTAGGCGGAGATAAATTCTTTGATACCGATGTAGGCTTTGTTCCAGGTGCTGCTGGCTTTGAATCCGATGATTTCTTTTGTGAAAGCAGCACCAGTGCTGTTTAGCACAGAATACATGCCCACACGCAGCTCCATATCACCTTTGTAGTTTAGTTCAATATAAGCATCAGAGCCGGGTTGGATATTGGCAGTTGGCAGGCTCAGTACCAAAGAGGAATCATAATTCCTGTTCAGTTCAATTAGACCAGAGCCGCCTCCTTCCATCACATTAGTATCCGGATGTATGATGTTCAGCAAATAGGTACTGTCAATGGAATAAGGTCGAAAGTTGTTGCGCCTGCCCACACCAGCATCAAAATTCTCAGAGAAGGCAAGGCGGGTTGTTTCGTGATAACCGGTAGATGGTGTGTAATGAATTACTGAGCCAGGCTTAGGCGAGAGCTGCATTGTGTTTGACAGATAAAATGGATACGCCACTTCATAACCACGTAGTCCGTCATAGTCAATCCCTGCCAGCAGCAGCAGCGTCCCGGGCTCATTAGCTATGACTGGAAACTGCGCCGGCAGGTCGAACACACCGACAGGATTATTGTTGAAATAGGCCCACACATGGGTAATCTTATGTGAGTTGGAGCCTGTCTTGGCTATATTCCAATGAAAGAAAAGGAGTCAATGTGCACATAGGTTGGCACCGGCTCTGATGGGTTGATGATGTTGCAGGCAGTGAATGCCGATATGCATGCAGCACAAAGAAGGAAGGAGAAAAATCGCATGGACAAGTAAAGGCCCCCAGCCCGGGCAGAAGAAAACGTCTTCCGTGGCTTACACATTGTGTAGTTCGTGGTGAGCGCTCATTTTTTTGAGAATCTGATGGGCAATGTCCATCGCATAATAGCCATCCTGCACGCTGACTCGGACAGGCAAATCCTGAGCAATGGCCTGCACGAACTCGCTGAGTTCTGCATGAATTGCATTAGTGGGAAGCACCTCTGGCATACTTACCGAAATGGTCTTTTGGGTTCCGTTAGGCAGTTCCAGCGGAAAATCGAGCATCCCTGCCGGGTCTTTGTCTCCTTTCAGGCGGATGACTTCCGTTTTCTTGTCTAAAAAGTCAATACCGATATAAGCATCGCGTTGGAACAGGCGCATCTTCCGCATCTTCTTCATGGAGATACGCGACGAGGTAAGGTTGGCCACACAGCCGTTGTCGAATTCGATGCGGGCATTGGCGATGTCGGCACTTTCACTCATCACAGCCACACCTGATGCAGAGATACGCCTGACGGGTGACTGCACCAGATGAAGCAGCACGTCTATATCGTGAATCATCAGATCTAAAATCACTGAGACATCGGTGCCGCGTGGATTGAACTGAGCCAGCCGGTGCGCCTCGATAAACAAGGGTTGCAGGCTTTGCTCGTCCAGAGCCAGGAGCGCAGGATTATAGCGCTCCACGTGGCCCACCTGGCATTTCACGCCCGCCTCGCGTACGAGCTTCACCAGCTCCTGCGCTTCTTCGAGCGTGTGAGCCAATGGCTTTTCAATAAAAACATGTTTGCCCTGCTGCAGGCATTGCTTCGCCACTTCAAAATGTGCACTCGTGGTGGTCACAATGTCCACGGCATCAGAGGCGGCAATCAGTTCATCGAGATTGCTGAAACGACGGGTGCCATATTGCGCAATCGCACTTTCAGCAGATGCATTATTGGGATCGTAGAAGCCGACAAGCTCCACACCAGTTACTTGAAGCCATTGTTGTAAATGGATTTTCCCGAGATGGCCCGCTCCGAAGAGGCCGATTTTAATCATAGCCGGAAATAGAAATTACCTCTGCCTTGCTGCGCAAAACGCGCACACCGAAAAAGGTGACGCAAGATACGCCACTTGAATTTTGAGCTAGGCAATGAGGCCTTCTTTGCTTCTGAAGAAGCATGGCTCCGCTGGTCAAACTATTTTTTTGACTTTGGAAATCTTGTTTACTTTGACATTTTCAGCGCATTTGAATTTTTGTGCTGGCATTGCTTGTGTTCATGGCTTCCTACGGCCTCAGTTGCAAGTGATGTACC
>CAYRJR010000090.1:0-10978 GCA_964424655.1 uncultured Chitinophagaceae bacterium
ACACACACACACACACACACACACACACAGCGCTTAGGCGATTACGTGTGGCAATGCTTTGTGCTGTGATGGGGCTTTTCAACCTGGGGTTGGCTGTGCCGGGATGGGCACAGATTGTGACCAACACCTACCCGCAGAACCGGTTTTACATCATGCCCACCGGATATGCAAATCCCGGAACTAATTGGGATGTGCTCACCAACTGCGATATGCTCGAAGACCCACAGGGTGATATTAAGACCGGGGCCTGGAGCATGGCCAACACGGCTTCGGCGGGCTACCCAACCAACAATATGTGCCAGTTTATGGTGGAAGACTACAATGGCAACATGGTTATTCAGGACATCAATACACCTCCAATTTCAGGTGCCTTTATGGCCGATATTGTGCTGGCTAATTCGCTAAATAAAATGGGGCAACCCGGCTATCAGGTATTGGTGGTCTATGTGGAGGCTACCAATCCCAAGTCTCATACTGGTACCGCTTACTTGAATATTTATGATGTGCTGAATGTGGGCACACCTTCCATTAGCCTGTCGCTGCGCGGCACACCTATTCGGCTCAGTACTGCATGTAATGGCTTCCCGCATATTGACATGTGGAGCGATGCCAAGAGACTGACCAATGGACTACCCACCATGAACGATTTTGCAATTGTCTGGTCAGAGAACGCTACTGGCGACCTGGAAGGCTTTTTTGCTGATGAGAATACAGCACATTCAACAATATCGATACCGCTCCCTGATGGGCCAAATCAGTATCATAATATCTATGCACCCGATGTAGCCTGCGTAACCAGTATTGACCCAATCACAAAATTGCCGGTTAAGCAGATTGAACTGGGGTATGGGAATGGTGTCAACGATATTCTTACCCGGGTTGTCTCTACCAACAATATTATTCATACCGAGATGCAAGAGCCACCATCTGGCAGTTCTGCCTGGACCGTTACTTCCGGCCCTTCTACCTTATCATTTTTTTCTCCTTTTGCACCACGCATCGAAGCCATGAGTCAGGATTCGGGCAAGTTTAACACTGTAAAATGGGAGATTGTCGAAACGGGAGGTGGAGGAGTTTGGGGATTCAACAATATTACTCCCAGTGGAATGCTCCTCTCCGCCTTTGGATACATCGCGCCGTTTAGTAATTCGCTGTCATGGCAAAAGTTCCAGGCGGCCTGTGTGGCAGCGGGCGTTGGACCTTCCATTGACACCACCAACATTGGCAACAACCAATACACGGCAGGTTATTATCCCTGGGGCACTTCATGGAACTATAGCCGGGATATCAGCCGACTAACCGCCAACATTTCCCCCAGTCCTTACGTCATCAACGACTCCAGCCAGCATGTGAGCTATTATTGGGACGTGAACCAGAGCCTGTCCTTAGCCAACTGCTCGAACAGCGGCAAAGACCTGTTTGCCGTATGGGCCGATACCTTTGGGATTGTGTATAAGCACAGCACCAGCAATGCCGGTACCGTGTGGCGGGTGATTAAGCCACGCACGACCCAGACAGGAGCGGGCGTGTACCCAAACCCGGCAGTAAGCTGGATTAGCATGGCCGACAATGAAGCCCTCAGCAGCTACGATATTTGTGATGCCACAGGAAGGATGGTGCGAAAAGGCGGCCCTTTGGCATCAGGAGAGCTGATTAACCTTGATGGTTTGGCCCACGGATTCTATCTGCTGCATGCACAAGGGAAAGATGGCGCTGTATCCAACTATAAGTTCACCATCAAATAGAACAGTGATGAAAAGGATGATTCTTATATTCTTGTGTGTCCTTGGGCTATTTGATGCTACACGGGTAAGTGGGCAGTTACTCCCTAAATATGCCTATACTAAGTATATCGGCTTCGGTGCTGTTGCTTGTGCAGATTTTCACACTGGAATTTCTCACAAATTTCAAATTATCTATCGTCCGTCGGAATTGCCCGGCTTACCTGCCGGGCCACTTCACTCGGTGTATCTTCGAGTAGGAAGAGTTTACATTGATCCAAATGATACGAGCAATACACAAAACGTAATCATTTATGACAGCATGCGGGTGAGGATGGGTACAACAGAAGATACAAGCTATAGGGATTCAGTGTTAGGACCAGGTCAATACCCGAGCTATTTCTTCAAAACCGGATTGACGCAGGTGTTTTTCCAGAAGACCTTTGCGATCTACGGAGCAGATTCAATAGGCACCTGGGTACGCTTCCCCATCAGTGGCATATTCAACTATAACCCCAGTACGAACTTGGTTGTTGAACTAAGCCATATTCAGTCTATTGATTATGGCTTCGATTGGATGGGTACCATGGACTGCTACAGTTGTAATATAGCGGGGCTCTTTGATTCATTAACCACCCAACACGCTCTCAGCAGTGGGCAGGCCGACATCGGCTTCAACGATGCCACTGGCGCAGTGGGCGGGCTGGTCAACCTAAAGGGCTTCTACACCTATCCCAATCCCAGCGAGGGTCTGTTCACGGTAGGCTTCGAGCCTTGGGGCACTCAGGCATCTGCGGTGCAGGTGTCGGTCAGCGACATGGCCGGGCGGCAAGTGTGGCAGCGCAGCTACCAGAATGTGCAGGCCAGCCTGTTCACCGCCAATGTGGACTTACGCGGGCGGCCCAAAGGCATCTACCTGCTGCGGGTGCAGTCGGGCGATGCGCAGGCGCTGCAAAGGGTGGTGGTGGAATGAGTGAAACTGAGATTTTCTCAAACAGGCCGCTCATTCGGGCGGCCTGTTTTCGTGGGATAAATGCTACTTCCACTTCTGCAAAAAATCAAACAGTGGAGAAAGTTGCTTCGTGTGCGTGATTCAGAAACAAGAATTATGGCAAGCCGCAATGGAACCTGGAGCACGAACAAAAAGCTGAAAATCGTTCACACAAAATCCCAGGCAGCAGATTACCTCAGAATGCATTTCCTCTCGTCTTAGAAAACTGCCAGAAGAGGACGGCAAAGAAGATGTAGTACACGATACCGCTCTGAGTCTGAAACACGGCTTCCTGCAACATGAAGAGACAGGCGCTAAGGTGAAAGAGAAAAGACAGGTGCGGAAATCCGGTACGGGCGAGGAAGAAAAATGGGCTGAGCAACAGGATGAGCAAAACAATCAAGCCTGGGATACCGATGGCCATGAGCGTCTGGAGGTACATGTTGTGGAGGTCTATATCCCGCATGGCTGAGGGGCCGCCGAATTCATTGGTCATGCGAAAGCCGTAGGAGGCGATGCGGTCGTTTTGAAGGTTGTGGACATCACCATTGCCGGCACCGCACCACCAGAGTTTGTTAGCCCTAATGTTTTCCACGCCCACACGCCAGATGAAGAGACGCATGGTGAGGTTGCTGAACTGCTGGTTGCTGTCGGCATAGTGCGACTGAAAGGCGTGACGAAGGTTGTTGGGCCGCACATCTTCAAAGCGCTGCCGCACGGGGTTGTCGGTCTTGATGATGGCCGCACCGAGCGTAGCGGCCAGCAGCAGTGCCCCGATAATATGCCAGGCCGTCCAGCGGAATTTTTTCACTTGCACATGCAGATAGCAAGGCAGCGCAATCATACATAACATCACCAGCATGGTGCGGGAAGAGAGCAGGACGAAAAACACAAACTGGATGGCAATGAGCAGCCACTTGAGCAACACACCATGCCAATGATGGAAGCAAATCGTCCAACGGTAGAAGCTGAGCGCAGCAATCGAAAACAACACATACCAGGCCATGTACACGGCATTGGCATCCAGGCCGGCCACCAGCCTATGATAGAAAAACACTTCATCATCACCACTGAGCCGCCACAACAGATAGGCCCGTGCCATGCAAACCAGGCCAACGACCGTGAGGCTGATGGCGAGGCTGAGGAGGATGCACTCCCAGCCACGGCGCGTGATTTGCGTGCCCGCACCCAGAATCAGCGGCAGCAGGATGAAACTCAGTTTTTGAGTAATGTCGAAGCCCGCCTGTGCTTTATCTGCACTATAGGTGTAGCTCAAGGCATAGAGTAGAAAGTATAAGAAGAAAGGCCAGTAGCCCCGGTTTGATTTCAGGCGGCGCCAGCTTCCTTTGAAGTCGGCATGAAGCAGCCATGCGATAGCGAGTAGCCAGATGCAGATGGCGGTATAGTTGAACCAAAGCGGAAAAGAAGCCGCCAGCAGACAGCAACAAACAAGCTGCATCTGCGCCGTAATACGCGACCATTTATCATGCAGGCTTTCTGTCCGGGTCAAATCTTCCATACGCAAATCAGTCGCCTGAATATTGATAAATAGAAAAGCCTCCTACCTGCGTCAGCAACCGGAATTTATTGGCATCAAAGCGCATGAAAGGCACTTCTTCATCTTTGTTTTGGATGCTGCCATATGCAGCCGGCACCACGACATATTGCACAAAGCCGTGGTTCAGCCCCTGCTTCAATGCGGAATAATCGAAGAGGTTTGTGTCGGCCCGATATACTTGTGTAGTCACATCTTTGGTGGGTAGCAGGCTGTAGTTGATGAAGAGGTTGTCGAAGAAATCGCGGGTGCCGGAATAGACATGTATGCCGGGACGCAGCAAGTTGTTTTTCTGGAAATAGCCCAGCAATCGTTCCTGACGTTGATAGAGTTCCTTCTTGTCTTTAATCCAGCCTTCCACCCAGATGCCGGACACGAGGCCCATCGTCTTTGAGCTGACTAAAATGAAAAAGGCAATTAGTGCGAACTGTCGAATGCTGAGCGAGCGAGCCCCAAGATGCAGCAGCGGCTGCCGGGACAATTCAGAGCGCAGCAGCCAGGGTAAACAGCAGAGGCAGAAAAACAAAAACTCGGTGAAATAATTATTGCTGCTGCCCACCTTCAGCCCGGTGATTAATGCAAATAAAAAAGAGAGTGCCGCGCCTGTAGCCAGGAAACGAAAGGTAATATCGCTGATACCCCTGAAAGCAGCCCAGACGAAGATGCCGCCCAACACATAAAACAGGATGAAATCGTAGTAAAACTGGCTGATGAAAATGGTGTAGAGCCAATCCCAGCCGATTCCGTTTTTCAGTCCGAGATAGGCATTCAGGTATGCGCCCGACCAATTATTACCCATGAAAAGCCATCCGACCAGTCCTGCAAACAAGAGGCTGACGACAGGAAATAAAAAACCTAACACATAGCGGCGCTGCACAAACAGCAGAAAAAAGCTGACGATACCCAGGGCCAGCACCCCACTCTGCTTGCTCATGATGCAACAACCCGTTGCCAATGCTGCCAGGACAAACAAGCTGAGCCTGCCACTTCTAAAAAAGCGCAGGATGAGAAACATCGTCGCGACGAAGAACAACAGTTGCAGGCTGTCCACTCGGGTGTAGTATTCGAAAGTGAGTATCAGCAGTAGTGGCAGGGCAAAGGTCCAGGCACGGCGCGCCTGAAAGCCCCCCTCGCGAATGATGCCTGCAGCCAGCCACACCGAAATGAGATTAAAAAACAAGTTGAGGGAACGGGCAGTTACATACAAGGCAAACACATCGTGCTGGTGAAGCTGCAAGAGTTTTGCGAGGCCAGCGGCAAGGAAATAGAACAGCGGTGAATACTGAATGATGCCATAGTCGGGCAGAGAGGGATTTTGGTAGAGCGGCTCACCACCAACGAGGCGCTGGATGCCATAAATCACATTCATCTCCAGCCCGCCGAAATTGGCATTGTGGAAACTCAACAACACGAGTCTTGCCAGCAGCACGCAGCCAAAGAGCAGGCCTACGTATATCGCCAACCGACGTTCTTTCGATTCAGGACTGGCGGGCAACTTCATCGTAGATGCAGGTTCGGGAGTTCGGATTTTTTTGATGAGAAACATTGAGCAGTAAGATGCCCAACACGAAGAAGCCGATGGAAATAATAGCCATATTCAGCAGACCAATGGCCACGACGCTGGCCCAGCCGAGGATGGCTGTGTCGGCAACAAACTTTTGGTAGATCACATTGCTGATAGCTGCCACAAAAAGCAGCATGATGACGATGAACGATTTCAGGAAGACCAGCAGTAAGTCTTCACCATACTCTACAAAAGATTTGAAGGCATGAGAAAGCAGGTTTTTATAGCTCATTTTCGACTTGCCGTCAATGCGTTTCTCGCGCTCCCAAACGAAAGAAGCCCGGCTGCCCCGTTGTTTGGACAGGAAGGCTGCAAAGTGTGTGAAGCTGTGAAAGACGGCACTTTCTGCAATCTTCCGGCTAATCATACAGTAGTTGCCGTAGTTCATTCGCTTGCCGGTGATGAAGCGAAATGTGGCCTTGTAGAACCAGTAAGAAATTTTGAATAAAGTATGCTCCTGACGTTTGCCCCGGACTACGTGAACGATGTCGGCATCGGTATGCCTGAGCAGTTCAGGGATAGCGTGTGGGCTGTCTTCCCCATCCGAATCCATCACAATGAAATGCCCAATGGGCCGCTCACTTGCGAATAACAGGCCTTGAAAAATGGCAGCCTGGTGCCCCACATTGAAGCGGAGATGGAGCAACCTCAGCCGCAGGTTTGTGGCTTTGAAGGAAAAGTTTTTCAGGAGTTGAAGTGTCTCATCATTGGAACAGTCGTCCACGATGATGACTTCGAAATGATGGGACAGCGATTGAATTTCCGCTTCGATGCGTTCGAGGAATCGGATGACGGTGGTGCCTTCGTTATAGCAGGGGCTGATAATGGCGAAGGCAATGGGATTCATGAGCCGGCAGGAAAAAAAATTTGTGTCCGGATAAAGATAGTTTTCAGCAACGGGCCAAGGGTTGTCCTGTGGCTTCAGGGGATAGATAGCAGGATGGCAACATCAAACTGGGCATGCAAATAAGTATCCGATTTCATGAAAAGCCGAAGAGCGAAATCCTGATCAACGGAGCGTCGCAACGGATGCTTCATCGGGCTGAAAAAGCTGACTTAATAAAAACCGCTTGCTATTGCTGACTATCGGGCCACATTCACGGCGCGCAGCTCGCGGATGACGGTCACTTTGATCTGCCCGGGGTACTGCATTTCGTTTTGAATCTTTTCAGCGATTTCAAAAGAAAGAGCGCTGCTTTGTTCATCACTCACCTTTTCAGCTTCTACGATGACACGCAGCTCGCGGCCCGCCTGAATGGCGTATGCTTTTTCGACGCCTTTGTAAGAAGTAGCAAGGGTTTCGAGGTCTTTGATGCGCTGGAGATAGCTCTGCATCATCTCACGACGCGCACCAGGTCGGGCACCAGAAATGGCATCACAGGCTTGGATGATGGGCGAAATGATGAATTGCATTTCCATCTCATCGTGGTGGGCACCGATGGCATTGACGACGGCAGCGTGTTCGCCTGCTTTTTCAGCGAGTTTGGCCCCGAGGAGTGCGTGGCTGAGTTCGCCTTCTTCGTCGGGCACCTTGCCGATATCATGCAGCAGGCCAGCTCGCTTAGCGAGTTTCACGACCCTTTGACCAAGGCCGAGCTCTGATGCCATGAGGGCACAGAGGTTAGCAGTTTCTTTGGAGTGCATGAGCAGGTTCTGGCCATAGGAAGAGCGGAAGCGCATCTTGCCTACCATGCGCACAAGGTCTTTGTGCAGGCCGTGGATGCCCAATTCGATGGCGGTGCGTTCGCCTATTTCCATCACTTGCTCTTCGATGGCTTTCCGGGTTTTTTCGACCACCTCTTCGATGCGTGCGGGGTGGATGCGGCCATCTTGCACGAGGCGCTGGAGGGAGAGGCGGGCGATTTCGCGACGCAGCGGGTCGAAGCAGGAAAGGACAATGGCTTCTGGCGTATCATCAATGACGAGGTCAACGCCGGTAGCGGCTTCGAGAGCACGGATGTTGCGGCCTTCACGCCCGATAATCTGGCCTTTCATCTCATCACTTTCGAGATTGAAGACGGTAACCGCATTTTCAATAGCATGTTCGGCGGCTGTGCGCTGAATGGTTTGGATGATGATTTTCTTGGCATCGCGGTTAGCATTGGCGCGGGCTTCTTCGGTCATTTCACGGACGCGCACCATAGCCGCGGTGTAGGCTTCATCTCGAATAGATTCGATGAGTTGGGCACGGGCTTGCTCGGCAGAGAGGCCGGCCACTTTTTCTAATTTCTGAACATGTTCTTCCTGCTGGCGGGCGACTTCCACCATGAGCCCATCGAGGTGAGCCTGCTTGGTAGCCACCTCTTGCAGGGAAGCGCTGAGTTTGTCGCGTTCCTTTTCAAACTCTTCAGATTGTTTTTTGAAACTGGCTGCTTTGTCGGTCAGGCTTTGCTGAGCCTGGCGGATGCGGGTTTCGGCCTCTTCTACTTTTTTGTTTCGGGAGGTTACTTCTTCTTCATGCTTAGCCTTGAGGGAAAGGAAGCGTTCTTTGGCTTCGATTTCTTTTTTCTGGCGGATGCTTTCGGCCTTGATTTCGGCGTCTTTGACTATTTGTTCGGCCTGAATGCTGGCTTTTTCTAATTGGAGCCGGGCTTCTGAGGCGGCTCGGCTGGCTTCATCTTTTTCTTTCTGAGCATCTTTTGTAAAGAAAAGTTTACCGGCAAACAGACCGGCTATGAGCGCCACTACCCCGATGATAATGGCGAGTATGTTAGCAGACATTGCGTGAGAGGGCTGAGATTTTGGGGTTAAGAAATGACCGGCATCATAAAATCCGGGCCAGCCATAGCGGACGAAGTTAGCTAAAGATGCAGCGAGGGAAGGGGGCAATTTATTTGATGCACTTTGTTGCTACTGAATGCTTAAAGATTTTTATGTTCGCATGCGTTTTAAATAAATGGCCAGAGCACATTCCCTTTCATTAGAACTTCCTGCTTTTTGTTGTGTTTCGGTAGCGCCAGTCAGGCGTGAGGCCTCTCATCGCTCGGAGCAAACCAGCCAATTACTATATGGCGAGCGGGTGTGGGAGCTGGAACGTAATGAACAGACTGGCTGGGTGCGTATTCGCTGCTATTGGGATGGCTATGAGGGATGGTGCAAGTCAGGCCAAATTCAGCGGGTAGAATCCAAATCTTTCAAAAAGCCAGTATCGCTGAGTTGCACACAATATGGTGTGCTTCGTATGAATCCTGGTGAAATTTGGCTGCCTTCGGGTGCTGAATTACGCGCCGGCAAAGGCAATCGCTTTGAAACAGAAATGGGCACCGGCTTATTCAAAGGGAAGAAAAAGCGATTAGGAAAAATGGAGTCGAATGTGGAGACCCTGTTGGCTGGTGCTCAAAGTTTCCTTCATGCACCTTATCAATGGGGCGGACGCTCGCTGGCCGGAATTGATTGTAGCGGACTGGTTCAGATGGCCTTTAAATTATGTGGATTAGCATGTCCGCGTGATGCATGGCAGCAAGCAGAAACCGGAGCTGTTGTACACTTTCTCAGTGAATCTAAACCAGGCGATTTAGCCTTTTTTGATAATGCTGAAGGGCATATTGTGCATGTGGGCATCCTGTGTGGGAAGCATGAGATTATTCATGCAACAGAGCAAACAGGCCGTGTTGTAGTTGATAAGATTGACGGAGCAGGCATCATCAGCGTGTTGCTGAAGCGAAGAACCCACCAGCTCCGAACGATTCGCCGATATTCATTTTAGCCCATCAGCTACTACACAGTTTCTACACTTCAAAGCGCAAAATTCATCGTTTGGAAAACATATCATTAACAGCGCGAGCTATGTGATTATCAGCATATTAAGCCCGATGTCGTTAAACACATGCAAAGGGCTGAAATGCCATATCCCCTGCACCTACTTTAGCCTTCCGACACAAGGAAAAGCAAACCCTAAACAGGCAACTTATCCATCAAAAAGTCTGAAGAAAGGAAACGAATGAAGAAATCAATCTACTACTCGCTCGCATTAGCAGCTATGTTGCCGCTAATGCTTCAGAATGCACAGGCTGAGGGCGCATACTCGCATCAGGATAGCGTCAGCTTTTTTCTGAAATCAGGGAAGAGTGACCTCGAAGCCCGCCGATATTCTACCGCCTGGAGCAGTTTCGAAAAAGCAGCAAAGCTGGATTCCAAAAATGTAGAAGCGCAGACCGGCATTATGAATGCCTGCCTGAAGATGAATCGCATGGCACCCGCTATCAAGGCGATGGAGGCCATCATACAACTGGCTCCTGGCGACTATGCTACCCAATGGAAACTGGCACAGTTGTACTTCAACTATGGGCAATATGATAAGGTGATTGAAATGGTACCCGATTTACATACCAAGGTGAAGGATGCTAAGGGTTGGGCTTTTATGCTGGGAAAGGCTTACCAATCGAAAGAACAATTCGGCAAGGCGATTAGCTACCTGAAGCAGTCCATCCAGGATGACCCTACGAACTCTGAAGCACCCTACCTAATAGGCCGGATGTATGTCATGATGGAAAATTATAAGGCTGCGATACCCTTCTACAAAAATTCGATTCAGATAGATAGTACATCGCAACCCAATCGCGTGTATGAGTTGGCGTTGGTACTGGCCACTGCTAATCAATTCGAAGAGTCCATCAGCTATTTCAAGATGGCTTTAGACAAAGGGTTTAAAGCCCGTGATGATTTCTACATGAACATGGCCAACACCCTGGCCGATGCACATAAGACCGATGAGGCAATTAAGATGATGGAAGAGATGCTCTCCCGCAGGCCTGGTGATATAGGATTGTTGAATGGCCTGGCCGATGTTTGCTACCATAGCGGACGTTACAAAGAGGCAATCTCCTACTGGGATCAATTGTTAGCGGGTGATGATAAGAATGCCCGGGCTTTGTACCAGATTGGTTTGGCCTATATCAAATTGGGCAAAGACAAGGATGGACAGCAATTGTGTGACCAGGCAATCGCGATGGACCCTGCGCTTGCCGTGCTGAAACACGCTAAGCAAATGCCCATGTAATCAAAACAATATTGCGGTTGGCTTAATAAAGTTGAGGCCGTCTCGGTTGAGACGGCCTCAGTGTTTTCGTAGTGATTTGGATGGAGGGGCTGCTTACTGTTTCGTAATCTTATCCGTTTTAAGGATTTGGCTATTTCTGCTGACGATT
>CAYRJR010000091.1:0-10832 GCA_964424655.1 uncultured Chitinophagaceae bacterium
ATCATGCCAAAATTAGATGTCTAAATGGTATTAAAGAAGCAATTCAAGAGACAATTTCCTATTTCAAAACACAAAAAATACCAGTAACTGATCTGGAAATACCCGAGAGTGCGGAATTATTTAATCATTTCAACGCACTCGTTTTTGAAGGATTTACTAATAAAATTTACGATTGGTCCACTACCAATAGCGGTCAAAAACTAACATACTTTAGTGAACTAATTCGAAAATGGAAGGGCAAGCCAACAGTGTCAAGAGAATTGTTTGCACTACTACCTGCGTTTAACATGATGAAGCCATCTGCTAAAAAGGTAAATAAAATCACAACCAGGGTAATAGAATTAAGAGAGAAGTATCACACATTATTAGGTAAAAATGGAGTCTTGATATTACCAACAGTTGGCATCTTAGCACCTCCTGCTGGAAAATTTTATCCTCAATACAATAAGCCTAAAGTAATTAGAATCATCACACCGGTAAGCTTTTGTAATGTATTGAATCTTAGCTGTATCACCCTACCAGTATGGAAACTTAAAAGAGATAATAAATCTACACCACCTGCAATTCAACTCATATCCTCTGATGGAAGTGAGGAATTATTACTTAATGTTGCGGAAAATCTAATGGACTCACTGAATCAATAGAAACAATTGTGTATGCTCATATTTCTTGCATTCAAGTAAAGAATGGATATTGTAGTAACTATATTCAAGTACTTCACCGCTCCAAACTCTTGAAAGTTACCCAACTGCACACAAGGCCAAAGTAGTGATAATAAAGTTTCATTCTGCATTGGAAGTATGAATTATTTATCGAAATTTATTTTTATAGTCACAAATTAGTATATAGAAAATAAGTTTAATGTTATTGATTCAAGTAAAAGGGATTGAACAAAACGAGCTAGAATTGCATCATCTATTGCTAGATTTCAATGGTACACTAGCCATAGATGGGAAACTCATTGATGGAGTAAGGGATAAGTTAATCACTATAGCTGACTATCTTAAAATCCATATTATCACGGGAAACACCTTTGGAACTGCTGAATCTGAATTAATAGGAATCGTTTGTAATCTAGTAATATTAGAAAATGATAATCAGAACGAACAAAAATTTGCTTATATAGAAAGACTAGGTATGCAACATGTAATTAGTATCGGAAACGGAAGTAATGATCAACTTATGTTAGAGAAATCAGCCATAGGCATTGGTGTCATCCAAGCAGAAGGTATTTCGATAGTTTCTTTGAAATGCGCAGACATATTATGTAAAGACATAAATGATGCGTTATCACTTGTATTGAATCCTAAGAGAATACTATCCACACTTCGCAAATAATTATTGTGAATGTTTCAAGACCAGTGTATTTAAAAAGTATTTTGTGTAGAGGAAAAATGTACACTTAAGAATGATATATTTCAACCTGGCCAAGATAACCTAAGGTGTTTAAGCATTTACAACAGCATATAAACAACTTCGTTCCCATGTCTGAGGAAGAATTTGAAAAGTTATCTAGCTTTTTCAGACCATTTTATCTAAAAAAGAAATCTTTTCTATACCGGCAAAATGAAATTTGCAGATATATTGCATTTGTACACAAAGGATGTCTTAGGAACTATCACATTGATCCTAAAGGTGATGAACAAATTATTTACTTCGCACTTGAAGATTGGTGGGTGGCTGACTTACAAAGCTTCTTTCTAAAAATACCTTCTCAGTTTAACGTGCAGGCTTTGGAAGATTGCGAGTTACTTATTGCTACTAAATCGGAATTTGAACAGGCATTTGATGCAGTTCCTTCCTTCGAAAACTTTTATAGGTTAAAAACACAAACTGCTTATACCAAAACTCAACAAGCTGTTGTAGAAAAATCTGAAACTGCCGAAGAAAGGTACCTGAAACTATTCCTGACTGCACCATCCATTTTGCAAAGGGTGCCACAACATTACCTTGCTTCTTATTTAGGTATTAAGCCACAGTCATTAAGTCGGATCAGAAAGAAAATTTCAACCCGGAATTAATTAATTAACATAGGTGAACGTTTTTCATTTTCCAACGGGACACTTTTGCACCGTTCATCTATTCATTAACCTCAAAAACGCAGAAACATGCAAAAGGTAATCGTGCAGTTTAATGTGCCCGGAATGACTGCCCGGCAGTATGATCAAGTCTTGAGAGACCTTGAGTCTAATGGACTTAAAAGTCCAAAAGCAAGAATTAGCCATGTAGCATCGGAGTTATCTAGCGGCTGGTTGGTAATTGACATTTGGGAAAGCAGTGAAGACCTGAACACCTTCGCTGAGTCTCTTATGCCAATCTTAATAAAGAATGGCATTACCCCTCCGCAACCTACTGTATTGCCAATATATAACAATGTTGTGCTTTAACCAGGCCAGATAGTTCTCAGTTGGTTTCAACTGAGAACTATTTTTTATCCAAATATTCAAAACTTACAAAATGAAAACACTATTTGATAAAAACACTACAATTGAATCCTTGCAGCGGATTGACCAATTGCAGGCAAATTCAAAATCTATTTGGGGAAAGATGTCTGTAAATGAAATGATTTGCCACGTTTCCGACCCTTTTAGAGATATGTTGCGAATCCGGAACACAAAGCCTGCAATACCCTCATTACTAAGACCATTAATGAAATGGCTATTATTAAACGAAAAGCCATTTTCGAAAAATGCACCTACCGTCAAACCCTATTTACAATCACCAAAAGGGACAGGCACAAAACCAAATGATTTTCTGAGTGATAAAGAAGAATTGAAAAGGCTTGTTTCTGAGTTTGCACGTATAAATGAAGGATTTATCTTGGGCAAACATGCGGCCCTTGGACATTTAACTAAGAAACAAGCAGGGCGATTTATGTGGAAACATCTGGATCATCATCTAAGGCAATTTGGCGTTTAGAAAACTAAGAATTTAACTCCTTTTATATACAAACATGATTGAAATAAGCTCCACCTCATAACCCATAGCACCACCCTACTTTTGCCGCGCCAAACCATCATCGCACCATGGGCATTTTTGACAAGCTTTTTAAGCGAAACAAGGAGCAGCAGGAACAAAAAGATGCCTTAGACCAGGGCCTCGAAAAAACCAAGCAGGGCTTTTTCGCCAAACTCAGCAAAGCCATCGCGGGTAAGGATAAGGTGGATGAAGAAGTGCTGGATGATGTAGAAGAGGCCCTTATTAGTGCTGACGTAGGTTTAGATACAACCGTCGAAATCATCAACCGCATCGAAGCAAGGGTAGCCCGTGATAAATATCTCGGCACTGCTGAACTGAACCGAATCTTACAGGAAGAAATGATGGGCATCCTTACCGATGCACCGTCTGCCGAATATGAGACCTTCGATGTGCCTTCAGGCAAAAAACCTTACGTCATCCTCGTGGTTGGGGTCAATGGCGTGGGCAAGACGACTACCATTGGAAAACTGGCCTACAATTTCAAAAAAACAGGAAAGAATGTAATGCTGGGTGCAGCAGACACCTTCCGTGCAGCCGCGGTTGATCAGCTCACAATCTGGAGCGAGCGCGTGGGTGTCCCAATTGTGAAAAAAGAAATGGGTTCAGACCCAAGTGCTGTGTCCTTTGAGGCAGTGCAACAGGCAATGGCCCGGGAATCAGATGTCCTCATCATTGATACCGCTGGTCGCCTGCACAACAAGACGCACCTGATGGATGAGCTTGGAAAAATCCGCCGGGTCATCAGCAAGAAAATGCCTGACGCTCCCCATGAAGTCATTCTGGTACTAGATGGCTCAACAGGCCAGAATGCTTTGGAACAGGCCAAACACTTCACAGCAGCTACGGATGTTTCTGCCATTGCCATCACCAAGCTGGACGGCACGGCAAAAGGGGGCGTGGTGCTCGCTATAGCAGCCCGATTTAAGATTCCTGTGAAATACATCGGCGTGGGCGAACGCATGGAAGACCTGCAAATTTTCAACAAGGCCGAGTTTGTGGACAGCCTGTTCAGCCTGTAATGGCCCGACCAAAAAGCCTGCGGCGAAACAGCAAGAGGAAAAATCCCAACAGCAAGCCCAAGATCCAGGTGAAGTACCATGCTGCACGGATACCTTTTGGTTCAAACTGTCCATGCACATCGTGGGTACCAGCAGGCAGCAACACACCCATCTGCCCATAATTCAACTTCCAAATTTTCGCTGGTTTCCCATCCACAAACAGCACCCATCCCGGAAAAAAATTTTGCTGCACACAGAGCAGTGCCGGTGCATTCAGATTGCAATGAAGCAGGAAATCGTTCGGCAGGAAATGCATCAGTTGCAGGCTTCCTTTCTGAGGTATTGAGTCAGACGATTCATCATGCTGCAAAGTCGAATCCACAAGAACAATTCGCTTGTCTTTCATTAATTGTTTTTCAGGCGCAGTGATAAACCCTGATGCGAAATAGAAGAGCGGGTTGGCCCTCACTGAATCAGCGAGCATACTGGTGTCGAGCTGCGCAAAATTTTTTAGTAAAAAGGAATTGTATCCATCAGCCTGCGGGGTCTTGAAATAGATGCCTGTATTGGTCCGCAGCTCACCCAGCCCTCGTTTTTCATCTGAAAAAGCAGTAATGGGCAGGCTGATATCCGGAGTTGGAAAATCATGAGGAGCAGTGGCAATCAGGGCTGTTATTTCGGACAAGCTACCTTCATTCACAACGGTGGTAAATGCATTTAGTGAAAGCGCCATGGTCATGTCGGCTGCACAAAAAAAGACGAGCAGTCCGGACCTAAACCAATGCCCTTTTCGCCAGAGGCAAAGACCCAACAACAGGGCCAGCAATACCAGTTGCAACAGTGCCTGCAATTGCAGGTTTTCATCGCGGGTTGACAGATGCTGATATGAATCAAAATGCATGAGCCAGGATCCCCAGCCCCAATGCCCTCCATGTCGGGAAATAGAATAAACCAGCAAACCGGCAAATGCCAAAGCCAGCAAACCGATACAAGCCACAAAAGCTTTCCGATTCAACTCAAAATTTTCGATTAATCGCTGCAAGCCTTGTGAAGCCACAAGAATCAGCCCGAGCATGAAGAACACCCTGAAGAGCGCGGGAAAACGGAAACGATTCATACCGGGTAAACATTGCGCCAGCCAGGCCCGCAACGGCAGCGTTGCTCCAAATGAAACAACCAGCATAACCAGTGACAGGATGGCCACAAAGGCCAACACTTTTTTGCGCCTCAGAGCCGGCCAGGCAAAAGGCAATGCAAGCAGGCAAAGCAGGCCCACATAGGCATTCCTCATCACCACGTCCGTGCCGAAAAACACATCATCTTTCAAGCTGGCAAAGGGCGTGAGCAAAGAAATCAATGCCCGTGGCGGGAAGGGATACAGATTGAGTTGTGTCAGGCTCATCCCTGCACTTCGGGTACTTAGTGGCATGGCTTGCATCCAACTCAACAAGGCACCAACACTCAACCCGGACAACACAAATGCAGTAAGCACATGCAACCCTATTCTTCGCTTCCAGCCTTGACTGTGAAATGAATTCAACAGCCAACACACAGCAAACAACAAGAGCAGATAGCAACTAACAATGAAAAATGCGGGATAGCCGCCACTGAGCAAGAGGTATAGAAAGATGGCGAGCAGCAATGAATAGCCTGTCTGTGCAGATTGCAACATCCGATGGTAGGCCCAGAACACCCAAGGCAGCCAGGCAGCACTAATTACCCAACTGAAATGCTCGGCATTGCCCACAAAAAAGCCACCAACGGCAAATGAAATTCCAGCAATGAGTGCTGCAGTTCTTCCTGTATAAAAACTGCGTGTCAGCTCATAGCACCCCAATGCCGCTACGGATAGATGAAAGAGATAGGCCAGTGAAAAGAGGTTCAGATTGTACGGCGCCAGGCTTCCGAAAATCCAGGCGAAAGGATACCAAAAGCCACTTTGAGGATCACCATAAAAAGGATAGCCACCCAACTGATATGGATTCCAAAGCGGCAACAAACCATGCCTTATTGAATCAGACAGGAAATATCGAAATGGGAAATAGCCTTCCATTGCATCCCAGCGGGGCGCATGTTGCAGGCTGCTCATTGGCCAGTAAGCCAGGCAAATGATTAGCACTAGGAGTGCGTAATCAGCCAGGCGATATGTGGCCTTAGCATACTTCATTAGGTAGATTTTGTGCCGGACTCCAATAGGCCTGCCAGTGTTGACATCCCTTCAGTCGCTGGCTTTTCGATGCAAATCAGGTTTCGGTATCCTGGCAGCTCCGGGATGCTCCGGTCCACCACATATTTCGGAGCGTAGGGCGGTACATAATTGATAAGCCCCGCTGCGGGATAGACCACCATTGAACTGCCCACAAGGACAAAGATGTCGCAGTCCTGCATGATTCGGGCTGCCTGCTGCAATGCAGGA
Organism: uncultured Chitinophagaceae bacterium; assembly: GCA_964424655.1. GTDB lineage: Bacteria > Bacteroidota > Bacteroidia > Chitinophagales > Chitinophagaceae > UBA1952. The sequence continues at coordinate 6,394 of CAYRJR010000091.1, forward strand.
ACCGCTTCTTCAAACCAGACAATATGAGGCCTCCAAAAGCCACCATCAGGCGCCAGAGCCCCTGGCTGCATATCGCCAAGTATTTCCTGAGTTTCGGTAGTGTCGTGTGGTTGGCGGTCGCTGCGCATTTTAAAAATATCACCATGCAGATGCAGCACCCGAGTGCTCCCGGCACGCTCATGCAGATCATCAATATTTTGGGTCACGATGCGCACGTCAAAATCCTTTTCCAGCCCGGAAAGAATCTGATGTGCGCGGTTGGGTTGGGCAGCCAATACATCGCGGCGGCGCTGATTGTAAAAATCGAGTACCAGCTCCTGATTGTTGCGCCAGGCACGGGGTGTCGCCACTTCTTCCACCCGATAACCTTCCCAGAGGCCGCCACTATCCCGGAAGGTGCGCAAGCCACTTTCTGCTGAAATGCCAGCACCGCTGAGCACAGCAATAATCGGTTTGGACATGCTGCAAAATAGCCCCGAAGCATCTGGCCAGGCAATCTAAATCGCAAGGCAAAGTCAATACGCTATTTTAGAAAAGTCTTCGGCGCCTAAGGCTATTTGCGCAAATGTTGCAGCATGTCTGCGGTCATTGCATCAAGGTCGAAGCGTGGCTGCCAGCCCCAGTCGTGGCGGGCCAGGCTGTCATCAATACTCTGCGGCCATCCTTCAGCAATAGCCTGCCGGAAGTCAGGTGCGTAACTAATTTCAAAAGCAGGGATGTGCTTACGGATAGAAGCGGCAATTTCCATGGGGGAGAAAGACATGGCCGAAAGATTGTAGCTCATTCGGGTGCTGAGTTTTTCAGCCGGTGCTTCCATCAATTCGATGGTAGCCCGAATGGCATCGTCCATGTACATCATCGGCAAGTAAGTATCTTCTTTCAGGAAGCAGGAATAACTGCCTTTGGACAGAGCTTCATGATAAATTTCAACTGCATAGTCTGTCGTCCCACCACCTGGATCACCCTTCCAGGAGATGAGTCCGGGATAGCGGAGACTGCGCACATCAAGGCCATAGCGATGGTGAAAATACTGACACCACAACTCGCCTGCATACTTTGAAATGCCATATACGGTTCCCGGCTCTACAATAGTGGCTTGTGGTGTATCGCGGCGTGGGGTCGTAGGGCCAAACACGGCAATAGATGAAGGCCAGTAAAGCTTCTTCACCTTTTGATGCACGCATATTTCGAGGAGCTGCAAGAGGCTCTTCATGTTGATGTCCCAGGCACGCATTGGGTTTTGTTCACCGGTGGCAGAAAGCACCGCAGCCAGGAGATAGACCTGAGTAATCTGTTCGCGGCCAATCACCTCATTGAGCGCAGTTGCATCTGTAGCATTGAGGTTCATAAAAGGGCCTTCGCCCAGCAAAGGATGCGGCGGACGAATGTCTGAGGCAATTACCCGGGTCGTACCATAAACCAGACGCAAGGCCTGGCTCAGCTCCACGCCGATTTGCCCACAGGCACCAATGATGAGGATTTTTTCCATGAAGCAGTGAAGGTTATCAGTTGAAGATGATGCCTTGAAAAATGAACGAATTCAGGTGCATTTTATCAGCGCTTATGCGCTTCCATCAATGCGATAAAATCGTCGAAAAGATATCGGGAATCGAAAGTACCTGGTGTGCTTTCCGGATGGTATTGCACCGAAAAAGCAGGCTTATCCAGGAGGCGAATGCCTTCCACGGTATTATCGTTGAGATTGCGGTGCGTGATTTCTATTCCGGGTGTTTTTTCCGCCACTTCGGCATCCACCACGAAGCCGTGGTTTTGGGTTGTGATTTCACTTTTGCCGCTACGCAAATTGATGACAGGGTGATTCAATCCGCGGTGCCCGTGGTGCATTTTGAATGTAGGAATTCCATTGGCCCGTGCCAGTAATTGATGCCCCAGACAAATACCAAACATAGGAATTCCGGTAGCCAGAATATCCTTCATAGTCTGCACAGCATAATCCATAGCAGCAGGGTCGCCAGGGCCATTTGATACAAAGAAACCATCGGGTTTATGGCTGAGCATTTCCTGTACGGAAGTATGCGCAGGGAAGACTTTTAGGGAAACATTTCGCTCTGCAAAATTCCGAAGCATGGATTGCTTCAGGCCGAAGTCAAGCACGGACACCCGATAGGCTGCATCAGTAGGACCGAAACAGTATGCTTCCTTAGTGGACACCTCCTGCGATAAGTCGAGGCCACTCATTTGCGGCACTTTGTCGAGCTGGGCACGCAGGCTATCAATGTCACTGAATTCGGTAGAGATGACGCCATTCATGGCACCCTTACTGCGGATGTGTTGCACCAGCGCGCGGGTATCTACCCCTTCCACTGCTACGATGTTATTGTCGCGGAGATATTCGGCCAGATCACCACTGGCCTGCATCCTGCTATATCGTTCGGAAATGTTTTTGCAAATCAGTCCGCGAATCTTCACAGAACTACTTTCTACATCTTCCTTTTTCACGCCATAATTACCGACATAAGCCGTGTTCATGATGAGCAACTGGCCTGTGTATGATGGGTCGGTAAAGACTTCCTGATAGCCCGTCATGCCCGTATTAAAGCAAATTTCTCCTCCGCTGGTTCCTTCTGCCCCAAAAGATATTCCATTGAAAAAAGTACCATCTTCTAATAAAAGGAATGCTGGTCTGGCGTTTTCGGGCAAAATAGCTGACATATGGGGCGCAAAAATAGAGCCTATATTGTTGGTTGCCGAAGTTGTCAAAATCTGTATGTGGGAAAAGCCTGAAAAAGCTGCGAAAAAATTTAATCAGGAAGGTTTGCATGCCAGCTCCAGCATGAGCAACCACTACGAAGCCGCCTACATTTGCGCACCTTATGTTTCCTGATTTCCGCTATCTGGTGTTTGGCCTCACCGGCTACTTCCCCCCCGACTGGGTAGGACTTTTCAAGACCTTCGGGGCTATGGTGGCCATTGCCTTCCTGGCAGCCACAGCCGTGATGATCCGGGAGCTGAAAAGGAAAGAACAAGCAGGCCTGATTGGCCCTTCACTTAATAAAAAGACGGGGCAGAAAATGTGGCCTCATCAGCGCATCAGCGAGATTGTGATGATTGCTGCAGTAGGCGGATTGGTAGGCGCAAAAATTTTCAATGCACTGGAGACCTGGCAGGATTTTCTGAATGATCCCATCGGCTCTCTGTTTTCCCGAAGCGGCCTGACCTTTTATGGCGGGCTGATTGTAGCCACAGCTATTTTCTACTACTTCGCCCGCAAGAATGGAATTCGATTTGCTCATCTCTGCGATGCAGCAGCACCGGCCATCCTGCTGGCTTATGGCATCGGACGCATCGGGTGCCAGCTTGCCGGCGATGGCGACTGGGGGATCTACAACAGCGCCTATGTGACATCTGCCGATGGAAGCCTGAGCCAAGTACCGAAAGCCTCCGGCGAAGAAGCCATCGCTTTTTACCACAAGAGCCAGCGAATAGATACCAATCATCGCTATGTGCCCGCCGGAGTATTGCCTAGGTGGCTGGTCGCTCAGAACTACCCGCGAAATGTGGGTAATGAAGGCGTTCGGCTTGCTGAATGTCCCAATCCGGATTATTGTGCCGTGTTGCCCATCGCCGTTTTCCCGACGCCGGTGTACGAATCCATTGCCTGCATTGCTTTGTTTTTCTTCCTCTGGGGCCTGAGGAGCAAGTTGAAACGCCCCTGGCAAATGTTTGGTCTGTATCTGCTTATTGCCGGCGTTGAGCGTTTTTGCGTGGAACTGATACGGGTGAATTACAAGTATGATTGGGGCTTTATTCATCCTACTCAGGCAGAAATCATTTCGGTGTGTCTTGTGTTGTTCGGTGCCTTTTTGCTGCTGCGCAAAGGCAAATTGAATCCTGAGGTAAAAAGGATCTGATCCACCTCAATGCAAGCATTTATCCTTTTGGCTTTCTATTAATTCAATATAATGCCCATGACATGGCAAGGGGATGGTAAAGTGTCTGTAACAAAGATTTTTTAGGCATCACGATTTTTAAATCAGTATACCGCATTTGAATCCCATAGGTTTCGAAGTGGTGATTAAAATATCTTCCATTCAGGGCGTTTTCAGCCAACGTTTGGCCAAAAAAAGCAGTCCATTTAACAAAGAATTCTTCGGTACATCTTGCCTGAAGGAATTGTGGCTTGTACTTTTACACATTTTTAGAACGAATCTATTTTTTTATAATGAGGCAACTTAAGATCGCTACGCAAATCACTAACCGGGATTCGCAAGCGGTGGAAAAATACCTGCAGGAGATCAGTAAAATCTCCATGATTACGCCAGAAGAAGAGACCATTTTGGCTCAAAAAATCAAGAATCTTAAGGAGCCTGAAGCTGGAAGACGAGCACTGGAAAAGTTGGTACAGGCCAACCTTCGTTTTGTGGTTTCGGTAGCCAAACAGTATCAACACCAGGGGCTTTCCCTCTCTGACCTGATCA
>CAYRJR010000092.1:0-10609 GCA_964424655.1 uncultured Chitinophagaceae bacterium
ATGGAAGCATCAATCAGGTTGTAGCTGCTGCTTAAAGAGACTTCTGTACCATCGGCTTTGAGCAGAGAGAAATTGCTGAGGTAATATTTCAGCATGCTGATGCTGTAGTCATTGCCCTTGACATTTTTATAGTTCAATGGCCCCATCTGAACGGGCTGGCCATCCACTTCATTGGAAATACTAAACTGGATCGAACCCGGGCTGGGGTTAGAGTCTGATTTTTTGCAGGCGGCAAAAAGGAAAGCACCGGCACAAGCGGTCAATAGCAATTTGCGAAGCATAGGAATCGGCTGTTTGTGAATCGGCGAATGTAACCGAAACTCTTGGCGCCACTGCTGATATTGCTCAGTCTAATCGGGCACTCCTGCCATTGTTGCGGTATTGGCTGTGATGATCTGAAACACACACAATGGGCCCAGTTTCCCTGCATCTACTCGTGGGAATGGATTGCCGGCTTCGTCCAGAAAGTATGGCTCTGTTATCTCCAGTGGGCCGCGCACATGAATGAAATAAGGAATAGCGTAGCGGCGCATATCTGCCAGAACTGAATCATGACGCTGGCTGGATGCCGCAGAGGTGTAATAATTATTGCCGCTCCAGAAGGCCAATAGGCCCATTTGGCTGGGATTCCCGTCTGCTGCAAAGTCGCCGTTCAGGTGCAAGGCTTTCATGCTTTGCGCCAGCCGATAACTGTCTTCACCTCCCCGAAACATGGCTTTCATATCATAGAATGGATAAGCCATAAATGAAAACGCAAAAAGCCAGCAAAGCGCTTGAAACAGCATTCTTTTCTTTTCAAAAAATGGCTTTAGCACCTGCAACCACTGAGTGCCGAACAGCATGCTGATCGGCAGCAACAGCCAGATGTACCGGGCTTCGACATGCAGCAGCAGATAGCCTAAGGGCATGATACAAGCCGCCGCAAACAGCACTTTTTCCTGTGTAGAAAACAGGTTCTTACGCAGTGCCAACGCAATGCCTGTAGCCAAAAAGATGATGAATAGAAAAGCAGAAATCTGTGAGCCGGCTTCTATGCCTTGCAGGGTCGCCTGGAGGCTATGGCCCACCTGGCTTTTCATCATCGAAAAATGCTCGAAACGGGAATGTATCTGGCCTTCGGCAAGGAATGGATCTTCCCAGGAATAAGGCGAATTGGCATAAGGAGGCGGGATGAGGGCATGGATATCACTGCGCAGCGTCTTGTGTCCTACGAGCGTCCAACTGGTGTTGAGCGCACCCGATTTTGAAAAGCCCCAAAAGCCATATTTCTGGTGCATCAGAAAGGCCAGCGGCATCATCAGGATGAGCATGGTTGCCAATCCTGCCAACAAGGGTTGCCAGCGAAGTGATTCTTTTTTGCTGCGCGAAAGCACCCACACGGATACCGGGAAATGCAGCAGCAGGAAGTAGAATGAATAGATTTTTGCGTAAGCAGCTAATGCCATTAGCAATCCAGCAAGCAGCCATAGTAGCGGCTTTCGAAGGAAGGAAGTTGTGGTGATGATGTTCAGATAAAACAAGAGCAGGGCTATCTGCCAGAGGTCGCAAAAGAGTTGCCTGAACAGCGCATAGACTAAAAAGACAGATAAGGCCAGCAAGAGCGGAAGGCCCGTCTCCGAACTCATATTATTCCGCCTGAACAGAGAAAAGCCTCCCGCCAAAATCAGTAGGCAGGCCAGCGCATTGGTTGCCTGAGCTGCTGCTAATGCACCAAGGCCCAGCTTGACACAAATGGCTACCAGCGTGGGATGCAGCGGGCTCCACAGGGCATTGACCAGTCGCCAGGGTTCGCCGGCTGCTGCCCGTTTGGCCATCGTCAGATAGGCTACCGCATCCGGGTCAACAAAGTAGCGGAAGTAAGGGAAACTGATCAGAAAGAACCCGCAGAAGAGCAAAGCCGCCAGTAATAAATGGGCGGGCTGTAAAGGTTTGCGGATATCAGAAATCAACATGAACGTAAGAGGCGGGAAAGATACTCAGGTGCTTGTAGCAGCCTGCTGCCATACCAGGAAAACATTTCACCATCCACCAGCATCATTTTCGCGTCGGGTAGGGCAGCCTGTGGTTCTGCAAGATGTTTTTCTGAAAAAGGATAAGGTTCTGAGGAGAGTAAAATCAAATCGGGTTGTCTTTCGCGCAAAGCCTCCAGACTCAACTCGGGATAGCGCGGCAAATCAGCCAGCACATTCGTCCAGCCGCAACGCAACAGCATATCATGGATGAAGGTCTGCGCGCCAACCCACAGCCAGGGATTGCGCCAGATGGCATAGGCAACGCGTAGTTTTTTATGGGGAAGATTGGCCAAAGCATGAAAGCCCTGCCCGATGTCGTTGCGGATGCGTGAAGCCTGCTCTTTACGCCGGCAAAGCGCGCCCATCCGTCCGATCATGTCGAGCGCATCATCCAGATTGTAGATGTCGCTGAGCCAGACGGGAGCAATTGCTGTCAGTGCCTCGATTTGGTCACGTTCATTTTCCTCTTTGTTGGCGATGATGAGGTCGGGAGCAAGTGCCTGAACGGTATCCAGATGCACCTGCTTCGTGCCACCCACCCTCGTTTTTTGTCGAAACCAGGCCTCCGGATGGACGCAAAATTTCGTGATGCCTACTACTTCCTGCTCCAGGCCCAGGTCGGCTAACAGTTCGGTTTGGGATGGCACCAGCGAAATGATGCGTTGGGGATGTGCCGGCGCTTCTAGTACCCGGCCCATCATATCGGTCGTCAAAGGCATGGTGTGCAAAAGGATAAATGTGGTGTCAAATGGCCCGAAAGTCGGAGTGAAAACATTGTTGCAAATTTGACCCATGCCCAGTTATTCCATCGGTGAGGCCCTGTCACTTCTGCTCGAAAAATCGAAGTGGAAGCCCAAAATGCAGGAACTAAAGCTGCGAACGGAATGGGAACAAATCGCCGGGAAAATCGTTGCGAAATACACCCGCAACCTAAGCCTCCAGGATGGCAAGCTGACCATCTTCACAGACGTGGCGGCGCTGAAGCAGGAGCTACTGTATGGCAAGGCTCAGCTTATGGAAACAATCAACCAGCATTTCGGCGAGGCGGTAGTCACGGAGATTATCGTGCGTTAAGTCAGGCCACGCTTCGTCTTAAGAAGGGATGAAGTGCGGCTTTTTTCAAGACAAATTTTTGAGCCGGCTTTCGGAATATAGCCTGGCATCCGTTGCGTCGCACACTTCAGCAAGATTTCGCTTTGCGACATTGCCCGGAAGCTGTGTGAGGCCATGAATAGATGCTCAGGGAAAAGCCTAACAGCAGCACAGGCCCCTCAGTGTGCGACGCAACGAAGCTGCATCAGCGCGCTTCAGCCGACTAAAAAAAATCGCTTATTCTGAAAATGGTTTTCTGCCATTAGCCCATCCGGGCCCTTTTGAGCAAAAAGGCATGCAGCACGGCGCTCACATCCTGACGCAAATCCACAGTCACGCGGTCAATGCCGTATTGATGGCATTTGTCGGAGAAGAGTTGTTGCCATTCGGCCATTTCCTTTCGGTACTGAGCGGCCATTTGAGCAGGTTGCAGCTTGGTTCGTTCGCCTGACTCTAAATCCACAAATTCATATGGCCTGTTTTCATACTCGAAGTCCAGCTCCCGGGCACCGTCAACGATGTGGAAGAGAATGACCTCATGCTTGTTGTAGCGCAGGTGTTGCAGGGCCGAAAAGAGGGTATCGGTACCCTGTCCGTCTTCCATCATGTCGCTAAAAATGACGACCAGAGAGCGGCGATGAATTTGTTCGGCTATCTGGTGAATGGCGCTGCTGGCCTGGGTGTTTTTTTGAGTGGATTCGTGGTGGAGCAATTGCTCAAGACGAAGTGTCAGGTTGCGATAGTGACTATGTGCCGACCGGCAATCGCTGAGGTAATGAACCGATTCATCGAAGAGGGCGATTGCTGCGGCATCGAGCTGGCGTCGGAGCATCTGCAACAAAGCAGCCGCTGCGAAACAGGCGAATTGCAATTTGTTTACCTGCTCCGTGTCTTTAGGAAACATCATGGAAGAAGAGGTGTCCAGCATCAGGCAGCAGCGCAGGTTGGTTTCTTCTTCAAATCGTTTGACAAAGAGTTTTTCGGTGCGGCCATACACCCGCCAATCCACATGCCGCAGCGGGTCTCCGGCATTGTAGAGCCTATGCTCCGCAAACTCCACCGAAAAACCATGAAATGGACTTTTGTGCAGGCCGATGATAAAGCCTTCCACAGCCTGGCGGGCCAGCAGTTCCAGATTGTCGAATAGAGCCTGTGGGCTAATATGAAGCTGGGTTTGCGCCATGGTCTAAAGTTAGTGGGATGGCATTGCCTGGTCGTTGGAAACAATAGTGTGGTGACTTGTGAACGGCTCTGTTACAAAGCATCACAAGCAAACTGTCGTTGTGTCGAAAAAAATTCCCGCTATCTTTAGACGCAATTTTTTTCTACCTCTTTTTTCGGAAATGATGCTACGTTCTACACTGCTGCTGGGCACACTTTGTTTAGTCTTTGCCTGCTCTTCCTGCGTACGCGAATACACCTGCCAGTGTAAGATAAAATACAGTGGCCAGCCGGGTCTGCCGGATAGCACTATTCGTGAGTATCCTATCCGCAACAGTAAAGACAAGGCTCAGGCGTTGTGCGAGCAGAATTCTTCGCATACCACAGATAATTCGAGCCATATCACTACAGACGAAGACTGCAAGCTGTTTTAAACGAGGTTTGCAGCTTTCTAAGTTATTCCTGTGGAATCAGATGCTATTCAGCCGGAGCCTAAAGGCCTCTGGCACTATATCCGGCGAGGCATAGGCTTTTTGCTATTGCTTGCTTTAGCTGCGGTTTTTTTCATTTCAGGCTGGAGTAAGCTTCAGAATCCCGAACCTTTTGCCTGGAGTTTTATTGATGTATTGCCTATCGGCATCACCAGTGCGGAAGTGCTTTCCCGGGTATTTATCGGTCTTGAATGGGCTATCGGAGCCTGGCTTGCAGCGCACCTTTTCTTGCGCCCGGTCACCTACAAGGCAACTATCGTCCTGCTGCTGTTGCTTACGGCCTATCTCATTGGCCTGTTGGTGCATCAGGGAAATAATGGCAACTGTGGCTGCTTTGGGGAATGGCTCTATATGAAGCCCCTGCCCGCAATCTGGAAAAATGTAGTGCTGATTGGGGTGACGGTATTACTCTGGTTTTTGTATCCGTCCAAGCCCTACAAGAATGACTGGATGATTGCCATGCTACTCACTGCTGCAGCGTTCACGGTGCCGTTTGTGGTTCGTCCGGTCTATGTGAGCAGCGGGGGGCAAAGCATGCATCAGCCCATGGCCTTGGATTCTTTGTATCGTTATGCCCAGCCCAGCCCTTCTGTGGATTTGCGGAAGGGGAAGCATATCATCTGTTATTTCAGTACCACCTGCCCGCATTGCATCAAGGCTGCTTATCTCGTCCAGATCCTGCATCGCCAATATCCTGAGTTCCCCATTTTTATGGTACTCAATGGTGGGAAGCTGGCAGAAGAAGACTTTTTTGAGGATACCAAGTCCGAAGCAGTTCCGCATACTTTACTGATGAATTCTGATGCCTTTGTAACCTTAGCCGGGCCTTCTGTACCAGCTATTTATTGGGTGAATAATGGCATCATTGAGAAGAAGACTTACTATACGGCCCTCGAACCGGCAAGCATCAGAGCCTGGCTAAAGCCTTAGGCCACCTGCTCAGGCATACTTTTAATTGCATATAGCAGGCAGCAGTAGTCATATGGCTCATATTTTATCCAATATCAGCTTTGTTTTACTTACCTTCGCAGCCCTTTTTAAGGTACATCTGTCTGAAGTTCTTTGACGAAGGCTGTGCTGAACATGAAACATAACCGTGAATTTGAGATTGCCTGGCTCGGCCTGAAGCTGGGGGAGCATGTCTATGAATTCAGTATCGGTGATGCTTTCATGAAAGAACACGGTGCCCCATCACACACCAATAACTGGAATGTGCAAGTGGTGCTTCGCTTCAACAGGCAGCAGAGCTTTTTTCGGCTTCACTTTGATATATCCGGTTCGGTTTCAGTGCCCTGTGATCGCTGTGGGGATGATTTTTCCTTACAGCTTTGGGACGAAGCCGACCTGCTCATCAAGCTCACTGGCGAAGAAGATGACAACGAAGCTCCTGATGAAGAGGCAGATGTTGCATTCATTCCCCGGCATGAAACCGTCATTGATATTTCAAGCTGGATGTATGAATTTGTAATGCTCAGTCTCCCGCTTCAATGTCTGCATCCGGATGGCCAGTGTAACCCGGAAGCTTTAAAGCTGCTCAACCAACTGGGGCAGGCGGAAGATGCTCCCGAGCACAACATCTGGAACGGACTTAAAAACATCTCCATCGAAGAAGAGAAAAACTCAAAACATAAAGAACAAGAATCAAAAGGATAACCGCTATTGACTGCTCATACTTAAGGGCCAGCCGACCTTCCCGATGATTCAATCTTTCGCACCACGATAAATACCATTTAGATATGCCAAATCCTAAGCGCCGCCACTCCCAACAACGTTCTGCTAAGCGCCGCACTCATTACAAGGCTACTGCTGAAACTTTTTCTGCCGACAAGCTCACCGGCGAAAGCCATCTGCGCCACCGTGCACACTGGTCAGAAGGTAAGCTCGTCTATCGGGGCCGTGTGGTCATTGAGAAGACTACAGAAGCTGGCGAAAGCGCACCAGGCGCATAAGCCTTCTGTTCCCTTTTAGTGCTGGCCCTGCGGATGAACCACACTTCCTTCCGCAGGTCAGCTACTTTTTGGGGCTTACCTTTTCGAAAACCATCTTACGCGCCACAGTCGAATTTTTTTCGATGCGGCTAACGTCCCACATAATATTTTAGTGCCGGCATGAAAATCGCGCTGGACATAATGGGCGGCGACTATGCGCCAGAACAGGCGCTACTGGGTGTCCGCCAATTTTTTCAGGAGCATCCCGGGCAACCGGTGCATTTGCTCCTTGTGGGCAGGCCCGATGCCGCCCAACCTTACCTGCACCTGTTGCAGGAATATCAGAATTGCTACACGCTGGTACCTGCCAGTGAAGAAATCGGGATGCATGAGCACCCGACCAAAGCACTGAAAGAAAAATCAGATTCGTCTATTGCCGTAGGCTTTGGCGCGCTGGCTCGCGGGAAGGCAGATGCGTTTATCAGCGCGGGCAATACCGGCGCCATGCTGGTTGGTTCCATGTATTCCGTGAAGGCGATTGAAGGTGTCCTGCGCCCGACGATTGCTTCGCCCCTGCCCCGAACGGATGGTGGCTTCAACTTCATGCTCGATGTGGGCATCAATGCCGATTGCAAGCCGGAGCACCTACTCCAGTTTGCCATCTTGGGTACGCTTTATGCCAAGCACGTTTTGGGTAAAGAAAATCCCAGCGTAGGCCTGCTCAACATTGGTGAGGAGGAAGGTAAGGGCAACATCCTGGCACAGGCTGCTTACCCCTTGCTCAAAGAACATCCTGCCCTCCGTTTCTCCGGAAATGTGGAAGGCCGTGACTTATTTGGCGATAAGGCTGACGTGGTTGTCTGCGAGGGTTTCGTGGGCAATGTTGCCCTGAAGATGGCAGAGAGTATCTACCAGATTTTCTCCGAGCAACGTGGCCTCCAGGATGATTTCCTGGGCCATTTCAACTATGAGCTGTATGGTGGCACGCCCGTCCTGGGTATCAATAGCCCGGTCATCATCGGGCATGGCATCTCTTCTGCAAGGGCTTTCGCCAATATGATAGATGTGGCATGCAGGATGGCTGGCTCTGGATTGATTGATGCGTTTAAATCGCATTTTGCCGCTACCCTGACCGCTTAGCCTCAGAAAGCATATTTTTCAGGATGCTGTCTCTATGAATCGGGACAGCATTTTTTTGGAATCAATTTTTGGGGTCAGCATTGGGAATGCTATGAGGCATTTTCGGCGATGGCACCCTGCAAGGTTCAGTTCGCTATTGAGCTTTCTATAGTATCTACTTGCCCTTTCCGGGAAAAGCTGAGTAGCGAAATATCGCCGAAGTGTGCGACGCAACGGATGCTGCATCGGGCTGCAATAGTTGGCTAAAAAATCATCAACCAACGCGAGGATTTTCTATTTGAGCGCAGCCTTTAGGAGCGAAAAAAAGGGACCCGGTTTTTTTATTCCGTGATCCCTTTTTGAGTTGGTTGAAAGTTTCCCTACCAGAGCTTCACGCGGGCACTATCGGGCAGGTACATCTTGTCGCCGGGCTTCACGTTGAAGGCCTGGTAAAATGCCGGCACATTGGGGAAAGGGCCATTGACGCGATATTTAGCAGGGGCATGCACATCAGTGAGCACCTGCGAAGCGAGTTGCTCCGGGCGGATTTGATACAGCCAGCCCAGGGAATAGCCCAGGAAAAACCGTTGCATCGGTGTGAGACCGGAAATCTTTTTGCCGTCTTTGAAAGCAGCCGTCTGTTGGAAGGCATCCACGCCGAGCAGCACACCACCCAGGTCGGCGAGGTTTTCACCCAGCTCGGCCTGCCCATTCAGGTGCAGGCTGTCCAACACCACCATGTTGTTGAATTGCTTTACCAGCACGGCTGCGCGTCGGGCAAACTGTGCAGAGTCGGCAGTGCTCCACCAGTTTTTCAGATTGCCATCGGCATCGAATTGTCGGCCTTCATCATCGAAGCCATGCGTGATTTCATGCCCGATGGTGGAAGCGGCAGCATAGCCATACACTAGGGCATCATCGAGTTGCTCATCCCGGTAGCCGGGTACTGTGAAGATGCCTGCCGGCAATACGATTTCGTTGTTGGATGGGTTGTAGTAGGCATTGTAGGTCTGGGGAGTCATGTCCCATTCGCTGCGGTCCACCGGCTTGCCCAGCTTGGCAATCTGATAGTCGTTCCACCATTCACGGGCATGCATCATGTTTTCAGCATAGGAGCTTTTCCCGATTTGCATTTTGGAAAAGTCTTTCCAGTGGTCGGGGTAGCCGACTTTCTTCTTCATCACTGCCAGCTTGTGCAGGGCTTTTTGCTTGGTACTGTCGCTCATCCAGTCCAGCTTTTCGATGCGGGCGCGGAAAGCATTGCGAATGTTTTCCACCATGTCGGTATATCGCTGCTTTGCCTTTTCGGGGAAGTATTCTTTAACGAAAAGCTGGCCTACTTCTTCACCAATGGCACCTTCCTGTGCATCGAGCACCCGCTTCCAGCGTGGGCGCATTTGTTTGGCACCATGAAGGGTCTTAGCGTAAAAATCCCATTGGGTTTCTACAAAAGACTGCGAGAGATATGGGGCGAAACTGCTTGCAAGCTGGTAGGCAAAATAGTCTTGCAGCACCGGGATAGGTTCGCTTTGGAATGCCTGACCCAGGGCTTTGTAAAACTCAGGCTGCCCCACGACCACCGAGTCAATTTTAGGCAGGCCGATGGCCGTGATTGTCTTGCGCCAGTCAATGGAAGGAGCGAGTTGCTGCAAGGCATCAACACTCATCTTGTGATAGTTTTTCCAGGGGTCGCGCAAGGCTTCGAGTTTGCGGGAAGCCCCAGCCAGCCTGGTTTCCAGCACCATGATTGCACGGGCACGCAGCAGGGCCTTTTGTGAATCTTTCTCACCCAGCAGCATCAAAATCCGACTCACATATATCGGGTAAGCTTCCCTGATTTTTGTGGTGCGTGCGTCTTTGTTGAAATAATAATCGCGGTTGGGAAGCCCCAGTCCGCCCTGGGATAATCCATAGGACATTTCCGCACTGTTCTTGGAATCCTGCGACACGCCTTCATCAAACAAGACGCCCACGCCCATGCGGTGCAGCCGTGCGGCTTCGGTCATCAAAGTGGCTCGGTCTGTAGCTGCATAGATGTTTTTCAGTTCAGCTTCCAGTGGCGTGCTGCCTTTCTGGTCGGCGCCAGTGCTGTCCATGCCGGTTAGCCAGAAGTCGGCCACCTGCTGCTCGATGGAGGAGCGGTTTGCTTTTTTTGCAGCGGCTTCATTGATGGCCCGCTTACGGGTATAGAGCTCTTCGTTGACCAGCTTGCCGATGCCCCAGGAAGTTTCGTCGGCAGGAATCGGATTGCGCTTAATCCAGCCGCCATTGGCATACTCAAAAAAGTCCTGGCCGGGTTGGATAGTCGAGTCCATGTCGGCAATCAGGATATCGCCTTTCGGGGATGAGCCTTCGCTATTTCCGGAGGAAGCCGAGTTGCAGGCAGTGAATGCCAGCGCTGCGAGCAGGACACAGCTTAGTTTTTTATGAATCATTCTTTTTGTGATGAAGGCGGCAAAAGTAAGGTGCTGATTCAGGCTGCTGGCCAAGATTTGAAGCCATTGTGAGGCAATGAGGGGAATAGATTTTTTTAGTCAGCTATAGCTCGCTACCCGGCATTCGTTGCGTCGCACACTTCAGCAGGATTTCGCTACTCAGCCTGGCTCATGAAATGCGGGCAGACAGCTCAGGCAAGGCGAGCTGCATAGTAGCACTGGCCCCTCAGTGTGCGACGCAACGAAGTTCAATCAGGGCACAAATGCTGAAATAAAAAAAAACCTCAGAAGGGTAAGGGGCAATTGTCAATCCATGCCGCCGCGGTCGCGGATGATAGATTGGGTGGCTCGATTTTGCCGAAGCATCAGCC
>CAYRJR010000093.1:0-10597 GCA_964424655.1 uncultured Chitinophagaceae bacterium
CGCAACCATCACACCTGATGAAGCCCGTGTGAAGGAATTTAACCTACAGCAAATGTGGAAAAGCCCGAACGGCACCATCCGCAATATCTTAGATGGTACGGTGTTTCGAGAGCCAATCGTCATGAGTAATGTGCCTCGTCTTGTGGTGAATTGGGATGCACCCATCATTGTAGGCCGCCATGCCTACGGCGACCAGTATCGGGCAACCGATTTTGTGACGAAAGGCAAAGGCAAACTCACCATCCGCTTTGAAGGCGAAGATGGCAGCGTGATGGAACATGAAGTGTTTGACTTCAAGAGTGATGGTGTAGCACTGGCGATGTATAATACGGACGAGAGCATTCGTGGCTTTGCTCATGCCTGCTTCAACATGGCCCGCAGTAAGGCCTGGCCGCTTTACCTCTCCACAAAAAACACCATCCTGAAAAAGTATGATGGCCGTTTCAAAGACATCTTCGCTGAGGTGAGTCAGGAATTCACTGATGTGCATTATGAGCACCGCCTGATTGATGACATGGTAGCCAGTGCGCTGAAATGGAATGGCAATTTTGTTTGGGCTTGTAAGAACTATGATGGCGATGTACAAAGCGACACCATCGCACAAGGCTTTGGCTCGCTGGGCCTGATGACCTCTGTGCTGGTTACGCCTGACGGAAATACCCTCGAAGCCGAAGCTGCCCACGGCACAGTCACACGTCACTACAGAGAACATCAAAAGGGGAACCCAACCTCCACAAACCCAATTGCCAGTATCTACGCCTGGACTCGTGGGCTTGCCTTCCGGGGGAAATTGGACGGCAATCAGCCATTGATTGATTTCAGCCACGCCCTCGAACAAGTTTGTGTTGAAGCGGTAGAAAGTGGAAAAATGACCAAGGACCTGGCCATTTCTGTGCATGGTTCTGAGGTAAAGCATGGTGAACACTACCTCTATACCGAAGAGTTTCTGGATGTGCTGGATGCTGGATTAAAAGCCAAACTCAGTGCACATTGATTTATAAAAGAAAGCCTCCATTCAGGTTGCCCGGGAAAAAATATCTGGTGTATTCACAAACTTTTCTCTAACCAAATCATTGTAGGCGGTAGAAAAGTTGGATATTCGCCCCGCTTTGCGCCAGCACGGCAAACCACCAAGACAACGAACATGTCCATTAAGCTTTACGTAGGCAACCTTGCCTTCGCAACCAACGCAGACCAGCTCCGCGATCACTTCAGTCAATTTGGAAACGTCGAAGATTCATTCGTCGCTTCCGACCGTGAAACCGGACGCAGCAGAGGCTTCGGCTTCGTCACCTTCACCAATAAGGAAGACGGAGAGACAGCCATCGCAGCTACCAACGGCCAGGAACTTTCAGGCCGTAAACTGGTAGTCAACGAAGCACGCCCCTTAGAGCAACGCTCAGGTGGCGGATTCGGAGGCGGTCGTCGCGGCGGCGGTTACGGCAATAACAACAGCTACAACAATCGCCGGGATAATGACGGTGGTTACTAACAAATAAATTTTATTCGCGCTGGCGCGCAGCAAGCCCCGCTTCATCCGATGCGGGGCTTTCTTTTTTTCATTGAAAAACGAATGCTGGTCATACGCCCATAGAACAATAGTCATGTGCTGCTCCCAAAGGATTCTACGAACTTCGCGACCATGCACAACGCGTATATCCCATTTACCGAACCTAAAAATGAACCGGTGCTTAACTATGCACCAGGAAGCCCGGAACGCAAGGCCCTGAAGGCTGCAATCCAGGAATTGAAAGCTACTCCACGCGACATTCCTATGTACATCAACGGACAGGAATTGCGCAGCGGAGAAAATGTGGAAATCCGCCCTCCACACGAAACCAAACACCTGCTCGGGCATTTTCATAAAAGCAACGAAAGCCATGTTCACGCAGCGATTGATGCGGCACTGAAAGCCCGTAAAGCGTGGGCTGATATGCCTTGGGAACACCGTGCCGCAATCTTCCTGAAAGCCGCCGACCTACTCGCCGGAAAGTATCGTTACCGGATGAATGCAGCCACCATGCTGGGGCAAAGTAAAAATGCTTTTCAGGCTGAAATTGATAGCGCCTGCGAGTTGATTGACTTCCTCCGCTTCAATGTGCATTTCCTGAGTGGTATTTATGCGCAGCAGCCTTTGTCGCCTGCCGGTGTACACAACCACATGGAATACCGCCCGCTGGAAGGTTTTGTGCTCGCAGTTACGCCATTCAATTTTTCCGCCATTGGCGGCAACTTGCCTACCAGTGTGGCCATGTGCGGCAATGTGGTGGTCTGGAAGCCGGCCAATACGCAGGTATATAGTGCTTCGGTGTTCATGGAAATATTACTTGAAGCCGGCCTTCCTGCCGGTGTGATTAATCTGATTTACCCTTCCGGCCCTGCTGTTGGCAATATCTGTTTTCAGCATCCTGAATTTGCCGGTGTGCACTTTACCGGTTCAACTGGCGTGTTCCAGCAGATGTGGAAAAGCATTGGTGAAAACATTGCCCGCTACAAAAGCTACCCACGCATTGTGGGCGAAACGGGAGGTAAAGACTTTGTGTTTGTACATCCCACTGCACAGGTAGATGCTGTAGTGGCAGGGCTGGCTCGCGGTGCCTTCGAATATCAGGGGCAGAAATGCTCGGCAGCTTCCAGGGCTTATCTCCCTTCTAACCTGGCTGATGAAATCAAGGCCGGGCTCATTGCTGAAATCAAGACGATGAAGATGGGCCCTGTGGATGATTTTGAAAATTTTGTCAATGCTGTGATTGATGAAAAAAGTTTTAGGAATATCGAAGGGTATCTCGATGGTGTAAAGAATAGCGGTGGTAAAGCGAGTATCCTGGCAGGAGGGAAATGCGACCGTACTCATGGCTGGTTTGTAGAGCCTACTATCATTGAAGCTACAGATCCGGGCTATGTGACGATGTGCGAAGAAATCTTTGGTCCTGTACTGAGCATCTATGTGTATGATGCTGAAAAATGGGAGGAGACTTTGGATGTGGTGGATCAAACCAGCCCTTATGCGCTGACTGGTGCCGTCTTTGCTCAAGACCGACATGCCATTGATCTGATGGCTAAAAAACTGGTGAATGCAGCAGGCAATTTCTACATCAATGACAAGCCTACAGGAGCAGTGGTAGCACAGCAGCCTTTTGGCGGAGCCCGAGCCTCTGGCACCAACGACAAAGCTGGTTCAGTCCTCAACCTCTATCGCTGGCTTTCGGCCCGCACTGTGAAAGAGACTTTAGTACCTCCTACTAATTATCGTTACCCTTTCCATAGCCCGGAAACCGGCAAATAATTTTTGTATTTCCATTTTACTCAAGGGCTGCCGCAATGTTGGCGGCCCTTGTTTTTAACTTTCAATGACGCATCCTACACAAGTACTGCACGTAGATTGCGACATCAATTTTCTGCATGAAAAAGCTACTATTAAGCCTTTCTTTTTTGGCCTTCACAAGCGCTTCTTTTGCTCAGGCCAATCTGAATGACCCACCACAAGCGCCACCACCGCCACCTTCTGCAGCCAATCCGGCGATACCACCACAGCCCTATCCAATGTCGCCCAATAAAGGCCCGAAGCTGGTGAGCCTGCCTATTGGTAGTGATATTCCCAACCCAGGCTTCATCATGCCGAATTCGTTGGGAGAACCTGCTTCTCTGGAATCGCTCAAGAAGGATAAAGGCCTGCTGGTACTTTTCATCAGCAACTCTTGCCCAATCATCGCTAATGCAAACAATCGCATGCTGGAAATGATGAAGATTGCCGCCAGGCTGAATGTGGGTGTTGCCTTAATCAATAGCAATGAAGGCAATCGTCAGGGCGAAGATGGGCCTGAAAAGATGCAGGCATTCGGCATGCACATGCACTATACTGCTCCATACCTGATGGACAATATGTCAATCATAGCAGATCAGTTTGGCGCCATCAAAACGCCAGAAGCCTTTCTCTTCGATGCTCAGGGCAAGCTGGTGTATAAAGGTGCTCTGATGGATAATCAGGAGGATGCTGCAAAGAGCAAGAAGTTTTTTGTGCTCGAAGCAATCAATAATATGGTTGCCGGAAAGCCAGTCAAACCTCAAATGACTAAGGTTTCCGGTTGCGAAATCAAGCGACAACAGATGTAATAGGGCATTCGTCAGTTATTATTCTTGAGCGACATTTTCAGCTCGATGATACTTGTTGTGTAACTGTGCATCTTCACTGAACTTAGTGTCTCCCAGATGTAACGCTATCACTGCGCCAACCGTTTCTGGTGCAGAACTGTTTCAGGATTTGCTTCGAAAAGATGTTTCGGCCTAAATCATTTGCCGCGCCTTCAGCTCCATGTATCGGTTGATAACATCTACACGTAACATCTGTGGGGTGGATAGCAATGCGAGGATACCGTGGCGTTGCAGCTCTTTTACTATTTGTCGCTTTTCGAAATCAAAACGATCTGCAATGGTCTTGATATAAATACCTTCAACAGTATCCGGCTGCGAGGTATGAATTTCCTGGAGCAATGTGTTTTGAAAAAGCACAACGCATAGCAAGTGTTGCCGTCCGATGCTGCGCAGGTATGCAAGCTGTCTTTCCAACGAAACCAACGTTTCGAAATTGGTGAACATCACGATCAGCGAACGCTGCCCAAGCTTTAGCCTGATATGCTTCGATAAGGCTTCAAAATCACTTTCCACAAAATCGGTTTCCTGACGATAAAGGGTTTCAAGCAGCAACTGTTGTTGATTACTCCGTCTTTCCGCAGGTATTAGGTCATTAATTTTTTGAGAAAAAGTCAGCAGACCGGCTTTGTCTTGCCGCAACAAAACGACATGCATCAAAGCCAATGCAGCATTGATAGAATGGTCAAGCAGGCTCAGGCCATCGAAAGGCATTTTCATGTTTCGGCCTTTGTCAATCATGCAATACACCTGCTGCTCGCGCGTGTCGGTATAGAGGTTCACCATGAGTGAAGCACTCCTGGCACTGGCTTTCCAATTGATGGAGCGCATGTCATCGCCAGGCACGTAAGCTTTTATTTTCTCAAACTCCAGGCTATGGCCTATCCGCCGCAACTTTCTGGTGCCGGTCATCATGTTTTCTGAAACAGCCATCAGCTCATAACGACGGAGATTCAAAAATGAAGGATACACTTTTAGGCTCGTTTCTCCACCCAGTTTGAAGCGCCTTTGCACTAATCCTAATGGCGAACAGACATACGCCAGCACTTGACCAAAGTCATATTGGCCACGGCTTTTGGGGCAAAGGGTGTAGGTGAATTCGGAAGATGCCCGTGGTGCAATCAATAAGTTATGCCGCCAGTTTCTATCCTGAAACTGTATGGGCAATTCATCAATCAGCGTTGCACGAACGCGAAAAGGATAGCCATTTTGAACTTTAATGCTCAGCTTGTTTTCATCACCCAATGACAAACGTGATGCGGTGATTCGCGTAGCAGAAAAACGGGCATTGCGCGCAAACAACCAAAAGAAATCAAGTAATGAAAGTGCCAGCAGCAATAGCGAAATGATATTAACTGGAGCCAGCAGCAGCGGGACAAAAAATGCCAACACATACAAGCCTGAACAAAGGCCCACACAGACATACCAACGTTGGGTCAGAAAAAGGGCAGAGAACATGACTGGCTCAGCAATGTCTTTGTGAGTGTAAGAGCCTATTCCTTCGTTTGACCACGAAACTGATGATGTTGTTCCCTGAACAGAACATTAAAAGTGGTCAATGTGCCATAGCAAGCTGTGATGTATTGCTGCAGGTCAATTTTTTCCGATTCACTCAGTCCCTTGTGTGCGTTTATTTTTTGCTCGATGAGCCGCAATCGGTCGCGCAGCATGACGATTTTGTGGAAGAATGTTTCTATCGGCACTTCTTTGCTTTGCAGGCTTGAATCCTTGGGTTGTAAAATGAGCGTGCCACCTTCCCAACGATTGCCCAAAGGCACCAATTGAAACTCATGCATCCGACGCTCCAGCACGGTATCCAGAGCTTCCTCAATATCTGCTATTGATAGCTGTCCCTGTGCCTGATTATCGGCAACCGGCTCCGTGATTTTCATGCCTGAAAAATCTTTGGCCACATTGCGTGTGCCTTGTTGGCTTTTGAACCAAATGGTATAGGTCTCTGAGCTTTGGTCAACGATGATGCCGCGCCCGAAAAGATTGTGATTGACCCGCGAGCCGATGCCTGCGGATGCTTGTGTTTCTGTCGAATCCATTGAGGCAAATTAGGCCAAAGCATCTGCATGTATCATGCTTCACCTTTTAAAAAGGCTTGCCTGAAGGGAAGCCAATATTTACTGCTGCACCATCAGATTACCTGCCTGATAACGATAGAAATAAAAGTGCCTGTTTTCATAATAGAGCACTGTGTCTCCGGACTTTGCCGGTTTCATTTCAAAGCGTGTAAATGGAGACATACCCACATCATTATAGTGGTCATTGAAAACAGTACCGTAGCGCTTTAGTAGGTATGCATACCAATACAGAGTTTCATAGCCGCGGTAGGCCAGTAATCCAGGTCGGCCACCGTAGCGGGCAGCATATGCGTCTGCAAATGCTTTCCCTGAAGAAGTAGTAGGGTCGTAGTAAAAAGCAGTAGGAAAGAAAACGGCGACATTCGGAAGCGCACCTTGTTCTTCAAACAATTTCATCCCTTTCCAGGAAGGCAAGCCATACACCTCGAAATGATACTCCGGGAAGTAATTCCCTAATTGATCGAGCAGCTTGCGGGCATAGTTTGCATCCACAATGGGCATGGCAATAATGTTGGTAGCATCACTGTCTAAAAAATTGCGCAGCTTTTCTTTAGGCAATAAAGAATCCACCATCACACGCGTGAACGAAAAGGCACTGTCCTGGGTCAGGTATTGAAAACATTCCCGATCCACAGACACATTATTCCGTTGATAGACCAGCAGGTTTGTCGTGGGTTTTGATAAGCGGGCAAGGGCAATTTTTAAAGCTTCACAATGAGCTCTGAGCGTTGGTTGAAGCAGGTTGAAATAAAGATTTCGTTTCACGCCGGCATCATTAGGCGAGAAAGTGGAAACAATATTGATGTGCTTCTTTCTGGCCAGGTAAGCCAGGGTTTTCAGCTCTTGATTATTTATTGCCGCAAGGATGAGGTCCGAAGAATCAAGGCTGCCTGATTTCAGCAACTCACTGATGCTTTCTTTCGGGTCCGTAATGTCGTGGATGTATATATCAAGCCGATAGCCGAGTCCATTGAGCGTATCGGCTGCAATCTGAATACCATGATAAAAATCCAGTCCCGGCATTACCTTTTCGGGAAGGTGGGATTTATATACCGGCTTGCCATCGCGAACCAATTCATCTAAGTAGAGTGGGGCCAATACATCTACTCGGTATCGGCTTTTAATACGGCTTTTATTAAGTATAATTTTTTCTTGTCTGGACTTATTACTGCTCAATTCCCGCGTAGTGGTGCCAGACTGATTCGAACGATGATGGGGCTGAATATGGCGTGCCGGGCGCTCCTGATCATTGCCAAACAGTTTTTTGAAAAACTGAGCCTGTGTCGGCACAGGCATCAGCAAAATGAGCAGCACAAAAACCGCAAGGAATTGCCAGAAATGTAAGTCTGGCAGATTAGATTTCGTGGTTTTCATGTGCATGAAATCAAAGGCGACTGAAGAAGCAGCAAGTCGTTTCTTCCATTAATTCATTTAATAAAAGCAAGAAAGAAACCGGCAATCAATGCGGGCTTTCCGGCATTCATTTATTCCCATTCAATAGTTGCCGGAGGCTTGGAAGAGATATCATACACCACACGGTTGATGCCCCGCACCTGATTGATAATATCGTTTGAAATTTTTGCCAGCAAGTCATATGGCAGGTGTGCCCAGTCTGCCGTCATGCCATCTACAGAGGTCACAGCACGTAAGGCCAGCGTGTATTCATAAGTGCGTTCGTCGCCCATCACGCCCACGCTTTGGACGGGCAATAAAATAGCACCGGCCTGCCACACATGGCCATAATATCCGCTGTCGCGGAGATGCTGGATGTATATCGCATCGGCCTCTTGAAGGAGCTTGGCTTTTTCCTCTGAGACAGCACCCAGAATCCGAATGCCAAGGCCGGGGCCGGGGAACGGATGGCGGGACAGGAACATTTCGTCAATGCCCAATTCGCGGCCTATGCGTCGGACTTCATCTTTGAACAAAAAGCGCAGCGGCTCTACAAGCTGCATCTGCATTTTTTCTGGAAGCCCGCCTACGTTATGGTGACTCTTGATGGTTACGGAAGGCCCATGCACAGATAGCGATTCGATGACATCCGGATAGATGGTACCCTGTCCTAGAAAGGATACGTTTTGGATTTCGGCAGCTTCTTCCTGAAAAATATCAATGAATAATCCGCCAATGATTTTGCGCTTCTTTTCCGGGTCGCTGATGCCGGCAAGTGCTGAATAAAAACGCTGTCGGGCATCAATGCCTTTAGTGTTCAGGCCGAGATGATGATAGCCTTCGAGCACCTGCTCAAACTCTCCTTTTCGCAGCAGGCCATTGTCCACAAAAATGCAAGACAGCCGCTCGCCGATAGCCCGGTGGATGAGCGTGGCTGCAACGGTAGAATCTACGCCACCACTTAGTGCCATGACTACCTTCCCGGTATTTCCTACCTGTTCCCGAATACGACTGACAGTATCCTCAACAAATGCTGCCGGCGTCCAGTCGGGCTGGCACTTGCAGATGTCCACAATGAAGTTTTTCAGGATCTGTCTGCCCTCAGTGCTATGGGTTACTTCCGGGTGGAATTGAATGCCAAACACAGGATTCAAAGCAAAATCCGGAGCAGCTTTATAGGCAGCCACAGGAATACTTTCCGTACTTGCAATCAGCTCAAATCCCTTGGGCAAAGCCTGAATACTATCACTGTGACTCATCCATACCTGTGAGCCTTCGGCAATCGTAGTCAGCAAAGGAGAGTGGCCTACAGCCTTCAGGTGAGCACGGCCAAATTCGCGGTGCGCAGAAGGACGTACTGCAGCACCAGCCTGGCTGGCAATCAATTGAGCACCATAACAAACCCCCAAGACAGGCAGGTGTTGCGCCATAGCAGCCACATCTGGCTTGGGTGCATGAGCATCATTCACCGAAAACGGAGAGCCGGACAAGATGATACCGCGCAGGTCGTCGGTATAGACTACAGGCTTTGTGCAAGGCTGGATTTCGCAATAGACTTGTAGTTCGCGGATTGCCCGGGCAATGAGCTGGGTGTATTGAGAGCCGAAGTCGAGGATGAGAATCTTGTTGTGCATGTATTTCGTCAAAGGAACAGGCTATTGAAGCCAATACTTTTTGAAAAGACAGCCTGCAAGAAATTCAATGCAGACCGGGATAATTTTCAGTAATCAGGCTTGAGCAGTTGGGCCACCGAAGTTGAAAGGAAGCGCCACAGCTTCCTGATCCTTGATGACACCATGAGCCGTTTCGAAACGCTTGACATTATCAATCAAAGCACGCATCAGGCGTTTGGCATGTTGCGGTGTCATCACGATGCGGCTTTTCACTTTGGCCTTGGGCACATTGGGCATTACATTCACAAAATCGAGAACGAATTCTGCAAAGGAATGTGTGATAACAGCCAGGTTAGCATATTGGCCATCAGCCATTTCCTCACTAAGTTCTATGTTGAGCTGCTGCTCGGGAGGTGTTTGGTTTTCCATTTGAATTTTTGATTTTAGCCCACGAAAGTACGACCGCTTTGCCAGCCGGATTGGACGCTTCTAGGCCATTAGGTAGTATTTTCGCGGGCCTTTGCCAGACAGGCTTTTCATTTCTGTTTTGAAAAAATTTCTTTGCTCCATCTGCTCGTTTCAAGTAGTGATATCGGGAGTAGTCCTCATCTGCCTCTTTGTTTTTTATGCTTGCAAACCAGAAAGCTATACACCACGCCCACGTGGATATTCCAGAATGGATACTCCGCAACATGCCTATCGGATGTTTGACACAGCCGGCTTTCCTTATGCTTTTGAATATCCTATTTATGGACGCATTGTTCGAGATACTGGTGCCAACGGGATGAAGCCTGATAATCCGTATTGGATCAATATTGAATTTCCGGAATGGGGAGGGACTATTTATCTCTCATACAAAACGATAGATGAACATCATCCCCTGGAAAAATTATTGGATGATACGCATGAAATGACAGCCTGGCACACGAAGGTTGCCGACTATATCAATTCACCATCTTTCCGGAACCCGCAAGGAGTGAGTGGTATTTTCTTTAGTGTGGGCGGTAATGCTGCTTCGGCCTATCAGTTTATCGCTACGGACTCCACCCGGAATTTTCTGCGTGGCGCCCTATATTTCAATGTCACTCCTAATGCGGATTCCATGAAACCCTTGACTGAATTTTTCAGCCGGGATATGAAGCGCCTTATACATACGCTGCGTTGGAAGTGAAAGTGTAGCCGTTTTCTCAGTCCTAAACCCGAAATTCGCCGTCCCAAATGATTATTCCGGCCTCGTAGTTCAATGGATAGAATAGAAGTTTCCTAAACTTTAGATACAGGTTCGATCCCTGTCGAGGCTACTCTACAGGAAAGGTCAGCAGAAACGCTGGCCTTTCCTTTTTCTCTTCCTCT
>CAYRJR010000094.1:0-6773 GCA_964424655.1 uncultured Chitinophagaceae bacterium
GGCCATTTGCATCCAGGCCCCAGATTTCATCCAGTACCTGCATGTAGCTTGTCAGCAACAGTCCTTTGGCAATACGCCAGGAAAGGTCGCCGCGCATGCGAATACCCGGCATGCCATAGGCATGGTTCAACATACTCAGTTGGTAATAATTCAGCCATTGCCCTTCGGCACCCAGCGAAAAATATTCACCCAACTGATAGCGTAAACCGCCTCCCCAGGCGAAGGCACGCATGTCTTGCTCGTAGATGATGCTGAAATCTTTCCCATCGCTGCCGGCGCTGGTTATGAACAGAGGCGCATTGTCAAACTGCTGCCAGGCTAAGCGCCCCCACACACTCAGGTGATTGCCCAGGGCCACACTGGCTGCCCCGGCCACTTCATAGCGGGTACTTTGATGGATTGAAAAATTACCTGGGAAGAAATAAGGGTTCACTCCGCTGAGCTGCTGCAAAGTGTTTTGCTGGCGTACTGCTTTACCGGATAATTCAAGCTTTATTCGATGATCTAATAATTGATAAGCCAGGTGCGCTTCAGGCAACCAGAGCAGCTCTGTTCCCTCGCTCCAGGTAGGTGCGATGGCAATATGCGCTTCAAAATTTCCTTCGTGATAATCTGCGAATGGCAATAGTTGAAACAGGTTGCTGCTTTGATTTTTATCAAGCGAAGCAGCCAGGCAGTTCCAGGAAAGTTGCGCATTGACTGCCAGGCCAAGGCTGAATGAAGTATCAAATTGATAGCTGACGGGTGCGTAGAAATTCAGGCCTGTCTCATGCCCCTGACGACCATCCCAGACCAGCAGGTTGAGCGTGGGCGCATAGTTGAGTTTCCAAAGGCCAGGCTCTGTATTGCGAAAGCCAATATGAAGCCGGGCTGCATCATACTTCATCCGCACATCATCTAGGCTGTATCGTTGCAGGGAATGGTCGTATCCGTAACGCCCGAAGACATTCCGGCTCAAGTCCAGTCCGGCATCCAGCAAATGATTGTCCTTGTTCCAGGTAGCATCTCCTTTCAGCAGAAAGCTTCTGAAAATCTGATTTTCGGTGCTGCCTTCCTGGCTGAGGTATCTGCCGAAAACATTGCCTGTCCAGTTTGTGCCATGAAGCCCGCCAAGCCGCCCCCGCGCCCGCCAAAGCCGGCTTCTGCGAGTGCAGTAGCAAGATTTCCGCCTCCGAGTAGCACATAGCGCTGTGGCGGTAAGGCACCGCTGTCTTTCCCCAATGCCAGGGGGCGGAGTGGCAGTGCGCGATAGGAGTACAGAAGTGTCTGCTGTGGCACTTCATAGTGTTGCGGCTGAGGCTCTTTTTCGGTAGGTGGCAGGCTTGGCGAATAACCCGGTTTTTGTAGGGGCTTCATTTCCGGCTGATACACCTGATACACCTCAAGCGTTGTGCTCTTGATGGTGGTGTCATTGCGCGGAGCCTGTGGCGTTTGAGCTACAGGAGCTGCGGCCCTGGGCTTCATCCTGGCCTTGCGGCGTTGCGCCTGTGCCGGGACTGAAAGCAAGGCCAGCATGAGTAATAGAATGACTCCGGTGATACGTTTCGTCATGCGCTACTCGTTAGAAAGTTTAGAATGATCAAGTCTTTTTACTTCCTGAATCCTTTGCTCTGCATACGCCTTGAGTTCGGGAATCTTCGTATTACGAGCCACACTCTGGAATGTTGCACGGGCATTGAAGTAATCTTTTTTAGCGATAGAGATATCGCCCAGGAGCAGGTAGGTTTTTACCAGCCAAAGCTCAAATCCTGAACTGCGCTTGATGTTGGTGCCGGCTTCTGCCTCTGCTTCTTTGAGCTTGCCTGCGGCAAAATAGGATTGAGCCAGCCGGTAGCCTGCTTCGGCAGCTACTGCTGCATTTTCGCTTTTGGTGAGAGGTTGCAGCAAGGAGTACAGGCCGCTACTATCGCCTTGCATGAGGTGTTGTCGCAAGATGTTGAGCGTTGCTTCATCACGCAGGCCAGGAGCCACATTGGCGCAACCGAGCAGTGTGTCGGAATAGCGGGCAGCAGCGGAGGGGTCATTCATCCGTGTGGCAGAACGCATCAGTCCTGCAAAGGCACGGCTGCGTATTTCATCGCTGCCTGCATGCTCGGCAAGTAAACCAAAATACCGGTTTGCATCGCTCCAGGCGGTATCGGCCATAGCAAGCTCTGCGGCACGCTGAGCGCTTTCTTCCGAATAATCATTCCAGTTCTGTTGCAGCAGGCTGTCGTAAGCCAGACGTGCGGCAGCATACGACTTTGCATTGTACAGGCTGTTGGCGAGATAAAAGCGAGCCTTGGTTGCCTTCATGCCGGCAGGGAATTGGGTAAGATATCTGCGGAAAGCTGAGGCAGCTTCATTCCAATTCAGAGAAGCATACTGCAGCTCTGCAGCATTGTAGAAGGCCGTGTCCATCTCCTGGTCAGAAGCCAGGGGCAGATTGAATTCTTTCAGAAGTGCGATGTAGGATTCTGGTTGATTTCTTTCAATGAAAATTCGTTTGGCAGCAGCCAGCGCATCGTTGCGTTCAGAAGATGCCGGGAAGTTGCGCAGCAGTTTCTGGAAGGTTTCCAGAGCTTGATCATCTTTATTAAGCTGCTGTTGCAGGCTTCCGATTTTCAAGAGTGCTTTTGGGGCAAATTCTGCTTCCTGTTTGTCGGTCGTGAGTGGGGTAAGCGTTGCCACAGCTTCATCATAGCGGCCAGTTGCAATCTGAGTCAGGCCCGTCTCATAGCGGGCTTCGGCAGCATAAGCAGATGGCGGTACAGCATTCATGATGGAGCTAAGAAGTTTGAGCTTCCCATCATTGTCGCCACGCAAGCCTGCTATAATAGCCGATTGCAGGCGGGCATAATCTGCATCGGTACCGGAGCCTGTTGACAGTGCAGCATAAATTGGTGCCGCACGGGCAAAATCCTTTTGCATGAAATAGGCATCTGCTTCACGCAGGGAGGCATTGGCGGCAGTGGATGAATTGCCTTCCTTCCTGGCAGTGGCAAAAGCTTTTTGTGCTTCGCTGAAATTTTTGAGTTGCATTAGGGCATAGCCCATCGTGGACGAAGCATGTGCTCTTGTGGCAGTACTGCTCACTTGCTGTGCCAGGTTGCTGGCTGCTGATTTGAGGAAGGCATTGTCGTAAAAAACGGTAGAGTCGTAGCGGCTTTGCCGGTATGCGATTTCCGCTTTCCAGAAATGTGCAGCGGCGGAATAAGCAGGTGTTGCGTTTTCTTCCAATGATTCAGAAAGCAAACTGTTGGCATCATCCAATCTGCCAGCCTGCATTTGCTTCAAGCCATAGCCATAAGCAGCACGTTGGTGGATGCGACCAAAATCAACATCATCCTTTGAGGTATTGGACAATGCTTCGTAAGCTTCTTTGTAATTGTTCGTTTCGAGATAGAGCTGCGATTGGAGCAATCTGGCGGATGCGATATAGCCGGAGTTAGGAAAATCCTGCATCAGGCTATTCAGGCTGCGCATAGCTGCATCGGGATATCCGGTTTCGTAGCACAGCTTGGCATGCAGCAATAAGGCAGCTTCGCGCTGCCCGGGGTTGTAGGGCATTTCGGCGCAGATGCCAAAAGCATTGCGTGCCCCCGACTTATCATTTGTCTTCAGGTAGCAATCGCCCAGCAGATACATGGCTGCCTGCCCGAGGGAGTCCTGAGCCACACTCAGGGGTTTGAATTTGGCAATAGCGTTTGCCCATTCATTGACTCGGTAGTAAGCGTAGCCCATTTCATACAGTTCCTCTTTGCGCAGCTTTTCCGTGTGGTTATAGTAGTATTCGAAGTAGGGCAACGCATCTCCAAATCTCCCTGCTTCAAACAAACATTGGGCTGCCAGCAGGTGAAGCTCATTTTCATAAAAGGATTGCACTCCTGGCTGCAACAACCGCAATGCTTCAGCCAAAGCCGTGTCGCGGTCTCCTTTGAAGTAATAGATCTCAGCCATGTAGTAAGGCACTACAGGCTGGTAAATTTTTTCATCCCGGATACGCGCAAAACTTTTTAAGGCTGCGGCATACTCACCCCGCGTGTAGGCCAGCAGGCCATAGTAGTAGTTGCCGGGGCTGTAATATTTTCCGGGAACCTCTTTCATAATGCTCAGCAAGGTGTCTGCCTGGGCAAACTGATGATTGTTGAAATAGCAATATGCTAGTTCAAATTTTGCATCAGCGATTTCGGTATTGCTGAGGTTGGCAATGCCTGCGTCCCGATAGTAGGTAATGGCTTGGGCAAAGGAGCCATGCAGAAAATAGTAGCGGGCGATGGCTAATGCAAGCCTGTCGCGCAGGGGCCTGGGATTGAGTTGCCGAAGCAGTGAGATTGCGGAATCAATAGCTCCAGGTGAAGCAGTCTTCAGCCCGCTGATGGTCTTTTCGTAATCAAGATTTTGTCGTGAGTCCACCCATGCTTTATCCTGAAATAGTGGCCCATTGAGTGCGGTTCGTGCCGACTGGTTCGCAAGGGACCAAAGGGTCGCATCAAACTGGTCATTGGCCCTGAAAATGGCATCCTGTTGTGGACTGAAACGAGTGAGTTCTTGAGCAGGAGCTGCCAGGGGCAGGACGAGGGCAACACTGAATAGCGTGAAGAGCTGCTTTAGGAGCATGAGCAGAATTAGCGGTTAGCTGCTTGCTTTAAAAATTCCAGGAAAGGCTGAGGCTGGGGAATATGGGGAGTTGATACACACGGGTATTGTCAAACCGGTTGACGTAAAAAATATTGTTCCGGTTGAAGAGGTTGGTGACGCTGAATGTGGCTTCCAGATTGGATTGCTTGGAAAGTTCAAAACGCTTTTTGGCAGAGATGTCCACGCGGTGGTAGTATGATAGCCTTCCGCCATTCACCTCGCTGGCATAGAGCAGGCCAAGCTGTCCATTTTGTTGCAGGTAGTTGGTGCCGATGCCATTTGAAGTCAGGTTGAGGTTTTCATAAAATCCCTGGGTCTGGGTGAAGGGGAAAGGAGAGCCCAGGTTGTAACGCAGCGACAGCTCAATATCCTTATGCTTGCCTGCTGAGTAAGCAGCCAGGAAATTGGCATTGAAACGACGGTCGAACGGTGGCGGATAGGTTTGCACAAAGTCGGTGCGATCCACATATTGATAGCTTAGCACGGTCCAAACGTAAAGGCGTTGTTTTGAAAATTTTGTTGAAAAATCAAGGCCATAAGCCTTGCCTGTTTCAAATACGAAGTCGTTGTTGTCAATTGTGCCATTGGGATAAACCTGGCCTTTGTAGCGATTCAGCTCAAAGTTTTGAGTGAAGTTTTTGAACCAGGGCTCGAGGTTGAATTCGAAATGTCCATAATCAAATTCCACACCGCCCAGAATGTGATACGCGGTGAGCAGATTTGATTCCACTGGGTCGGAGCTGGTTGCCGGATTCTTGTAAATCGTCTTGTCGGGGCTGAGTAGGAAGCCGGTGAAAAAGTTGACGATGTCTCTGTCGCTCTTAGTAGAAATAATATTCTGGGAATACAAGCCGGCAGCAGCTTTCAGGCGTAGGTTGGGCGTGATGTTATACTTCATGCCGATGCGGGGCTCGGGCGAAAACTTATCCAGCGTTGCATAATACTGAATGCGCAAGCCAGGCTCAACGATAAACTTCTCACTGAAGTTCTTTCTGAAAATGGCAAACAGGGAAGCAATAGTATTCTGGCGATCCAGGCTGGTGCCATAGCCGAAATTATTTACGTAGCTCAGGTTGGTAGCCAGACCGCTCACTTCAATACCATATTTAAACTGACTGTAGCCGGGCAGGAAGTTGGTGAAGTTGATGCCGCCTTCAAATCCCGAGATACCACTACTTCGTGGTAGCTGCCCGGTTTCGTTATAGTCAATGCCATATTTTGAATAGGCAAACTTGCCATCAATAAGTGCGGATGAACCTGCTGGAGAGATGACGAATGTGGCTCCTCCGCCAGTAGCTGTCCATCTGAAATCAGCAATGGTGGCATCGGTTACTGTGTTCAGAAACTTAGCCTTGTCATCGAAGTTGAAGCCAAATAAATTCAGCTTAGAACCGCTGTTGCCGCTGAAGGTGACCTTGCCATAAAGGTCTGTGAATGCATAAGGCAGGCCCGAAGAAAAAGGTTCACCAAAACTGCCGTAAAGCGCCTTTGAAGTCTGGTCGAGGTAGCTGTGTTTGACGCTCAGCAGGTAGGTGATGGAACTGCTTTCTTCATCTTTCGGCTTCACAATCGGGCCTTCCAGCATGGCACGTGCCATGATGGGTGATAGAGAGAGCTTGCCTTCCGTGCGATTCTTATTTCCGTCGCGGGTATGAATGTCTAAGATGGCAGATGTCCGGTTGCCATATTGTGCATTGAAGCCGGCACTTTGGATGTCCACGCTACGGATGGCATCTGTTTCGAACACAGAATACAGGCCGATGCTGTGAAAAGGATTGTAGATAGTGACGCCATCTAAGAGAATGCCTGTCTGAGAGGGGGAGCCGCCACGGATATAGAGTTGTCCACCCTGGTCTCCGGTGAAGACCACACCCGGTGTGACTTGTAGATATTGAGCGATGTCGGGTTCGCCGCCAGCGGAAGGCAGCATTTTCATTTCACGAGGGGTAACGGTGGTGACGCCGGCATTCACGAGGGTTCGGCGTTCCTGCTTCCGGCCAGACACCGTGATGTCTTCCAGAGCAATGCCGGAGCGCTGCATGATTAGCTTTTGGGTGGTGATGCCTCCTGCATGAATGGTTACTTCTTTGGTTACTGAGTCATAGCCAATCTGGGTGGAGATAATGGTGTAGGTGCCTGCAGGGACTCCAGTG
>CAYRJR010000094.1:6783-9103 GCA_964424655.1 uncultured Chitinophagaceae bacterium
GATGGAATAATATCCGTTCACGTCTGTCTGCACGCCATAGCCCGTGCCCAGCAACCAGACGTTTGTATAAATCACGGGTTCACCGCTTCCTTTTTCATAAATAAAACCCTTCACCGTTCCTGATTGGGCAAAGCCGGTATAGGCACTTAACAAGGCAAGAAAGAGGGAGAATATCTTTTTCATAAGGTAGAAAAACAGGGCCTGAAAGAAGCCGGAGTCGGCACTTTTAGCGCCAAAAGCGGCCAAAGATAGCGGGAAATACCGCGCAGCTTTTTTGGGATAGCCCTGCAATCGGCTGTCGTAATCCCGGCATTGACCGCAGGATCGTAGCATCTGAAAAATTGTTTGTGTTTCAACTGGGTTACGCAATTTTCCTACCCCGATTTCCCCTACCGCAAGTGCCTGCCTTTTGGCCGCAGGTGCTACCTCCTGTTGGATTTTTCTCTTTTGTCCAACACTCAGGGAAACCACATACTACCCGGTCAGCCCTACTTTTGCGCCACATTTTTTCCTCCATTTTCTATGAAGCGTAAAGCTTTCTTTGCGGGACTTGCAGCCATGAGCCTGATGGCAGGCAATGCAAGCGCCCAAATCAAGTTTTCTGAATTTGATTTACCCAACGGCCTTCATGTCATTCTTCATGAAGACCATTCTACGCCCATCGTTGCCGTGAGCGTCATGTATCATGTGGGTTCTAAAAATGAAGACCCGCAGCGCACAGGATTCGCACACTTTTTCGAGCACTTGCTTTTTGAAGGCTCAGAAAATATCAAGCGCGGCGAATACATGAAACTGGTGCAGGCAGCAGGTGGCCAGCTCAATGCCAACACCACCCAGGATCGCACTTTTTATTATGAAGTACTCCCATCGAACCAGCTCGAACTGGCGCTGTGGATGGAAAGCGAGCGTATGCTGCACGCCAAGATTGACAGCATTGGCGTAGAAACGCAGCGCAAAGTGGTGAAAGAAGAAAAGAAGCAGCGCTACGACAACACGCCCTATGGTCAGCTCATGAATGTGGTGTATGAAAATGCCTTCACCAAGAGCAACTACCGCTGGACTCCCATTGGTAAAGAGCAATACATTGATCAGGCCACACTGCCTGAATTCATGGCATTCTACAAGAAATACTATGTGCCCAACAATGCCGTGCTGGTAATTGGTGGCGATATCAACTCCCCAGAAGCATTCAAGCTGGTGACGAAATATTTTGGTGGAATTCCGAAAGGCACGGAACCCATCTCCCGAGACCTGCCTCATGAGCCGCAAAGCACTGCCGAAAAGCGAGTGACTTTCTACGATAATATCCAATTGCCCGCCGTGGTGATTGCCTACCATACGCCCAAACCCAACACGCCGGACTATTATGCCCTCGACCTGCTCACCAATCTGCTCTCTCAAGGCAAAAGCTCACGCTTGCAAAAAGAAGTAGTAGATAAGGAGCAAAAGGCCGTGCAGGTAGGTGCCGGAGCTACCGGAAATGAAGACCCGAGCATCATGATCATGTTCGGCATTGCCAACATCGGCGTATCGCCCGATACACTTGAAAATGCCATGCTGGCCGAAGTGGAAAAGGTGCAGAAAAATGGCGTTACTGATGCGGAAATGAAGAAGCTGATGGTGCAGACTGAAACTCAGTTTGCTCAGCAAAATCAGAAAGTGCTGGGTGTAGTCACTAACCTGGCTACCGACTACACTTACTTCAAGGATGCGGATCTGGTCAATACCGAGCTGGCCAAATACAAGGCTGTAACCAAAGAAGACATCCAGCGGGTGGCCCGGAAATATTTTAGAAAAGAAAACCGCTTAGTGGTGTTTTATCTGCCTAAAACCGAGAAGAAAGACTAAACTCATTCAGACAGGGCTGTCGCCTTGCCATTACCTCAAAGCCTTTCTCTGCTCCAACAATCAACGCCTTTTCAGAACATGAAAAAATACTTTTTAGCCATAGCCGGTAGTGCTTTACTGGCAACAACTGCACAAGCACAAATGCTTGACCGTTCCATTCGCCCGAAACCAGGGCCAGCACCCAAAATCGAACTCGGCAAAACAGAGACTTTCACCCTGCCCAATGGTCTGCGCGTTTTCGTAGTAGAAAACCACAAAGTGCCACTGGTGTCTGTCTCGCTTCAGCTTGATATTCGTCCGGAATTGCAAGGCAACATGGCCGGCTTTCACGACATCGTTGGTGAGCTGATTACTTCCGGTACCAAGACCCGCAGCAAAGACCAGTTAGACCTAGCCATTGACAATATCGGTGCTACCATCCGGGCTGATGAAGAAAGCATGTTTGGCACCTGCCTCGTGCGCAATGAAGATA
>CAYRJR010000094.1:9113-9597 GCA_964424655.1 uncultured Chitinophagaceae bacterium
GAGCGACATGATTCTTCATCCCGCTTTTAGCCAGAAGGAACTCGACAAGCTTAAAAAGCAAAGCCTTTCCGGCCTTGCCACTCGGAAAAATGACCCGGATGCCATGCTGGAAAACCTGACCCAGTCCGTGAATTATGGCCCGGCTCACGCCTACGGCGAAGTGACGACAGACAAGAGCATCGAAGCCATCACCCTGAAACGTTGCAGCGATTACTTCAACAAATATTGGCGCCCCAACGTAGCCTACTTAGCCTTCGTTGGCGATGTGACTCCGGCCACTGTGAAGCAGCTCATGCAGAAATATTTCAGCGGCTGGGCCAAGGCTAGTGTGCCTGTGGCAACGTACTCACTGCCCAAGCCTATCACGACGACTACAGTGGCATTTGCGAACCGCGATGCGGCGGTGCAAAGCGTATTTAACGTAACCTATCCTTTGGAACTCCAGCCTAACTCACCCGATGTCATCAAGGCTCGCGTGACGAAT
>CAYRJR010000094.1:9607-10578 GCA_964424655.1 uncultured Chitinophagaceae bacterium
AATGCTATTCTGGGCGGTGGCTCACAAGGCAGGCTCTTCCTCAATCTTCGTGAAAAGCATGGCTGGACTTACGGCTCTTATTCTTCCATTCATCAGGATGAATTGGCCGGCAACTTCACGGCTTATGCCAAATGCCGCAACCTTGTTACAGACTCTGCCATTGAGCAGACCCTGGACGAAATGAACCGCATCCGTACCGAGCCGGTTGCAGAAACAGATTTGCAGAACATCATCAACAACATGACGGGGCAATTTGCAATCAGCCTGGAAAGCCCACAGACCGTTGCTCAGTTTGCCATCAATACACAACGCTATCACCTGCCCAAGGATTATTACACCAACTACCTGAAAAACCTGGCTGCCGTTAGTGTGTCAGACGTTCAGGAAATGGCTAAGAAATACATCCGCCCGGAGGCAGCTAACATCATCGTGGTGGGCAATGCCGACCAGGTGGCCAAGAGCCTCGAAGCCTTCGGCAAAGTTTCTTTCTTCGATAATTATGGCCACCCGGTTGAAGCTACAGCCAAGCAAGCTGCTCCTGCTGGCCTGACGGCTGATGCAGTGATTAAAAAGTATGTAGCTGCCTTGGGTGGAGAAGCTGCCATCAATGGCCTGAAGGACATGAAAATCTCCTACAGTTTCGAGCCTCAGCCTGGTGTTACCGTGTTGATGAGTGAATGGAAAAATGATAAGAGCCTCAAGCGTACAGTAACTGCAATGGGACAGACCTTCCAGAAGTCCGTTTACCACGATGGTAAAGGCAGCCAGGAAGCACGGGGGCAGAGCAAGGAAATGGATGCAAGTGAACTGGCAGAATCAGCGCAGGAAGCCGACCTGCAAGACGTGCTTCACCCCGAAAAATATGGTATCAAACACACCCTTGCCGGCATGGAAAAAGTGAATGGTGAAGAGGCCTATGTACTCAATACCGAAGATGCTTCTGGCGAGAAAGGCAAAGAATATTACAGTGT
>CAYRJR010000095.1:0-10507 GCA_964424655.1 uncultured Chitinophagaceae bacterium
ACAGTACTTACAGGCCACGGGGAAAGCCCAATAGCAGCAAACAGATGAACGGTGCTATCGCCACTAATGCTGCATCAGGGGGCTAAAGGGGACTAACAAAAAATCAAAAAAGAAAAACCGGTAATCACCGGTTTCTAAGATGAGCGTGTACATCGGGCACATCAGGCCTATTTAGCCCACAGTGCATCTTTCAAACTCAGAAAAATGGGAGTGCCTTTCGGCAGGCCAGAGGCTAATATTCGTCTTCATTAAAGAAGAAATCTTCCTGAGTAGGATAGTCGGGCCAGATGTCCTCTACGCCTTCATACACTTCCCCTTCGTCGTCAAGTTCCTGAAGATTCTCAACCACCTCAAGCGGAGCTCCGGAGCGGATCGCGTAGTCAATCAGTTCGTCTTTTGTCGCAGGCCAGGGCGCTTCTTCCAGATGCGATGCCAGTTCAAGAGTCCAGAACATATTTTAATTGAATAGAATTTTTAAAAGTGAACGCGGGCAAAAGTAGGGGAAAAGGTCATTGTAAAACGGAGCTTATGTCAATGTTTTCAAAGCCTTTGCCAGAAGCCCTAGGAGCCTGCTTCCGGGCAGTCCGGGATGAATACTGCAACTTCGTCCGGTAAGCGAATTTCCCCAGATGCTTCAGGCTAAGCAACTCTATAAATCATATGGCAGCCTTTGTGTGGTGCGTGATGTGTCCCTGACCGTTGCTGCGGGCGAGATGCTGGCCATCATCGGCCCATCGGGAGCGGGCAAGAGCAGCCTGCTTCATCTTTTGGGTGCTTTGGATAGGCCTGACCAGGGCCAGGTGCGCATCCGCGATACGGAACTATTTAGCCTCAGCAACCGCAAGCAGGCGCGATTTCGGAATGAACAATTAGGCTTTGTGTTTCAGCAACACCATTTGTTGCCCGAGTTTACCGCGCTTGAAAATGTGGCTATGCCCTTGTGGATTGGCGGCAAGAGCAGGAAGGCCGGCCTGCACAGTGCAGCAGAAATGCTTGCTACCGTGGGTCTGAGTGCACGCATCCATCATAAACCTTCGGAGCTTTCCGGTGGCGAGGCACAGCGTGTGGCCATTGCCCGGGCACTCATCAACAAGCCTGCAATCCTGATGGCTGATGAGCCTACCGGCAACTTAGATACTGCCAATGCAGAAGCCATTCACAACCTCTTTCTTTCGCTACGTCGCGACTTGAGACAGACTATCATTCTGATTACGCACAATGAGGTGCTGGCTGCCCGCACCGACCGCACACTGGTGATGCGGGATGGGGCAATTGTGGAAGAAAGACAACACCGGCTTGTCTGAGTGGGCTGCCCTGAGCGGGGTGCTATTTTTGTTTCAAAGGTGCGAAATGCCTTGAGCTGTTTTTGAAAAGCACGCATAAAACCATTGTTCGGGATTTGTCCTGGCTGGCCTTCAATGCACGGGTCTTACAAGAGGCCAGAGACTCTAATGTGCCGCTCTTCGAACGCTTGCGGTTCCTTGGTATTTATTCCAACAATCTGGATGAATTTTTCCGTGTTCGTGTGGCTGCTCTGGAACGAATGCTGCGACTTGGGAAATCGGCTCGCGAACATCTGGAAGAAAATCCGGAGCAAATCCTGAAAGACATTCAGCATCGCCTGATCGCCTTGCAACAGGAGTTTGACGAGACCTACGCAGAAATCATCAGCAGCCTGAATCAGAATGGTATTTTCATCAGGACTGAACTGGAGTTAAGCGAGCCTCAGCGCGACTTCTGTTGTAATTATTTTAACCGGGAAGTACGCACACAGCTTGTGCCCCTGATGCTGGAAAGCATTCCCGGGATGCCTTTACTGAATGATAAGAGTATCTACCTCGCCTGTGTGCTGGCCTCTTCAGAGGTCCGGCTTCGCCCTCGCTATTCACTCATTGCAGTGCCTACCAAAGTGCTGCCCCGCTTCGTGATATTACCTACAGAAAATGAAGAGCGACACGTCATTCTCCTGGAAGACATCATGCGCATGTCGCTGCCACAAATCTTCGCTCCTTTTGGCTATGATCGCTGTGAGGGTTACCTCATCAAAGTAACCCGCGATGCCGAACTGGACATTGACAATGAGCTGAGCACAAATCTGATTGATGCACTGGAAAAGAGCCTGAAAACAAGGAAACGGGGGCGCGCCACGCGCTTCGTGTATGATCGGAATATAGATGTCGGTTTGTTTGATTACCTCGTGCGACGCCTCAATCTTTCACGCAAAGACTATCTCGTACCCGGTGGCCGAATCCACAACTTCAAAGATTTTATGGCCTTTCCGGAATCACTGTTTCGGGACAGGCAACAGCGGAGGCAGGCCTTTGTACATCCCTTATTGCGCCAGCCCTGCCGCATCATGAAAGTGCTGGATGCGCGCGATGTGATGCTGCATTTCCCCTACCATTCTTTTGACTCTGTGATAGACCTCGTTCGCGAAGCTTCAATTGACCCATTTGTGCAGAGCATCAAAATCACAGGCTATCGTTTAGCCAAAGACTCCAAGCTCATTCATGCGCTTATCAATGCTGTACGCAATGGCAAGCAGGTGAGCGTGGTACTGGAACTGCGCGCTCGTTTTGATGAAGAAGCTAATCTGGGCTGGAAGAAAATGCTGGAAGAAGAAGGTGCCCGGGTCTTCATCGGGCAACCACACATGAAAGTGCATGCCAAACTCTGCCTCATTCGTCGGCGTGAGGCAGGCAAGACGAAGATGTATGGATTTATTTCTACTGGAAATTTCAATGAAAAAACAGCAGCCTATTATGGTGACCATTGCCTGCTGACTGCCAATCGTCACATCCTTGCCGATGCAGGCCGAGTGTTTGATTTTCTGATGGCTCCGCATCCCAATCTGATGAGCCTGCAACGCTGTAAGACCATGCCCGTATCACCTTGGAACATGCGCCGCCATTTCATGAATCTAATCGCAAGGGAAATAAAAGCAGCCCGGAAAAAGAAGCATGGGGCACTCATCATAAAGTTGAATAGCCTTTCCGATGAAGCACTTATCAATCAACTCTACGAAGCCAGTCGGGCAGGCGTTCGGGTTGAATTAATCATCCGCAGCATCTGCGGTGCATACACAGAACAGAAGTCGTTCCGCAAGCCCATGAAGGCCATTTCTATCGTGGATGAATATTTGGAGCATGCCCGCGTGTTTGTCTTTCATAATGCAGGCAAACCGCTTGTATATATTTCATCTGCCGACTGGATGCTCCGCAACCTGGACCATCGCATTGAAGTAGCCTGCCCCATTTTCGATTATGAAATTCAACTTGAGCTGGAAGAAATTTTGAAGATTCAATTGGCAGGCAATGTGAAGGCCCGTATCCTCGATAATGAGCAGTGCAATGCGTATGTGTCGCGGGATAATGCTGCACCTGAAGTGCGTGCCCAATTGGCGATTTATGATTACCTGAGGCAAAAGACTTACGCAAATGCTGCTATTCCTATAAATAAATAGCAGCGACACTTAATGAGTGATATACCATGATTCTTGCTGCCATTGACATCGGCTCCAATGCCGCCCGGCTTTTGATTTGTGATGCTACTCCATTCAATGGTGGTGTGGATTTCACGAAGCTCAGCCTGCTGCGTATTCCTTTAAGACTCGGGATGGATGTGTTTGCACATGGCAGAATTGGTGCGGAGAAAGAGCAGCTATTGACAGACACCTTGCAGGCATATGCGCTGCTAATGAAAATCTATCGTGTGGAGGCTCTGACGGCCTGTGCGACTTCTGCCATGCGGGATGCAGCCAATGGTTCCGAAATTTTGGAAAAACTAAAAGACAAAACAGGTATTGAAGTGCGCATCCTCAGTGGCGAAGAAGAAGCTGATGTATTGTTTCAGACCCACATTGCAGAACAACTTGCATTCAGCAAAAGCTACCTCTACATAGATGTGGGCGGCGGCTCTACGGAGCTGAGTTTGTTTTCAAAAAATGAATTGGTCTTTAAACAATCTTTCAACATCGGTACCATTCGCCTGTTGCAAGGCCAGGTGAGTCTGAATGATTGGGAGCAGATGAAGGCCTTCGTAAAAGAAGGCCTGAAAGGCAAAGGACAGGTGGAGGCTATTGGGACCGGCGGCA
This sequence comes from uncultured Chitinophagaceae bacterium, assembly GCA_964424655.1. GTDB lineage: Bacteria > Bacteroidota > Bacteroidia > Chitinophagales > Chitinophagaceae > UBA1952. The sequence goes on from CAYRJR010000095.1 coordinate 4,094, forward strand.
ATATCAATAAGGTGTTTTCTCTTTCGAAACGCAAAGAAGGAAAGTCTTTATCCCTCGAGTTGTTGCGCGATTACCATAAGGAACTGAGCGCGGCAAACCTGAGCGAAAGGATGCACCGTTACCAGCTTCGCGCAGACCGAGCTGATGTAATCGTGCCGGCACTGCAGGTCTATATATCGGTGATGCGCTGGGCTGGTGCCGAAGAAATATTTGTGCCCAAAATCGGCTTAGCGGATGGGCTGATTCGGGTGCTATATCAGGAATTGAATCCTTCCTCTTAATGCTTTTCAACTTTCCACTGCAAGGCCCCGCTTAGCTTTGCCCGCCATGCGTCACCTGTTGTTTTTGTGCCTTTGCTTTTTGTGCTTCCATGTCGCTGATGCGCAGCGAACGATTCGTTATTCCGGTACGGTTCAGTTTGGCGATGACCCGCTTGTGTCCTACTATCTGGAGTTGAATGTGAATGGCAGCCGCGTGACCGGTTACAGTATCACTGGCTATAGCACAGGCAGCCGACTCAAGGCTTCTGTGGAAGGGTATTTCAAAACTCCATCTGACCTGATCATTCGCGAAATAGGCTCCTTAGATGGGCCTGAAACGCCTTTTCAGACCTACTGTTATTTCGCAGCACATCTGAAACTGACCATCATGATGAATGGCAGACATCGCTGGAATGGTGCCTTTCAGAGCTACCAAAGGAATGGAACGCCTTGCGGGAATGGCATTATGACCATCACGGATAATGCACCACCGTTGGAGCCTGTGGCCAAGGTCACCCCTAAAATTGAACGCCCCAAAGAGACGCGCCCCGTTCGCATTGTGGCAGAGCCGAAAGAAAAACCAGCGCCGTCACCGCCACCACCACCTGCGCCCAAAAAGGAAACTCCCAAACCCATCCAAATTATTCTGCCGCAGGCGCCACCCAAGCCACAAGCAGATGACTCCTGCCAGCGCAGCTATCATTGGTCCGGCGATGATTTTTCTTTTGAAATCTGGGACGGCTGGAAACCTGACGGAGATGTGGTCAGTGTGCGGATGAATGGCCATGAATTTCTGAATAAGGTTCAATTGACGCAGGAAAAACAACGCTTTAATCTGCACCTGCACCCTGGCCTGAATGTGCTGTACATAGACTTGTTTTTTGAAGGGAATGATCCGCCCAACACACCAAACCTGAACCTGATTGATGGCAGTAAAACCTACGAGCTGGCCATCAGCGGAACGGCAGGCGAGGTTGTTCGTATTTGCATTTGGAAATAATCCTGAATCGGTGGTTGCTCACAATCGCAGCATTCTTTTCTCTAAGGATTGTTCCGAATGCTACAGGCTATGCTTTCTTAAATTGCCGGGCCTTTTTAGGAAATGAAAGTCACCATCCTCGGCAACAATTCTGCGCTTCCTGCATACGGACGCAACCCCACAGCACAGGTGGTGACGCTCTATGGTCAGGAGATTCTTATTGATTGCGGTGAAGGCACGCAAAGCCGGATGCAGCAATTTGGTATTCGCTGGCGGCACATGGAGCATATTTTTATCTCGCACCTCCACGGCGACCACTACTATGGAATATTTGGCCTGCTCACCAGTATGAGTTTGTTGGGCCGCACCACTCCGCTGCACCTATATGCTCATGCGCCTTTGCAGCGGGTTATCGAAGACATGTTTGCCATTGTGGCTACTGAACTCAGCTATCCGTTTCACTTCCATCCCCTGCCGGAAGGACCTGCCCTACTCGCCGATACGAAGCTGTTTTCTGTGCATTGTTTCCCGGTAGAGCACCGTATTCCCTGCCAGGGTTTTTTAGTCACCCGAAAGACCAGCGGGCGGAAGTTATTGCCCGATCAGGCTGCTGCTTATGGCATCCCTTCCTACTTCTACGATAGGCTGAAGCGCGGCGAAAATTATACGGACAAGGATGGAAGTGTGATTCAAAATGAGTTGGTCACAAAAGCGGGTCCTACACCCAAACGATATGCTTATTGTGCAGATACAATCCACACTGAATCTTTCCTGGAGCATATCCGTGGTGTGGATTTGCTCTACCACGAAAGCACCTACCTCAGCGACAATACTGAGCGTGCCGCCAGCCGGTATCACAGTACAGCAGCTCAGGCTGCTCTTATAGCTAAAAAGGCGGGCGTGAAGCAATTGCTGCTGGGGCATTACTCTTCAAAGTATCGGGACACTTCCCTCTTCCAGCAGGAAGCTGCTGAAGTATTCCCCAACGTGATTGCCAGCCAGGAAGGCGCGGCGTATGAGTTGTGAGGCTCAACTTTGCTCCATGAAATCATTATTGATTTGCCTGACGCTTGGCCTATGTGGGCTGAGCGCTTCTGCCCAAGAGCACAAGATGAATGCCCGTGATTCCATGCAGCTTCCTGCCTATGAGCGTTTCCCAACGCTGCCGCCATTCAAGATTTTATTGCAAGACAGCGCCACTATCTTCAATACCTACAACATCCCAAAGGGCAAGCCCAGCGTATTGTTTTTCTTTTCGCCCGATTGCGAGCATTGCCAGATGGTCACCGATTCGCTGCTGAAGTATATGCCCGAAATGAAAGAGGCCAACTTCTACATGTTCACCTTCATGCCGCTCTCTGAGCTTCGGCCTTTCATAGCCCGGAAGCATCTGGATGAATTGAAGAATGCAGTGTTGGGGAAAGACTACGAATTTTTCTTCCCGATGTATTACAAAGCCACTACTGTGCCCTGGCTGGTTGTTTATGACCGGCAAAAAAGGCTCGTGAAAGCCTGGAATGGCGGTGTGAAAATGCCCGAGCTGGTACAGATATTACACAATCTGTGAGGGCCGGAAAGCCATCGCCTTTATGGCAACGAAAGATTATTTCTTATACACCTGAACCATGCAGGTATAGTCTTGCAGCCTGTCTATTTGCTGTTCGCGGCTTAGGCGCCCCAGGCGATTGGCTTGCGGCAGGCGAGGGCGTTTGTCTTTCGGCACATCACGCAGCAGACGAAGCAAGGTGCGGGAAGTGATGGCATAGGTAGTGCTTTCAGATTCCGCGTCTTTACTGCGGATAATGCCAACCACTTCTCCCTGATTATTCAGGACAGGGGCGCCACTCTGGCCCGGTCCGGCAGGCACTTCAAGGCGATATTGATTGGAGTCGCCCATAAATCCATTTCTGGAAGCGATGTACCCTTCATTATAGACAATCTCATCCTGAGGGAAGCCCAGCGTATAAATAGTGGCCCCCAAGGGTGCCCTGGAAGGCAGGAAAGAATAAGGAAGTTCTCCCTTGTCAAAACGAAACTGCCTGTCGTTGACACGCAGTAAGGCAATATCATTTTTGGGCTCATAAGCCACAACAGAAGCTGCATAGCTCTTGCCATTCCGGGTTTGAATCTGGATTGACTCGGCGCCGTCCACCACGTGATAATTGGTAATGAGATAACCGTCGTTGGAAAGTGCGAAGCCGGTGCCCGCATAATTGCTTTGGGCAGCCGGAGCCGATGCATCTGCGTTTTCGCGGATTTCCTGAATCTGTTTTTGCTGGTGTGCCTGGGTTGCTTTCAGGTTGGCCAGTTCGTGACGCACCAGTTGAAGGTTACCTGCTGAGGCACTCTTAGGTTCTTGCTCATGCAGCACCCAGACGGTAATCAGTGAAGTAAGTAAGGCAATTGAGGCTGCCATGGCGGCAGTGCGGAGTAGCCGTGGGTTGAAATGGATAATCAACCGTTTCATACCCTGCTTCTTCGCCATCGTTTCTTCATGCACATCGCGCAGCATGATTTTGTAATTGCTGCGGCGGGCGGCCACTTGCAGGCTGCTGATGGTGTCGAAATATTCGTGGTAAGCGCGTGCCAGCTCAGGGTCGGCAGCCAGGCGGCTATTCAGTAGGGTTTGCGCCTGCTCGCTGAGGCTGTTCGTCAGCGCGGCTTCGGCAGCTTCCGCGATGTAGAGTTCGTCTTCTAGTCTCATCTTCCAATATCTTAATCCAGTGCCTTCGCGTTAAAGAATATCTTCTTCAGCCGCATCAGGCATTTGTATTTCTGTGTCTTTGCATTGTCCGGGTTGGTGTACCCGAAGGCTGCGGCGATTTCCTGCATGCTCTTATCCTGATGGTAGAAGGCTCGTAGCAGGGAGCGGCAAGGCTCACCCAGCGATTCAAGTGCTGCATCAAGCTGTGCATAATGCTCTTCTCTTTCGCGATGAATGTTGAGGTCATCTTCGTAAGTAGCAGTATCCGGCTCGGCATCCAGGTCTTGCTGAGGCATCCGGCGATCCCGCTCCAGCTTTTTATACCAGAGGTGTTTGCAAATCGCAAACAGATAGGTGCCGATTCGGCAGCTCAGCCTGAATTCAGGATTTCGGGCTTTTTCAAAGAGCACCACCATTGCCTCCTGGAAGAGGTCTGCCGCATCGGCCTCGCTGCCGCCTGCACTTTGCAGCCAGCGCATCACCGTAGGGTAATGCCTGCGATATACCTGTGCCGTAGCCTGACGTGCACCTGTTGCAAGCTCCTGCAACAACGCCTCGTCTGAAGGATACAATGGCTGGTTCACGTATTAATACTGTATTGGCCCAAAAGTAACCCGGCAATTACTACTTCTTTTTTAAAGCATGTCTTTGCCCCTTTGGCAGAAAAAGTAAAAATCCAGGAAACTGAAAAAATATTTTTCGGCAGTGGGTTACCTTTTTTAAAAGCCGGTATCAATGTCAAACAAACACAAAAAAACACACGATTATGAAGCTTGTAAAGCTCGGCGTATTCGCCCTCGCATTCGGTCTTTTCGCTGCTTCTTGCGGCAGCAACAGCAGCACTTCTACTGAAACTACTACAGACACTGCTGCTATGGCTCCTGCTGCTGCTCCAGCTCCTGCTCCTGCCACTGTTGACAGCGCTGCTGCTGCTGCTGCTCCTGCTTCTGCTCCAGCTGCTGCTCCTGCCGCTGACACTGCTAAGATGAAGACCAAGTAATCAGACTGGTTATTACATCCAAAACCACACAACCGCAGCCGCTCTTTTTGGGCGGCTGCTTTGTTTTTGCTGAAAATTCCTGCTGAAGATTCTTTGTTTTTAAAACCCCAAGTCTCTTTTCGCTAAAGCCTTTTAACAAAGCTTGCCTCTACCCACTTCTATATTTGCCCGCCTAAAAATTTTATGCCTTTCTTCCGCCCCTGTAGCCTGTTGCTGCTCGCTCTGCTCGCAGTGTCGCCAGCAATAGCACAATCTCCAGCTCCCAGCCCCTCCGCCGCTGCCAGCGCCATTGCTAAGCCTTCCAGCGATTTCCTGATGCTGCAATTCACTTATGAGTCCTGGGCTCAGGTGCCCGATTCTGTGAAAATCGGCGGCTTCGGACGTGGCTTCAATGGCTACCTATGCTATGATTTCCCAATCCAAAAAAGCCATTTCTCTTTCGCTGCCGGTATCGGCATTGGGACTTCTAATATCTACTTCCAGGATCAGCAATTACGTCTATCTGATACAGGCGCAGCAGGTCAGCAGGTGCATTTCGAAAAAGAATCTTACGACTACAAAAAGTATAAACTGACGACTGCCTATCTCGAGGCTCCTTTTGAGTTGCGCTACTTCGGAAATACGGAGAACCGGAACCGTGGCTTTAAAGCAGCCATCGGCTTGCGGGCTGGGCTTCTCGTGGGGGCACACGTGAAAGACTCCCGCACCGTGGACGGCACCAAAGTGGTGGAGAAGACGAACACCAAACGCTACCTCGACAAATGGCGCTTTGGCGCAACAGCCCGCATCGGCTGGGGTAATTTCTCGCTCTTCGGCTCTTACAATCTGAATACGCTGTTCAAAGAAGGCTCCGGACCTGGTGTCGTGCCTTATAGCATCGGCCTTTGCCTGAGTGGCCTCTAAGGGTTTATTCTGATTTTTTTGTTGCCGGCTGCAACGCCCGATGAAGCTTCCGTTGCGTCGCACACTTCAGCGATATTTCGCTGTTCAGCATTGCCCCTGAACTGTGGCTGGGCTTGCAATACACTACTGCCGCATCTGGCAAAAAACACAGGGCACGCGAAAAGCTAAACAGACAGACGAACCCCTCAGTGTGCGACGCAACGAAGACGGGCTTCGAGATTTAGCTGATAAAAAAATAGCAACGTCAAAAATCGGGGACAGGTTCAGCATTCTAAACCAACCCCACAGCGTACCGGATACATGAATAAAAAATTACCCGGCCCGCACAGCTACAGGCAAAGCCTAATTTTGAGCTTTACTACTGAATAGATGATGGATTTGAATGTGCTGTTTCGCCGTGCCCTCGATGGTGAATTTCTCAGCGTAGCAGAAGGGGTATATCTCTTCCACCACGCTCCCCTTGCTGAGCTGATGCTGGTGGCCAATGAGCGCCGCAAAATGATGGTGCCGCATAGTAAAGTAACCTGGATCATTGACCGCAACATGAACACGACCAACGTGTGTGTGG
>CAYRJR010000096.1:0-10441 GCA_964424655.1 uncultured Chitinophagaceae bacterium
AGATCCGCCTCCACCATATTTGCTACATCCTGAGGATTAGGTACATTTTGATATGGCGTGATTGGTATAGCAAAGGCTCCTAATGAAATCCCCGTCAATACCCCATTGTCTGAAAATGTAATATTTACAGTACAATTAAATTGTGTAGAGGCAGTGCACCCTACATTCTTATGCCCGTTAACACTCATGCTCCAAAAATTTCTTTTCAATTTAAAGGAATAAGTTACATCGGCTTTCGCATTGTCAACGCTTGCGAATACTAGTGCGGCGGCAAAAGCCATACCAATAATAGTTTTTTTCATGCCATTGTATTGATTTGTGATGTCTACTCTATTAAACTGATTTTCGACTTCCTCACATCAAATACACGAGATAACCCTGTAGTTTGACATTCAAAAAAAAAAAAAAAATCGAAAAATTGTCATAGAAATGCAATCATTTTGATGCGGCATAATTACCTGAATATCTGATGTGTTCAGGAAAAATTACGCTTGAAGAATATTTGATGTGAACTAAATCATGGAGATGGTTGGCCATTAAAACCTCACCCCATACCTTTGCGCGAATTTTCGGCGCGGCAAATACACGCGCAGCTTAATACCTCCTAATTTTTATGGCCAACGTTGGCAAAATCAAGCAAATCATCGGCCCGGTTGTGGATGTCCATTTCTCCGGCGACAACAAGCTTCCTGAAATTTTCAACGCACTCGAACTGACGCGTGAAGACGGTTCCAAACTGGTACTGGAAGTGCAGCAGCACCTCGGCGAAGACAGTGTCCGTACCGTCGCAATGGATGGTACCGAAGGCCTTACCCGTGGCATGGATGTCTCTGACCTAGGGCACCCCATAAAAATGCCAACTGGAGAGCAGATACATGGCCGCCTGTTCAACGTTACCGGTGATGCCATTGACGGCTTGCCTCAGGCTTCCAAGCAAAATGGCCGCCCTATTCATGCTAAACCACCAGCATTCGAAAACCTTTCAACGGCATCCGAAGTGCTCTTCACCGGCATCAAGGTTATTGACCTGATTGAACCGTATGCAAAAGGTGGTAAAATCGGCCTTTTCGGCGGTGCCGGTGTAGGCAAAACGGTATTGATTCAGGAGTTAATCAACAACATTGCAAAGGCTTATTCTGGCCTGTCTGTATTTGCAGGTGTCGGCGAGCGTACCCGTGAAGGAAATGACCTGATGCGGGAAATGATTGAAGCTGGCATCGTGAAATATGGTGAGAAGTTTAAGCATTCAATGGAAGAAGGGGGCTGGGATCTTTCTTCAGTTGACCTCAATGAGCTGAAAGAATCTAAAGCCACTTTCGTGTTTGGGCAGATGAACGAGCCTCCCGGAGCTCGCGCCCGCGTGGCCCTCTCCGGCCTGACTGTGGCTGAATATTTCCGTGATGGCGATGGTACTGGCAAGGGTAAAGACATCCTTTTCTTCGTGGACAATATCTTCCGTTTCACTCAAGCCGGATCTGAAGTGTCCGCCCTGCTGGGCCGTATGCCTTCTGCCGTAGGTTATCAGCCTACCCTGGCCACAGAAATGGGCCTGATGCAGGAGCGTATTACCTCTACCCGCAACGGTTCCATCACCTCAGTACAAGCTGTATATGTACCTGCGGATGACCTTACCGACCCCGCACCGGCTACTACTTTCGCACACCTCGACGCTACTACGGTACTCTCCCGTAAAATTGCCGACCTCGGTATTTACCCGGCTGTAGATCCGCTTGACTCGACTTCCCGCATCCTGACACCTGCTATCGTAGGGGATGCGCACTACAACACAGCCAACCGTGTGAAATTGATTCTTCAGCGCTATAAGGAACTTCAGGACATCATCGCCATCCTCGGTATGGACGAACTGTCTGAAGAAGACAAACAGACTGTAGCCCGCGCACGAAAGGTGCAGCGTTTCCTTAGCCAGCCTTTCCATGTGGCTGAACAATTCACTGGTCTGAAGGGTGTGCTGGTGCCCATCGAAGAAACTATCCGTGGCTTCAATATGATCATGGACGGGGAAGTAGATGAATATCCGGAAGCTGCCTTCAACCTGGTAGGTAACCTTGACGATGCCATTGCAAAGGGCCGAAAGATGATGGAGCAAGCGAAAAACTAAATGGACCGCTCCTACTTCTACATCCTTAGGCAATAACTACACATACTGACTCATGCAACTCGAAATACTCACGCCTGAGCATCGCATCTACAGCGGGAAGGTTTATGGCATTCAACTGCCTGGCATTGAAGGTTCTCTTGAAATATTGGATAAACATGCTCCGATGATTGCTTCATTGGGACAGGGTAAGATGAAAATTATCAAGGAGAAAAACGGGCAGACTGAATTGTATGAAATTACCGGCGGCTTCGTAGAGGTGCTGGACAATCATACTTCCGTGTTGATTGAAGGCGCCAGTGCTATGGAATAACTGCAACCTGGCTGTCGCTTCAGGCATCCAACTATAGCAACCTTTCAAGCCGTCCCGATACCTCGGGACGGCTTTTTTCTTGGTCGATGTTTCCGAACGCTACATCTATCACGGCCTCATAAAAAGGACCGGCTTGATTGGGTCAATCAAAGAATGGGAATATATCCCGACAATATTCCGGCAGGATATCATCTATTGCTTTCATAGCGGGAGCTCATTATATCTTTTGACAAACGGAAGCACACGTGTCAGCAACTCACCGTTGCTATACGTAGCTCCCTGCCGAATGTCGAAGTCCGGGATGTCTTGCAAAGCTGTATATGTCATTGCCGTCCCTACTCCGTTGGAGAGGAAATCCATATGAAGTGCCTGGATACGTAGAATATTTCCAGCGGGATTTTTAGCGCCATTACGTGCAATAGATTCAGCCATACTCTTGTTCCCAAAGCTTACGGCTCTGTATTTACCATCGTTACTGACCACTTCCATCATAGCGAGCACAGCACCATTAGCGTTGCGTACTTCATAATAAATGGAAGGGCCCGCAGTGGTGATATTGGCCAAGTTCTGAGTAGAATCCATAGCCTTAAGCTTATCTAAAGGCACCAACAAGACATGGCGGGGATTAGCGAGCGTTGCCTTTTCGAGTTCAGCAGAAGATGGCAAGCCGGCCTTTTCGGCGTTGATGCTACCCATCATTTTGGCATATCCGTCCAATAGTTCTCGTTGGGTTTTGGCATCCAGTTCATCGGGGCGGGTTTGTGCTTTTGAGATAATAAAGAAGGTTGCCACGGTTATAAGGGCCAGAATGACAACTGGAAGTATGAAGCGTTTCATGAGAATTCAGTTTTAAGATTTAGGGCAAGTTCATTTCTTGACGATTTGATAAAAGTCATCCCAGTGTGTATGGTCACCGGCACCGGCTACATACCAGTCATAACTCATAAAGCTGGTGTTGCCCACATTGGGCGCCCAGGGATTGTTGACCAAAACCTGGCGGTCACCATTCAACTCCACATAGCCTATCGCCGTCATCATATGACCTCCTCCTCCTGGCCAATGCCAGGAAAAAGCAAAGGGCCTCTTGTTACAATAGATTTCGCTTTTTATCTGATCCCAGGTTAAAGCAGTATTTGAAGTGCGGGTGAAGCTGAAACCATATTTGTCGAACTCAGGCCAGCCTCCATTGACGCAGTCATTTGGCTTAGGTGTGTTGCAGCAATCGTTGCGGCTAAATTCATTGTTGGCTTGCGTGCACTGGCTTTGGTTTACGCCGAGATATTCCATACACATTTGTCCGGAAGCAGCCCAACACCACATGCTGGTCTGTTGCGGCCGGAGGGTGACATCTAAAGTGAAGCTGGGCTTAGGATCACAATTACAGCCTGCTAAAAACAACAGACATAATCCAAGCATAACGTGGGTAAAATTCTTCATGGCTTACATTTTAATGTGTTTCAAAGTTAATTTAAGAAAACCGCACTGCATAGTCGGTTAACTGCTCTTGGAGATTGTGTATCGCCTGATTCACATTGATAAATTCACAAAGAGCTGCGGCATTTGTTTTTAAAAATAATTCGGATTAAAACACAGAAAAAGAATAGCGATTTTTTGCCCATCTCAATTTCTAATGGAGAAATACATGATTTAGGACTGACTTCAATCCGAGAGAAATACCTACTAGTGCCTAAGATGTTCCTATCTAATTTCAGGGTTCGCGCATTTGAATATTGGGTTGTTTCGAAATGAGCATACCGAGCTACAGCATGGATTACTCTGTCGAAAATCCGGCCTGTCGGCAAGTACAAACAGCCCTTCCTCCTTGCTGTATTTTCGCTGCATGGCAAAGGAAAGGAACCCGGAGACCCCGATGATGCAACAGCACCGCGAGATCAAGAGCCGCTACCCAGATGCCATCCTCCTGTTTCGCGTAGGTGACTTCTACGAAACCTTCGGCGAAGATGCCATCACAGCCTCTCGCATCCTGGGTATCACCCTCACCAAACGCAGCAATGGCAGTGCTTCATCCATAGAGCTGGCCGGAATCCCTCATCATGCTTTGGACAGCTACCTGCATAAGCTGGTGCGTGCCGGGCACCGGGTTGCAATTTGCGACCAACTCGAAGATCCCAAACTGGCAAAGGGTGTGGTCAAACGGGGCGTTACGGAATTAGTAACCCCTGGTGTAGCTACTACCGACAAGCTCCTGGACAGCAAGAACAACAATTTTTTGGCAGCTCTTCAGCTTACCGATGATGTCTGCGGGGTGGCATTCATTGATATTTCTACCGGAGAGTTTTATGCCGCAGAAGGCAATGTGGAATACATGGATAAGCTGCTCCAAAGCTTTAATCCATCCGAGGTTCTTTTGTCTAAAGGCAGTATGAAAGCTTACCGCCAGCGCTTTGACAACAGGGTGTACACCTTTGCCCTCGAAGACTGGATTTTCGCGGAACGATATACCTACGAATTGCTGCTGCAACATTTCGGCACGAAGAGCCTGAAAGGTTATGGCATAGAAGACATGAAAGCCGCGGTGGTGGCTGCCGGAGCCGCCTTGCATTACCTCAAGGACACGGAGCATCCCAACCTGCAACACGTCACAGGGATACACCGCATCGTCGCAGATTCTTTTTTGTGGATGGACCGATTCACCATCCGAAATCTTGAACTGTTACCCTCGGGCGAAAGAGAAGGAAGCAGCCTGCTTCAAGCCTTAGATGGTACACTCAGCCCCATGGGCGCACGGCTGCTGAAACGCTGGATGATTTTCCCGCTATTCGACATTCACCGCATCCGGCAACGGCTGGATATCGTGGAGCTGCTGATAACCGAACAAGACCTGAGCAATCAGCTTGCCCAGCACATCCGCCACACCGGCGATGTAGAGCGGTTGGTGAGTAAGATTCCGCTGCGAAAGGCTACCCCCCGCGAAGTGCTACAACTGGCCCGCAGCCTGCACCACATGGAAGAGGTCATGCTGCTTTGCCACGCATCGGGCAAGGAAATCCTCTCAGACATCAGCAAGGGCATTCAGGCCTGTGGCGAACTGCAACAACGCATCCGCGACAACCTTCAGGAAGATGCACCAGCCTTAGCATCGAAAGGGAACGTAATTAAGGAAGGCGTGCATCCAGCCCTGGATGAGCTGCGGCATATTTCTCAAAGTGGGAAAGGTTATCTGCTGCAGATCCAGCAACGAGAAATCCAACGCACCAGCATCCCTTCTCTGAAAGTGGCTTACAACAATGTATTCGGCTATTATCTCGAGGTGACGCATGCTCACAAAAACAAGGTTCCGGAAGACTGGATTCGCAAGCAAACCCTTACCAATGCGGAACGATACATCACTCCGGAGCTGAAAGAATATGAAGAGAAAATTCTGGGCGCAGAAGAGAAAATACTGAGCCTCGAACTGGAGTTGTATGGCCAACTCCTTGCCGCCATCGAACCTTACATTGCTTCCATCCAGACCAATGCCGGCATCATTGCACAACTGGATTGCCTGCTTTCTTTCGCGCAACACGCCCAACATTTCCACTACCGCCGCCCACAGCTCAGCGAGGAGCCAATTACAGATATCCGATCAGGCAGGCATCCGGTAATCGAACAGCGCCTCACAGCCGGTGAACAGTATGTAGCCAATGACCTCCTGCTTGATAAAGTGCAACAACAAATCATCATCCTCACCGGTCCGAACATGAGCGGAAAGAGCGCACTGCTGCGGCAGACAGCACTCATTACCCTCATGGCACACATGGGCAGCTTCGTGCCCGCTGAGGCTGCCACCATTGGACTGACGGATAAAATATTCACCCGTGTCGGTGCCAGCGACAACCTGAGTGGCGGGGAAAGCACCTTCATGGTCGAGATGAATGAAACGGCCAGTATCGTGAACAGTATTTCGGAACGCAGTCTCGTTCTACTTGATGAAATAGGCCGTGGCACCAGCACTTATGATGGTATTTCTCTGGCCTGGAGCATCGCCGAATATCTACACAACCACCCTGCCCGACCGAAAACACTTTTTGCCACTCACTATCATGAGTTGAATGAGCTGGAGGCACGCCTGGAGCGGCTTTGCAACTACCACATCACCCATCAGGAGACCGGGAATAAGGTGATCTTTCTGCGCAAACTGGCCCCAGGAGGCTCCCGGCATTCATTCGGTATTCAGGTGGCCCGCATGGCTGGTATGCCGCGCGAATTGCTCTCAAGGGCAGAGGAAATTTTAGCCCTGCTGGAAGAAGCACATGGACAGGTCAGGCAGGAAGAGGCAGCCGTGGTCACTCGCATCCGGAAACAACAACCTAAAGCAGCAAGCCTGCAACTCAACATCTTCGATGGGCTGACGGAAGACCTGAAACGCGTCCGCGAAATCCTACATGCAACGGACATCAACACGCTCACGCCGGTGGAAGCATTGATGAAGCTCAATGAGCTGAAAAGCATCGTTGGAAAATGATGTAATACGAAGCGCAATGAAGCTCCGGAATCTGCCATTACTGCAAATTCCAGCCTTGAAATAATGTGGCGCAGTCAGTAGTTCAGGTGATGTAAATCATCAATCGGGCGTATGGCACCTGGCTACATTTACCTAAGCAGAAAGTACTCCGATACCGACAGAGCCATCTGGCTTGAATCGGATGTCGCTCCTTCAGGTAAGCATACACATGCTCAGGCCAAAAACGATACAGACAAAAAGTCTTGTAGCTGCCCTCATTTTATGGAGCAAGATTCTGCGTAAGCCTACCTGATTGCTCAATCAATCATGACGGATAAAACGCTTGCATCCTAAAGGAGCATTGGGTTTTTCGCGTCCATACATGTGCCCGGCGGGCAGTTGCTGCAAAGTGGCTTTCACCATATCCATCCTTCTCAAAAAAACTGACTCATAAAATGAAAACCATCATCGAACCATTCCGGATAAAATCTGTTGAACCGATTTACTTCAACACGCGCGAACAAAGGGAACAGATTTTCGCTGCTGCGCATTACAATCCTTTCCTGGTGGATGCCAAAGATGTGCTGATAGACCTGCTGACCGATAGCGGCACCAGCGCTATGAGCAGCCACCAATGGGCAGGCATCATGCAAGGCGATGAATCTTATGCCGGCAGCCCCAGCTTTTACCGCTTCGAAAAGGCAGTCCGGAACATTACAGGCATGCCATTCATCATCCCGACACACCAGGGACGGGCAGCAGAAAAAATATTGTTCAGCACTGTGGGTGGAACGGGCAAATTTTTTGTCAGCAACACCCTGTTCGATACCACCAGGGCCAATATAGAATACAGTGGTGCAGCCGGTGTTGACTTGATCTGCGAAGCCGGTAAGCATCCTTCTATTCCTGCGCCTTTCAAAGGCAATATGGATGTGGAAGCACTGAAGAAGTTTATCGCTGAAAAGGGAGCCGAAAACATCCCGATGTGCATCCTCACAATCACCAACAACAGTGGAGGTGGGCAGCCCGTCAGCATGCAGAATATCCGCGAGGTGAAAGCCGTGTGTGCAGCTCATCAAATTCCTCTGTTTATTGATGCCTGCCGCTTTGCAGAAAATGCCTACTTCATCAAGCTGCGCGAAGCAGGCTATCAGGATAAGCCGGTCATTGAGATTACTCAGGAAATGTTTTCCTACGCTGATGGTGTGACCATGAGCGCCAAGAAAGATGCATTCGCCAACATTGGTGGTTTCCTGGCCCTGAGCGATGAGCATCTGGCCATACAATGCCGCAACCTCTTAATTATCACAGAAGGCTTCCCGACCTATGGAGGCCTTGCCGGACGCGACCTGGAGGCGATAGCTATCGGCCTGGAAGAAGTGGTGGATGAAAGCTACCTGCAATACCGGATTCGCAGCATTGAGTATCTCACCGAAAAGCTTCATGAAGCCGGGGTGCCTGTGATGCGCCCTGCCGGAGGACATGCAGTTTATCTGGACGCAAAAGCTTTCCTGCCACACATCCCGGTAGCTCAATACCCCGGGCAGGCACTGGTTGGCGCATTGTATCTGGAAGGCGGCATTCGTGGGGTAGAAATCGGTTCGCTGATGTTTGGCAAGTATGATGCGCAAGGGCAGCTTATCCCTGCTGTTCTGGAGTTGGTGCGCTTAGCCATTCCCCGCAGGGTTTATACCCAAAGCCATATTGATTATGTGGCAGAAGTCATCATCGAAGTATTCCGGAATCGCAATCAAATCAGTGGCCTTTCCATCGTGGAAGAAGCACCCTTGCTGCGACACTTCACCGTAAAAATGAAACCCATCAACCCATAACAATACAGAGCGCACAGAGGCAATGCTTTCCCATTTCTATTGCCTCAATAGTCCCCTCCTAATCCATCATTTCAAAATCTAAACAACACAAAGAACTCAGTCATGAATATCAAAACCAGTTGGGCAGAACCCTACAAAATCAAAATGGTGGAGCTAATCAAAATGACCACCGCTCCGCAACGTAAACGGGCCATGAAAGAGGCAGGATTCAACACCTTCCTCCTCAAGTCAGAGGATGTGTACATAGACCTGCTCACCGACAGTGGCACCAATGCCATGAGCGATGAGCAATGGGCAGGTATCATGCGCGGCGATGAAGCCTATGCCGGCTCAAAAAACTTCTACCACCTGGAGCAGGTAATCCGCGATGTGTATGGCTACAAATATCTCGTCCCAACCCACCAGGGACGGGGAGCCGAGAACATTCTGTCGCAAATCATGATTAAGAAAGGCGACATCATCCCGGGCAATATGTACTTCACAACCACCCGCCTCCATCAGGAATTAGCGGGTGGCATCTTCGCAGATGTCATCATTGATGAAGCCCATAATTCCGAATCTGAGCATCCTTTCAAGGGCGATATTGATCTGAGCAAAGTAGAGGCGATCATCAAAAAGCATGGGGCTAAAAAAATCACCTACATCTGCGTGGCGACCACGGTAAACATGGCCGGCGGGCAACCCATCAGCCTGAAAATCCTGAAAGAACTGCGCAAACTCACCAAGCAACACGGCATCAAAATCATGCTCGACATGACCCGCATTGCCGAAAACGCCTACTTCATCCAGCAACAAGAGAAGGGTTATGCCGACATGCCCATCATCCAGATTGTTCGCGAAATCTGCAACCAGACAGACGGTGCCACAATGAGCGGCAAGAAGGATGCCTGCGTCAATATCGGCGGCTTTTTAGCCCTCAACGACTGGGACTTGTTTGAAGAAGCCCGCAACCTCATCGTGGTTTATGAAGGGCTGCACACCTATGGCGGCATGGCCGGTCGCGACATGGAAGCACTGGCCATCGGCCTGCTCGAAAGTGTGGACGACCACCATATGAATGCCCGCGTCGGGCAGGTGCGTTATCTCGGTCAGGAAATGATGAAGTATGGCATCCCCATCGTGCAGCCCATCGGCGGTCACGGGATATTTGTGGATGCGAAGAAATTCCTGCCGCACCTGACGCAAGACCAATTTCCCGCACAGACATTGGCGGCTGAAGTCTATCTCGACTCCGGCATCCGCACCATGGAAAGAGGCATCGTCTCCGCCGGGCGCAAGGCCAATGGTGAGAACTATTATCCCAAGCTTGAGCTGGTGCGCTTCACCCTGCCCCGCCGCGTGTACACCCAGGCCCACATGGATGTGATCGCCGAATCTACAGCCCGCGTGTTCGAGCGCCGCAATAAGATAAAAGGCATGAAGATGATCTACGAGCCCAAATACCTGCGCTTCTTTCAGGCCCGGTTCGAAAAACTCTAAGGATTTGTTGCCAGTCACAAACGCTACAGGACGCATCTTCGGGTGCGTTCTTTTTTCGCCAGCTTCAGGAATACTATGCAGCATCCGTTGCGTCGCACTCTTCAGCCCTATTTCTCTGCTCGGCTTTGCCCGGAAAAAACGAAAGGCCGCCTCTATAACGAAGCAGCCTTCCCTGTCTTTTTGCAGTGAGTAAAATCCTACTCCAACACCACCCTTCGGCTAAATACCTCCCCATCTGCCGTGATGCGCACGAAGTA
>CAYRJR010000097.1:0-3896 GCA_964424655.1 uncultured Chitinophagaceae bacterium
TTCCGGGCAAAGCCGACTAGCGAAATCCAGCCGAAGAGTGCGACGCAACGGATGCTGAATAGCATTGAAAAAGCCGGCTAAAAAAAGCCGGCTTTAAAAGAGAATTGGTGCAGTAAAAGAAGCAAGGCGCTTCTGGTCAATTGTGCAGGGGCAGGTAGGCGTAGTCTTTGCCGTACTCCATCATTTGGCTGAAGAAGCTCGTAGGATATTCCACTTTCACGTCCGTGATTTCGCCGTTCTTCTTCACGGCAACCAGACGGGGCTGGATGAAGCCCTTATAGGGTTTGATGTTGAGTTTGGCATAGCGGGCCAGTACCTCGCGGTGCAGTTCGGGGTTCACTTTCACCCCATAGTCCTCTACCAATGCCTGACCAGCAGCAAAGTCGCCTTCGCTCTTGATGCGCTGGATTTCGCGGAGCAACTCGCCGAAGAGGGTGCGGAGTTTTTCATAATCGTTCACCTGTACATAGGTTTTGCCGTTGTGCTTCACGAACGCAACGACGTTGTCCTTCCTGCCGTGCTCATAGACCCAGTAGGCATTCAGGGCACGGTTGCGCATGTGTGCTTCTTCAAGCTGGGCGCCGGGTTGCAGGCGGGTGAGCTGGGTCATCAGGCCATTCATCATGTACTGGTCGTACTCGGCCTTGCCCACTTCCAGCGAAGGCATCACGCCAATCTCCACCAGCTTCGGGTCCATGATGTAATAGAGGCCTACGAGGTCGGCGCGGGCTTCTTCCAGTGTGCTGGCGTAGTTCTTCAGGGTCTTGTCGGTGGTCTCCACGCCCGGGTTGATTTGGCCGGAGGCATGGCCGATGCACTCGTGCATGTCGGTGTGCAGGTCGGAGGCGAGGTTGCCATATTTCTTCAGGCGGGCCAGGACAGTGGGATTGGTGGCAAATTCTTCCAGCATACCGCTGCCGGCGGAAGCCACATTGTAGGAGTGGATGATATTGCTCAGCGACACGCTCTTGGAGCCATGTTCCTTGCGAATCCAGTCGGCGTTGGGCAGGTTGATGCCGATGGGTGTGGAGGGGGCTGCATCACCGCTTTCTACTACCACCGTGATGGCCTTTGCCGTGATGCCTTTCACCTCCTTCTTTTTGTGCTCGGGCATCAGAGGTGAATGGTCTTCGAACCACTGAGCATAGCTCGCAATCTTGGCAATGCGTTTGGTCTCTTCGAGGTCTTTAATTGAAACGACACTTTCGAAAGAGCCCTTCTTGCCGAGTGGGTCGAGATAGACTTCGATAAAGCCATTGACCACGTCCACGCGGGAGTTCACGTCGTTGGCCCAGGCGATGCTGTAGTCATCGAAGGTCTTGAGGTCGCCTGTTTGATAGAATTTAATAAGGAGCTTCAGGGCATTGGCTTGCTGAGCATCTTCCGCCACGGGTACTGCCTTTTCCAGCCAGTCAATAATCTTCTGGATAGCCGCGCCATACATGCCTCCGCTCTTCCAAACATGTTCCTGAATCTGGCCTTGTTCCTTCATCAGTTTGCTGTTGAGGCCCCAGGAAGGCGCATCGCCTTTGGTGTCGAATTTGGCGTAGAAATCTTCGACTTCCTTCTGGGTTACGTGCTCATAAAAGTTGACCGATGAACCCTGTACATTGTCCACGCCCGAGCGCAGGTCTATCAGACGCGGCTCCACGTTGGGGTCATAGATGATGGGCTGCATGCGCTCCCAGAAGGCCTTCAGCGACTCGTTCGATTCCTTAGGCAGCAGGGATTCGTTGCAATGCGCCATCACGCTGTAGAAATATTCCGGGCTGCACTCGGGGAAAAACTTTTCGTTGCCGTAGTGGTGGTGGTTGCCGCTCGAAAACCAGAAACGACCGCAGTAGGTCTGAAATTCCTTCCAGTCTTTGGTGTTGCGCGGGCCATTATAGCTGCCATACATCGCCTCCAGGGTCTTACGCAGCGTGAGGCCATACTTGCTTTTCTGGTCGTAGATGATGTCGCGACCGCAAAGCGCAGCCTGATAGAGATAGTAAGAAAGCTTCTTTTGCTGTAGTGGCAGTTCGTCAAAGCCCGGCACCTGATAGCGCAGGAGCTGGAGGTCTGCGAAGGATTCAGCAGCAACTTTAAAATTGCTCTTGGAGCTGTTTGCAGCCTTGCCAGAAACAGCTTTGTGTCGGGCAGGCGTTTTCTTTTGTGCGTTGGCCATATTGGTTTGAAAAAGGACTGCAGCCGTTGCAAGCCCGGCGATCCATAAAGTATGCTTGTGCTTCATGATAAAAAATTGCTGGAACGGCGCAAAGGTGCGGAATATAGCAGGACTGGAAGGGAAGCTATAAAGCCATTTTGCCGATGCGCATTTTTCACAAGGAAACATTTAATGAAGCAACAAAGACGGGGACATCATCTAAGCACCGGAGCAGGATTCACGGATAAAATCCCATCCGGAAAGAATCATTCGCGGAGGCTTTATAGGCCTCTGGATGCACCACCATCAGTAAACACATACTCCAAAATATTAGCCCCCATCTGCAAGGCCTGAAGCCTTTTTTCAGGTGGGTCTTTATGCACTTCGGGATCTTCCCAGCCATCACCGAGGTCGGTGTCGTAGCTGTAAAAAACGACCAGTCTCCCCTTCCAAAACAGGCCATAACCATGTGGTGCTTTCCCATCATGCTCATGAATCTTGGGCAGGCCATTGGGGAAGTTGAAACGCTGGTGATAAATGGGATGAGAAAAAGGGAGCTCCACCAGACTGGTTTCTGGAAATATTTTCTTCAAAGCCGGACGCACGTATGGGTCGAGGCCATAGTTGTCATCAATATGCAGGAAGCCACCACTCTCTAAATAAAGCCTCAGGTTGGCAGCTTCTTCAGGTGTAGGGTCCCAGCGGCCATGGCCCGTCATGTGGAGGAAAGGATAATTGAAAATCTCAGGGCTCGCAGACGGAACCTGGCCTTCGGTAGCAACGAAATGGGTGCCCAATTGCGCATTGGCAAATGCCGCCAGGTTTTTGAGCGAAGTAGGATTGGCATACCAGTCACCACCGCCACTGTAGATCAACAATCCAAGGCGGAGGTTTTGTGCAGTGGCGGCAAAAGGCAGTGCAAGAAAGAGAAGAAGAAGCCTAAGAGGCAGACGCATGATGAAGCAGATAGAAGCTGGTGAGGGCCGTAAGGGCTGCTGTTTCGGTGCGCAGGCGATTGGGGCCCAACGACACAGGAACGGCGCCTGCGGTGCAAGCTAAAGTTAGTTCCGCAGGAGAAAAGTCTCCTTCGGGGCCGATGCAGATGCAGGCATTTTGCCCCTTCTTTAAGGCTTCCAGAATAGGAATTCGTTTCAGAAAAGCAGCTTCATTGGATGAAAAGGAGCTTGCCCATTCAGTCAGGCAATGTGCTACAAAACAATGCGCATATTCCGCCCGAACTACATCCGCAAAGGGAGTAGGCGCAGCCAGTTGCGGGAGCCAATATTGCCGGCTTTGAAGCATTGCCGATAAGAGGATGGACTGCCAGCGCTCAGGGCGTATCCGTTCCCGGTTGCTGCGTTCCGTGATGAGCGGCGTGATGCGATGGACACCCAGCTCAGTAGCTTTTTCCAGCAGCCATTCATTGCGCGAAACATTTTTGGTAAAAGAAATGGCCAGATGCAGCGAGGGACTGGGAGCCGAAATTTCTGATACATGCAGGCATCGAATCTCCACTTGCTTTTTTACCGCTCTGATGATACTGCAATCTGCTTTCATCCCTTGTCCATCGCAAAGCTGAACAGGCTCGCCTGCGTTCATCCTCAGCACCTGGGCGATATGTCGTGCACTATCTTCAGGCAGGCTCGCTTCCTGCCCATCGCGGAGCTTTCCCGGATAAAAAAACATGGGGCTTTCTGACATAAGCGGCCAAAGGTAATTGTGCTGTGAAGGCTGAGTTTTAAGAGCAGGC
>CAYRJR010000097.1:3906-10416 GCA_964424655.1 uncultured Chitinophagaceae bacterium
CCGGTGTAGCTACTTTTGCTCACCGCCACAAGCGGCCTTCATATGCAACTTGCTCATCGCCTCGACCTGATATCTGAACCCCAAACCATCCGGATGGCCAAGCTGAGCCGGGAGCTGAAAGCACAAGGCCTGGACGTGATAGACCTCAGCCTGGGAGAGCCCGACTTCCGAACCCCACAACACATCTGTGATGCCGCCACAGAAGCCATGCAGCAAGGCTTTACGAAATATCCTCCCGTAGCCGGTTTTCCTGAATTAAGGCAAGCCATTTGCGACAAACTGCTGCGCGAAAACGGGCTGCACTACCAGCCGGAAAACATCATCGTATCCACGGGAGCCAAGCAAGCCTTAGCCAATGTGGTGCTTTGCGAAGTAAACCCCGGCGATGAGGTGATTATCCCTGCTCCTTACTGGGTGACCTATGCTGCATTGGTGCAGCTTGCCGAGGGTAAACCGGTCTATATTGATGCACCCATCGAAGCCGATTTCAAGATCACTGCCCAACAACTCGAAGCAGCCATTACACCGCGCACGCGGATGTTCATCTTCTCTTCGCCTTGCAATCCCAGCGGCACGGTCTATACCCGAGATGAACTGGCAGAATTGGCGGAAGTGTTTGCCCGCTACCCAGAAATTACCGTGCTGAGTGATGAGATTTATGAGCATATCAACTACGGCGGCAAGCATGAAAGCATTGCCCAGTTTGAATCTATCAGGGAGCAGGTAGTGGTGGTGAATGGCTTTTCAAAAGGCTATGCCATGACGGGTTGGCGACTGGGTTATATGGCTGCGCCTAAAATGCTGGCACAAGCCTGTGATAAGTTCCAGGCTCAATTCACTTCCGGCGCTAATTCAATTGCCCAGCGGGCGGCCATCACTGCCTTAAACGGCGACCAACAACCTACCCGCGACATGACCAAGGCCTTCCACCAGCGTCGGGATTTTGTGATTGGTGCATTGGGAAGCATGCCCGGCGTGAAAATCAACGATCCGAAAGGAGCCTTCTATGCCTTCCCCAACATCAGCGCATTTTTCGGAAAAAGTGATGGCAAAACCATCATTCAAAACGATGAAGACTTTGCCATGTATTTACTGCATACGGCACATATCACTACCGTGAATGGTGGGGCTTTCGGTAATGCACGTTGCATCCGGCTGTCTTTTGCTACCAGCATGGAGCAACTCGAAAAAGCAATGGTTCGGATGCGGGAGGCCATTGCAAAACTGCATTGAGGAAAGGATACCCTACTGTAAGAAATTCCAGCCTCTCATAAATCTACACGAGGCTTTCCCGGATTTTACTAACTAAATCTGCCAGGTATTCACTATCCCTGCCAAACCTGCTATTACCGCTACTTTCGCGGCCTATCTTCCTGAATCATGCACAAAGTTTTTGACAATATCCTCGGCACCATCGGCGATACTCCGCTTGTGCGCCTCAACCGCGTCGTAGCCGACTTCCCCTGCCCTGTCTATGCAAAAATTGAATGGGGAAACCCAGGCAATTCCATCAAAGACCGAATGGCCCTCAAAATGCTGGAAGTGGCCGAGCGGGAAGGCAAAATCAAACCCGGCGGCACCATCATCGAAGGCACTAGTGGCAACACGGGCATGGGCTTAGCCATCGCCGCCATCATCAAGGGATACAAGTGCATCTTCACCACCACCGACAAGCAGAGCAAGGAAAAGGCAGACATCCTGAAAGCAATGGGTGCAGAGGTGATTGTATGCCCAACCAATGTGGATCCCGAAGACCCGAGCAGCTACTACAGTGTTAGCAAACGCCTGGCCCAGGAAGTTCCAAATTCCTGGTACGTAAACCAATATGACAACCTCGCCAACCGGCAGGCTCACTACGAACAAACCGGCCCAGAAATCTGGAATCAGACCGAAGGAAAAGTGACCCATCTGGTGGTGGCAGCAGGTACCGGCGGCACCGTCACCGGAATCGGGCAGTTTTTAAAAGAAAAAAATCCGGACATACAGGTTTGGGCCATTGACACCTACGGTTCTCTACTCAAAAAATGGTTCGACACCGGCGAACTGGACATGAAGGAAGTACATCCTTACATCAGCGAAGGTTTCGGCGAAGATTTCCTGCCCGAAAACTATATCCATGATGCGATAGACTTGTTTGAAAAGGTGACCGACAAGGATGGCGCTGTGATGGCTCGCAGGCTGGCCAAAGAAGAAGGCATGTTTGTGGGCTACAGCGCAGGCAGCGTGGTGGCTGGCTTGCGTCAGCTCAAAAGCAAATTGAAAGCTGGCGATTTTGTCGTCGTCATCTTCCATGACCACGGCAGCCGCTATGTAGGCAAGATTTACAATGACGAGTGGATGCTCGACCGTGGCTTCCTGGACGTGAACACGGTGAAAGACCTGCTCGGGGGGCTGGGACACCGCCGCT
This sequence comes from uncultured Chitinophagaceae bacterium, assembly GCA_964424655.1. Classification (GTDB taxonomy): domain Bacteria; phylum Bacteroidota; class Bacteroidia; order Chitinophagales; family Chitinophagaceae; genus UBA1952. The sequence continues at coordinate 6,314 of CAYRJR010000097.1, forward strand.
TAGTGACCATTGGGCCCAATCAAATCGTTGCCGATGCGCTGGCGCTGATGAAGAAATATGACATCGAGCAAATCCCGGTTGAAGAAGACAGACAGATGATTGGTGCCATCACCCAACAAGGCTTGTTTAAAAGAATGCTTGAGGAAGAAGGGCTGAGAGAAAAAAAAGTGGCTGAAGTGATGGAAAAACCTTTGCCGGTAGTCGCGATGGACATGCAGATAGACCGCCTAAGCAAATACATCCACAAAGACAATGGTGCTGTGCTGGCTACCGATGAAAGCGGCAACTTTCATATCCTGACTAAGTATGATGTGCTAAATGCACTGGGCAAATAGCCGGCAAAGTGATTTTTAATACCAACCCATAGCAGGAAATCTGAAATCATTTTCAAATTCAGCCCTGCATTCTGCTCAATCTGCGTCAACTTGCCAACTCAAGGACTGCTAATTCAGAATAAGCCATTCGCCTCTCTCTGCTCATAGCGCGGCGCTTGTTGCGCCATCAGAAAGGCACCTTTGCCGCCTTTATCATCCGCCTTGCCATGGCTGCAACGGCCCTGAGTGTTGCCGTGATGATTGTAGCCATTGCCTTCATCGGCGGCTTTAAAGAAACTATTCGTGAAAAACTTTTTTCGTTCTGGGGCGAAGTGCTGGTGGTGCCATATGATGCCAACAGCAACGATATCGTCTCCGCTCAACCAGTGCAGGATGACCCCACTCTGTTGGCCAACATCCGCTCCATGCAAGGTGTCTCTGCTGTCTATCCTTTCATCCTGAAACCAGGTATCCTGCAAAGTGAGGGCGAGATGGAAGGCATCCGTCTGAAAGGCATCACCGCCCAACAACGCTTTCCTAAAAGCATCAGTTTCCAGGGTAAAGGCATTGACTTTTCAGACTCCGAATACGCACAGCAAATCATCCTTTCCCGCAGAACCGCAGACAGGCTCAGGCTGAAGCCGGGTGATGACCTGCGGCTCTACTTCATTAATGGCGGCACACCACGCATCCGGAAGCTGAAAGTAGCAGGCACCTACCATACAGGCATGGAAGAGGTGGACAAGCAATTTGCCCTTTGTGATGCCCGCTTGTTGCAACGACTGGCCGGCTGGGGAAAAAATGAAATCAGCGGCTATCAGGTGGAGCTGGCCTACGGTGAAAACCCGGATTCCATGGCCAATGAAATTTATTACCGCTACCTCAGCCCTCCGATGGATGCACAAAGTATCCGGACTATTTATGAAGGTGTCTTTTCCTGGCTGGGCACACAAGATACCAATGGGCGCATCCTGCTAATCATCGTAGGCATCGTTGCGCTCATCAACCTGGCCTCGGCCATGCTCATCTTAATGGTGGACCGTGCAACCATGATTGGCTTACTCAAGGCCCTCGGCATGGCTCCCAGGGGACTTTGGGCATTATTCCTTTCACTCGCAGGCCTGATTGGCGGCAGCGGTATGCTACTGGGGAATATGCTGGGCTTAGGACTTTGCTGGGCACAAATCCAATTCGGCTTCATTCATCTTCCTGAGGAAACCTATAATATGAGCACCGTTCCCGTGCGGCTGGTGGCCTGGCAGATACTGGCGCTGGATGCCGGCACCTTGTTGCTCTGTATGATCTGTACGCTCCTTCCGCTGCTCTATATCAGGCGCATTCAGCCGGCACGGGTACTTCATTTTCAGTGACCTGCCGCATCCAGAAGCATGGGAAGTCATGGAAGAAGGATACCAAAAGAAAAACCTGACCAATCATAGAACCGGAGCCTTGGGAAGCCATCATCAGGGTTTAAAATCTCTTTTACAGATTGCCACTCATTTTACTTCCCGAACCTGCTATTTGCATGTATCAAATCCCTTAATTTCGCAGCCGCTAAAAAGTAATTTTTACACCCGAAACCACTTTTTCAAACTCAAAGCAACATGGCAAAAGAGACGTTCAAGCGGGAGAAACCGCACGTAAACATCGGCACCATCGGCCACGTGGACCACGGTAAGACCACGCTGACGGCAGCCATCACCACTATCCTCTCCAACCGCGGTCTGGCGGAAAAGAAAGGTTATGATGAAATTGATGCCGCTCCCGAAGAAAAGGAGCGTGGTATCACCATCAACACAGCGCACGTAGAATATCAGACCTCTAACCGTCACTATGCACACGTGGACTGCCCGGGTCACGCTGACTATGTGAAAAACATGATCACTGGTGCTGCCCAAATGGACGGTGCCATCCTGGTAGTTGCTGCTACCGACGGCCCCATGCCTCAGACTAAGGAGCACATCCTCCTCGCTCGTCAGGTAGGCGTTCCCCGTATCGTGGTTTTCATGAACAAGGTTGACCTTGTTGAAGACCCCGAACTGCTGGAACTGGTAGAACTCGAAATCCGCGAGCTGCTCTCCAAGTACGAATACGATGGCGACAACACCCCCATCATCCAGGGCTCGGCTACCGGCGCACTGGCTGGCGATGAAAAGTGGGTTGCCAAGATTGACGAACTGATGGAAGCTGTGGACAGCTACATTCCGCTGCCTCCCCGCCCCATCGATCAGCCCTTCCTGATGTCTGTTGAAGACGTCTTCACCATCACAGGTCGCGGTACCGTAGCTACAGGCCGTATCGAGCGTGGTGTCGTTAAGGTGGGCGACAACGTAGAAATCGTAGGTTTCAACGATGCCCCGCTTACTTCTACCTGCACTGGCGTAGAAATGTTTAAGAAACTTCTGGATCGTGGCGAAGCCGGCGACAACGCTGGTCTGCTGCTCCGTGGTATTGAAAAGAAAGACATCCGCCGCGGTATGGTTATCTGCGCTCCTAAGAGCATCACGCCACACACCGATTTCAAGGGTGAGGTTTACGTGCTCTCTAAGGAAGAAGGTGGCCGTCACACGCCATTCTTCCAGAAATACCGCCCTCAGTTCTACTTCCGTACTACGGACGTAACCGGCGAATGCCAACTCCCTGAAGGCGTTGAAATGGTAATGCCTGGTGATAACGTGAGCCTCACTGTAAAGCTCATCGCCCCCATCGCCATGGAGAAAGGCCTCAAGTTCGCCATCCGCGAAGGTGGCCGTACCGTAGGTGCCGGTCAGGTTACTGAAATCATCAAGTAAGCTGAAGCTCCAATTATTACTCACGAGGCCGTCCTAAACAGACGGCCTCGTTTCATTTCTCTCTTTTCCATTCAGGAATCAGGCTTGACTCAATAATTTTTTTGCCGGCATTAGCTCACTATTTAGCTTCCGTTGCGTCGCACTCTTCAGCAAGATTTCGCTGATGAGCTTTGCCCGGAATAACCTGGAACATGCCGCATACGCAAGCTCTTTCATCAGCTATGAGAAAAGCGGGATAGCAGCACTGGCCCCTCAGTGTGCGACGCAACGATGCTCCATCAGGGCACAAAAGCTGACAAAAAAAATATAGCCACCGAGAGATACAAATCTTGTAGTGATGCAAGGCATTTTTGCCCGCCCTGTCAGTCTGGCTCTTTGAAAATCGCGGCCTTCAGAACCTTGCGGGTTGTCTGGCTATCCCCTGTCAATATCTTTGCCCCATGCTGCCACAAACCCCTGAATCCCGTTTGTCTTTTGAAGATTTTAAAAATGAAGCGCTACACGATTACCGGCTGGCCATTGCATCCCGCGAGGCTTCGCTCATCGGGCGGCGCGAAGTGCTGACCGGCAAAGCCAAGTTTGGCATCTTCGGTGACGGGAAGGAACTGGCACAGATTGCTGCCGCCAAATGCATGCAGCCGGGCGACATCCGCAGCGGCTATTACCGCGACCAGACGCTCATGTTTGCAACCGGCATGAGCGATATCGAGAAATTCTTTGCTCAGCTTTATGCCAACCCCGAGCTACAGGATGAGCCGGCCACTGGCGGCCGCATGATGAACGGTCACTACGGAACCCGCTGGCTGGATGAACACGGCGCCTGGAAAGACCTGACGCAGACACCGCAATCCAGCTCCGATATTTCGCCTACTGCCGGGCAGATGGTGCGTGCATTGGGCCTGGCTCAGGCCAGTAAGATGTACCGGAATGTTCCAGAATTAAAACAAGGTTTTGAGCAGTTTTCCAAGGGCGGTAATGAAGTTGTGTTTTGCACCAT
>CAYRJR010000098.1:0-10338 GCA_964424655.1 uncultured Chitinophagaceae bacterium
GTGATGGCTTCGGAAGCGGAAGATGTATTGCTCATAGTGTAGGAGGTGTAAGAGATGGTGTTGGTGCCCCAGGCATACTCACCCAGAATGGCAGGCTGAGCACCAGAGGAAGAATATCCCCGGCAGATTAGCTCAAACTGGATTTCGGTCATGGGCGCAAGACCGCTCCAATCCAAATAGGCAGCGAAGTCTGGGTAGAGTATGTAATTGGCTGGCACCCATTCACCATCTGCTGCTTCATTATACACGTTGTTTCCATTGGCATCGCAGCCATAAACTGCAGGGGAACTCGACGTTGCCGGCGTTGCAATCTCAATATAGTTTCTACCTGTCCCAGAAGTAGCGACCAGTGCGGCTGTGCCTGTACTACTATTCGGTGCTGAAATGGTACGCGTGGCTTGTTGTTCAGAATCCAGTGTGTTTAGAAAATCCCGATAGGCCGCCTGGGTGATTTCGTATTTCATGCACCATACTGCTTTCATGGTCGGGAATGGATCCAGGCTACCCAGAGGGTTAGTTTTTTGAATAGTGTCGTTTGAGTAGATATAGATTCCATCTGTTCCGAGTTCGGCATCGTCTGTCGAAAGTCCATCGGATTTCATGGGTAAGACGCTCGAAGTGGTTGCGGTGTTGTCTGCATAGTGAAATGCATTATAGCTTTCGGTGGTGCCATCACCGTCACCGAAGAAGGGGCGACTACTTGGCGCAGGGATAGGGATGTACACCATCTCAATGGCATAGCCGCGCACGTCAATATCGTAAGGTAGATTGGACATGACACCCAACTTCACATTAGTGAGGGTTGAGGTTCCGGCACCAACGTTGTCGCGGTAGAGCATGGCGCCAGTCTTAGCAAATTGAGAATTTAAGAACACGTCGAAGCCGGAGGGAATGGAGTTGTTAGCACCGGTTAAGGTTATTTGGTTCCATTTGCCAGTGACGTCTTTGTACTTAAAGAATACCCATACACCATCGTAGTTCGCGGGGCCTACATTGGTGCGCCAGCTATTGTCCCAACTAACATCAAATTTTACCTGGATGGTTCCTGGCCCATTGTTGATGATGCTGATGTTTGAAATCTGCACATTGTTGGCTTGGCTGGTCAGGAAACCCATGCACAGCAGCACGAGTAGCAAATAGAATTTTCTCATTGCAAAAAGGGATTAAGGGGTTAAGATGATCGTAAAGTGTTGTACAAGCTGACCGGCTTTAAAGATGCTCAGGTGATAGGAAGCCGCAGCATACTGGCTCAAGTCAAACGAGGTGTGGGATGCTGAAATAGAACCATGCTGGAGTAGCCGCCCATCGTTGTCTCGAATCTGATATTGGTACGTGGCGAAATCCTTCACTTGTAGCAGGGCCAGCGTTATGTGACCACGAGTTGGGTTCGGATATGCGGCAATTACTGGGGTATTCAAACCTTTCGACAGACGTACAATAGCAGAATAACGGGATTTCCCTTGTTGGTCCACGAGCTTCAAACGATAGTACAAGACATCCATCGGCAACAGGTAGGCCCCCTGGTCGGGGTAACGGTATTCATTACCCATTGGGTCACTACCCGGTTCTATGCGCCCGATGAATTGAAAATTGTTTCCTGATTCACTCCGTTCTAATTCAAAATGGTTAATGCCCGTTTCATTGGCTGTTTTCCAAGCCAGGATGGCATCTTCATTAAACCAGCTACCTCCAAAACTGAGTAACTGTATGGGCAGTGGAAAAGAAGAATTTTGCCCCAAGGCGATTGCAATGACAAAGCCATCGTTAGGCCCGCCGGTATAGATAGATGGCGTAGCATTTTGCGCGCCTGAGGTACCAATTGCATGCCCGTCATTCGCACCGCCGAGGTAGATGTCGGGCGTAGGATTCTGGCTGGCACTCTGCATGCTGGACACGCCGTCATTAATGCCGCCGAGATAGATTTGAGGATTGATATTTTGGCTACTTGCCTGAGACATAGCCACGCCATCGTTTATGCCACCGAGATACACATTGGGCGTAGCATTTAACCCCGAAGCACTGGCAATGGCGTGCCCATCATTGATGCCGCCTTTGAAGATGTCCGGCGTCGCGTTTTGGCCGGTTGACAACGTAGAAGAATGGCCATCGTTTACGCCTCCGATGTAGATACTGGGTGTTGGGTTCAGGTTGAATGAGCTGCCTTGCGTTATTCCGTCATTTACTCCGCCATGATATTGAGCAGAACAAACAACAGGCAAGGCTAACAGTAACACTCCTGGAAAAAATTTCATGGCCACAAGAACTTTCGCCTAATATACAATAATTAACCACTTTATTAAAATGACACTCATTTTTATTAGTGATTAAATCCGCATCGTGGATGCCTCTTTCTGATATCTCGAAAAAGCGCTGTAAGATTTGTGACTATTGTTCTACTTCGAAAAAAATCTAAGTCAGCACATTGAGCACTGACAATCTGAAATACCAATACCAGGTTAGGAAGCTATCATTCGCAACAATTCATGTCTTCAAATTAGAACGGGGTATCTACGCCATTAATGAACGGCTTCGTCTCTCAAAAACTAAGAGCATGTTGCACACAGAGGAGAATTCGGGTATGAATTGCTCCGGCACATCTTTCAGATAAATCTTCAATTCGGCGCAATTGATAGACTTATTCGATCCATATTTCTCACAGAAATGAATTCGATACAGGGCCTCCTGACATCCGCATAGTGGCTACTTCTAAGCCTAAAAATCCAGAAGCCCTTCCGGTAAGGAAGGGCTTCTGGAAGAGATGATGAAAAAGTAGTGCTATTTACGGCGGCTTCCACGCTGGCCGAAGTAGTTGCCAGGTTGTTCACCATTATTTCCGTTGGGAGAACCGAGGCGATCCATTACGCAACGGAAGCCAACAGTAGCAGAAGATTGGTTAGCCTGCATGAAGCGGCGGGTACCGGGACTCATCCAGTAGGCACGGTCAGCCCAAGAGCCACCCTTAATAACTTTCGCATCGTTGCTGATGAGGGTAGTGCGGCCATAATCATAAGAGGCATCTGAAGAGGTGTCGCCATCGCGGAAGTTGCGCAGGTCAGCAACGCGACCAGGGTTGTACCCGGGATTGTTTGAAACTTCTTCAGGAGTGAGTTCGCGCCTTGGAATGTCACCCAGGCTGTCCTTCTCCTGAAGGGTATTGTCTTCAGCGATGCGCTCAAATCCCTTATAGACGTTACCACGGAAAGGAGCGAAATCAGCTTCTTCGCCCACGATTGGGCGGTAGGTATCCAGCACCCATTCGCTCACGTTGCCAGCCATATTGTATAGGCCAAAGGCATTGGGACGATAAGAGAAGATAGGAGCAGTGCGGTCTGCATTATCATTAAGGCCACCTGCAACGCCCATCACATCGCCACGTCCACGCTTGAAGTTCGCAAGGAACTCGCCCTGGTATGAATTACGCAGGCCATAACGGCTGCCTTCTTTGGGCCCCCAAGGAAAAACGTTACGGTCGGTGATGACTTCTTCACCACGACGGCGTTTGTTCTCAGGCTCAGGATTGTTACCAATCAGACCAAGTGCAGCATATTCCCATTCTGCTTCTGTAGGGAGGCGGTAGTTGGGTAGCAACAATCCATCGGAATAATTGTAGTTACGGGTCTTGGAACCATTCGGGTCGAGGTCACGTTTGCGGCCACCACCAGTGATTCCTTCATATTGGCCATAGACATAAGACTCCGTGGTAAAGACATCTTCACCAGACTGATTGGGATTCTTCTTCAAAGCACCGCGCTTGATGAGCAGATATTCATTAACGCGGTCAGAGCGCCACTTGGCATAATCATTAGCCTGGTACCAGTTTACACCGACAACAGGATAATAGTTGTAGGCAGCATGTTGGAAGTAGTATTCCACCATAGGCTCATTATACTGGAGTGCACGGCGCCAAACGGTGGTATCGGGGCGTGCTTTGGTTACGATGTCTGGATAGTCGCTACCGTATGCGCGTTGCAACCAATAGACATATTCGCGGTAATGGATATTAGCCACTTCAGTTTCATCCATGTAGAAAGAAGAAACTGAAACAGTACGAGGAATTGAGTTACGCTCGTAGGTGAGGTCTTCTTCAGTTTGCCCCATTGTGAAACGACCGCCTTCCACGAAAGTGAGGCCTGGACCTGTTTGTTGTCCCTGATACTGAGTTACGTCAAACCCGCCCAGCTTGGGGTCATTATAATCCCAGCCGGTCTTGTCTGAACTAGCCAGAGACTTGTCCGAATTGTGGCAAGAGCTGAATGTAAACGCCGCTCCGAGACACAAAACGCTCAGACCGACAATCGTTCTTTTCATCATCATTAAGAGTGGAAAGTAGTTTGTGAAAGGCTGTAAAAAGCGTTACAATGATAGAGCACTTTTTCTAAAAATTCAAGCTCGAAATTTTTTCTTCTGGTTAAGTCATTTCGTCCCGGTATCTACTGAGCTTCATAATAATGTCAGGTGTATTGCGTTTTAGCGTTTCCGGTAAGGCTGAGCGCCCCTTTCGGCCAAGCCAGATGGTATTTTTGTAAGGTTGGAGTTTTTGTTGAAATTTCTTTTCGTTTTCAATTCTCTCTTGATGAAAAAATCATTGTGTCTAAGTCTTTTATTGCTATCAATCGGATTCATAGCACATGCCGACATCCATGAATATCGTGTTCGGCAGCAAGCAATTTTTAATGGTTTTTACACTCAGGAGGTTGATTTGCCTGTGGATGTGCCGATTCAGTTGGTGCATGTGGATTATGCACCGATTTCTTCACTTCCAAAAGGTGTGACGGCTGCTGTTGCTTCTACTTTTTCAAGGGAAAATGGCACGGAACGTAAACGCCCTTTTGCCCTCATCTCAATTCCTGCTTATACACAATTGAAAGATGGCAGTTACGGCATTCTGCAATCTTTTTCTCTTGCCTACGATGTGCCCCAAGCAGCCACTGCAGCGATTCTTTCTCAAACCAAAACTGCCCTTCTTTCTGCTCCGCTTGCTTCCGGAACCTGGTACAAACTGGCAGTTCCGGCACGTGGCATCTATAAGATTGATTTTTCGATGGCCCGTCAATTGGGCCTGAAAGCTGGAGGAATTTCTTCTCAAAACATCCGTATTGTAGGCAACGGCGGCGCTATGTTGTATGAAAGCAATGCGATGCCTCAGCCTGATAATTTGGAAGAAAATGCGCTCTGGGTAAACGATGGCGGCGATGGCACTTTTGATCAGGGCGACTTCATTGCTTTTTATGCGCCTGGCCCCATGCGCTGGGATAAGGATAGCGTGAATCAGCGCTTCATTCACCAGACTAATCTCTACGCCGACAGTAGCTATTATTTTATCTCTTTCGATGCGGGTCCGGGGCTACGCATTCAGAACGCAAATGCTGCTGCTCCTGCTACGGAACAGGTGAATAGCTTCAATGATTATGCAGCCCACGAAGTGGATCTCTACAATCCCGGCCGCTTCGGAAAAGAATGGTGGGGAGAGTTGTTTGGAAATGGCTACAATGCCTTACTCAGTCGAAACTTCAACTTTCCGCTTTATAGCAATACAGACTCCATAAATGTGCGCATTAGCATGGCTGCACGGGCGGCTCAGGCAGGTACGAAAATGACTACCAGCCTGAATGGAAGCCTTATTGACCTCTATGCTTTCGGCGCTGTAAGCCTCGACCCGGATTCCAATCCTGTGAGCACGCATGACATTGATATGCGATTGCCGGTCCATGATGCAACTGCCAATTTTCAACTCAGTTATTCAACCGTGCAGATTGAAGATCTGGCATACCTGAATTATATCGAACTGAATTGGCGTCGTCCGCTGGCTTTTGCAGGAAATAATTTTTGCTTTCGTGACTGGCGGAGTGTAGCTCCTGCTGCGGTTGCTGATTATACAATCACAAATGCCGGCAATGCCACCCAGGTGTGGGACATCAGCAACCCACTGCAACCCATTCGCATGAACGGGAGCCTGAATGGTGGCAGTTTTCAGTTTACCCAAAATGCCAGCAGTCTGCATGAATTTGTAGCACTCGATGGCAGCAGCTTTTTACAACCTGTGCCTGGCCCTCAGGTGGACAATCAGGACCTGCACAGTGCTGATGCACCTCAGATGGTCATCGTGACTTACCCAGACTTCCAGGACGCTGCCAATCGCCTTGCTGAATACCACAGAAACCATGATGGCCTTCGTGTGCTGGTAGCCACAACTACTCAGGTGTACAATGAATTTTCTTCCGGCACGCCAGACATCGGAGGCATCCGCAACATGATGCGTTATTTCTACCGAGAAGCAGGAAATGATACCAGCCGGCTACCGAAATATCTGCTCCTCTTCGGTGATGCTTCTTTCGACTATAAAAACAGAATCCCGAACAACACGAATTATGTGCCCACTTATGAATCCAATGAAAGCGTGCAAATTGACTACTGCTTCACGGTGGATGACTATTTCGGCTTCTTAGACGACAACGAAAACATCGGTGATTTCAATACCATCAATACACTCGACATTGGCATCGGTCGCATACCCGTCACCACCGAAGAAGATGCTGAACATGCCGTGGACAAAATCATCAACTACACTTCTCCTGCATCGCTTGGCCCCTGGCGCATTAGCAACACATTTATCGGCGACAATGAAGACGCAGCCGGCGCACACCTCCAGGATGCTGAAGCCGCAGTAGCTACCGTAAATGCAGCTTCGCCATTCAGCAACGACACGAAAATTTATCTCGACAACCTACCCTTCGTTTCTACCCCCGCGGGTGAGCGTTGTCCGGATGCCAATAAGGCCATCAACGACCGCATCTACAAAGGCACTTTCCTGATTAATTATACCGGCCACGGCAGCACTGTGACCCTGGCTCACGAACGTATCCTCACCGAGCAGGATTTTGACACCTGGAAAAACTTCAACCAACTGCCTTTCATGGTGACTGCTACCTGCGATTATGCCCGCTATGATGACCCTGCTTATGTGTCCGACGGCGAACAGCTTATTCTCAAAAAAGATGGCGGCACCATCTCCATGCTGACCACCACAGGGCCTGTGTATGCTGGCATTAACCGCTACATCAACCTACAATTTCTGAATGCTCAATATACCCCTCAGAATGGCCAGTGGCTGGCCTTTGGCGATGCCATGCGCGAAGGAAAAAATGAGACCTACAAGCATGGCAACAATGGCAACATGACCCTCATCAATTTCTACCGTTTTACCCTGCTTGGTGACCCTGCTCTTAAGCCTGCTTTCCCTAAATACACGGTGGCTACGGATTCGCTCCTAGAGATGGCCAATGGCACTGTGGAGGATACCATCAGAGCCTTGGGAGCTTACACCCTGAAAGGACATGTGCAGGACGCAAACGGAAATATGCTGAATGATTTCAATGGCCGCGCTTACATCACCATTTTCGATAAGCCCCGTGTAGTCAACCTCTACACCAAAGTCTTCCATGAACAACGCAGCTATGATGTGCAGGACAATGTTATTTTCAAAGGCATCACCACGGTTATCAATGGACATTTCAGTTGCTCCTTTGTAGTACCCAAAGACATGAACTACGATTTTGGTCACGGCAAAATCAGCTACTATGTCGAGAATGGCCTGACGGATGGTGCCGGATTCGATTCCAGCCTGATGGTGGGCGGATTTTATGACGGTGCCGCCGTTGATGATGATGCGCCCATCGTCAAGCCTTTTATTGGAGACTCGCTATTCCGTGATGGGAGCATCACTGGCCCGAATACATTGCTTTTTGTACAGTTCTCCGACCAATCGGGTATCAATGCCTCTGGCAACAGCGTGGGCCACGACATTACTGCCGTGCTGGATGGCGATGATGAACATCCGTTTATCCTGAACGACTATTACGAAACTGAGCCGAACACCTACCAACGCGGACATGCTTCCTTCCCAATAACCGGACTGAGCGACGGCCCGCACACCATCCTGGTGTAAGCCTGGGACACGCACAACAATTCCGGCGAAGGCACGGTGCATTTTGTGGTAGGAACTGGCGGCTTCCAGGTGCTAAACCTGATTAACTACCCCAATCCTTTCAGCGACGAAACTCATTTCTTCTTCGAACATAACCACCCGAATGAATTGCTGAAAGCACAAATAGCCATCTACAACACCAATGGGGCTATGGTTCGGCTTTTAGAGCAATCCTTCACACCCGCCGGCAGCCACAGCAATGAACTGACCTGGGACGGCACCGACAACCACGGCGCCAAACTACCTGCCGGCATCTATCCCTACCGCCTTGTTTTGAGTACCCAAAACGGAATTCAGGGCACTGCATACCAAAAGTTAGTATTGCTGCGTTAATAGCCTGCGCTGCACCCAATCGGCTACATTTGCAGCCCCGTAACGACGACTTAGATTTCCCCAACCGAGTTTTAACCCCAAATGTTCAAACGCATTTCCATTATTGGCTGTGCCCTTTGCATGGGCATATGCCTAAGCTCATACGCACAGACCAATTACAACGGTCAGATCAATACCATCACCACGGCTGTTCCTTTCCTGCGCATTTCTCCTGATGCCCGAAGCGGCGCTATGGGAGATGTTGGCATTGCCCTCTCGCCAGATGCCAATGCCCAGTATTGGAACGTAGGCAAGCTGCCTTTCGCTACAAAAAATTATGGTATTGCCCTTACCTACACACCCTGGCTCAAAGACCTGGTTCCAGATATTTTTCTTGCCTACGTCTCCGGTTATGCCAAATTCGGCAAGGAAGGCAGCTACCAGACGATTTCCGGCTCCCTGCGTTATTTCTCCCTCGGCGACATCAACTATGTGGACGTAAACGCCAACCCTACCGGCACCGGCAAGCCTCGTGAGTATTCGCTCGACCTCGGTTATGCCCGTCAGCTTTCTCCTTATCTCTCCACGGGCATCAGCCTGCGCTATATACACTCTGCTATCGCTACAGGCCTGAGCGCTTCCCCAGGTACCGACTACAGACCAGGTAACATGGTTTCCGGCGATGTAGGTGTCTATTACAATAAGACCCGTGAGCTTGATGACTTCCGTAAAAACACGTTCGCCTTTGGTGCCGTGATTTCCAACCTCGGTGGCAAAATCTCTTACTCTGGCACCCGCAAGGATTTCATCCCCATCAACCTCGGCCTTGGTGTGGCTTACACCATGCAGTTGGATGAATACAACAAAATAACCTTCGCCCTGGACCTCAATAAGCTGCTCGTGCCTACGCCCAAGGACAGCAACACCATCTCTGGTCATGCCCCTTCTTATTACTATCCTGATGTCACCGTCGTGAGTGGCATACTTAATTCATTCAGCGATGCACCCGGCGGCGCTTCGGAAGAATTCCGCGAAGTCAACATCGGAGCCGGATTGGAATATTGGTATCAGGACCAGTTTGCCGTTCGTGCAGGCTATTTCTATGAGGACAAGACCAAAGGCGACCGCAAATACTTCACAGTTGGCATCGGTGCCAAATACAATATTTTCACGCTCAACGCCGCCTATTTAGTACCCTCCGGCTCGGGTATCACACGCAACCCGCTCAGCAATACCCTACGCTTCACACTGGCATTCGACTTCGATAAAATAAACAACGCCCCTGCCACGTCCGACACACAGTAGGCAACCGCTCACATAGCCACTTGCTTTTCTCAAAACAACAAGTGATCCCTTTCAGCAATGGCTCTCCCAAAACGAGAGCCATTGCTCTTAAAACCCTCCAGACAATTCACACCGATAACTGAAAGCCATGCACAGAAAGCCCCTGCTAAGTCCTATCTACATGGCCTTTGTCTGGGCCCTGCTTTGCTGTAGCGCCTGCCACAAAACGCGGGAATGCTCCATGATTTACGCAAAAATCCCGGGGCAGATAAGCTTCGTCGGCTTCCAGCCAGATGATTTAGACACGCTGTATGTAAGCTCCTTCAAAGCGGGCTCCGGCTTTAGCCAGTTTATCAAACGGGACACGCTGATTTCAGGCAATATCATCATGCAGCACGACACCGCGTTCAGAGAAAATGAAAATGGCTTCTTCCAAATTGACAACCATGCCGACCTGGAAGTTTTTTTGCCCGCAAATCCACGCATCTTCCACATCAGCGAACCCGGCTATCATGGCGACAGCATCCTCACCTGGACATCCGAATACGATGCCTGCTCCACTCGGGGTACACCGCTCTGGCCACCGGATAGCGTCACCTTAAACGGGATTCGGGTGGCGGTGGCAGCTTCTGTAGGTGCGCCCACAATTGCTTTTCTCCACAAATAAATTCAAAGCAGACAGCGGCATGGGAACGATGATTTTTTTAGTCGGCTGCATCACGCTCCCAATCATCCGTTGCGTCGCACACTGAGGGGTT
>CAYRJR010000099.1:0-256 GCA_964424655.1 uncultured Chitinophagaceae bacterium
GCAAGAAACTGGCAGCGGGATTGCTCGCACTCTATGCCACATTCGGCGTACTGGTTATGGTTGATTTTTGGAAATGGGAATATGAATATGGCCACAACCTGAGTGATACTGCTCCCATCCAGGTGCCCGGCATGAGCTATCAACCGCCGCTCATTGGCTTTAAGCAACTGCTCAATTTCGGCGCCTATTCCATCCCCGATATTGGCGGCTGGCTGATGGCACTTGCGGGTCTGTTGCTTGCCATAGTGGTGTTTTT
>CAYRJR010000099.1:266-10277 GCA_964424655.1 uncultured Chitinophagaceae bacterium
CCTAAGGCCGTTCAATTAAGCAACACCAATACACGTGCAGTGGCGGCTGCATGGCTCCCGTTCCTTATTGGCGTTTCTCTATTAATAAGCTCCTGCCAAAGTGGCCCTACACCCATACAGGTAGGAAAAGACAATTGCAGCTTTTGCAAAATGGGCATTGCTGATGCGCGATTCGGTGCTGAAGTGATGAACAAAAAAGGAAAGGCCTGGAAGTTTGATGATGTGCATTGTCTGCTGGGCTTTCTGGCACAAGGCACGCTCAAACCAGATGAAGTCCGGGAGGTATATCTCACCCGATATGATGGCGACCATAGCCTGCTCCCTGCTGAAAAAGCATTGCTGTTGCGCAGCGAGAACCTGCGTTCACCCATGGGTGGCAATGTAGCCGCCTTTGAAGACCAGCAAAGCCTTCAGGCTGCCGCGAAAGAATTCACAGGCGAGGTAATTTCCTGGGAAAGCCTTCGGCATTAAGCAAGGCTTTCGCGCATTATCAGCTTATTCGTGCTCTTCGGGGAGCCTTCATTTGCCACAGAAACCTGCTCAACTTTACAACATGCCATCATCATTGTTCGACCGGGTAAGCAAGTATTTATATTGCTTTCTGGCCTTGGTTCTGATGCTGCATTCCAGCCTGCTTCGGGCTGCCACTCTGGAGGCTGCTCCTGGCGGAAAAAGTATCAAAGACTGCCTGGCACAGGCACATGCCGGCGATACGGTACGCATCCGGGCAGGGCATTATCACGAAGGGAATCTAAACGTCTCAAAGCGAATTTGTATCCAGGGTATTGGCTGGCCCATATTGGATGGCGACAACAAATTCGAAATCCTGTCTGTACATGCAGACAGTGTACTCATCGAAGGCTTACGCATCATCAACAGTGGCTACAGCAGCCTGAATGATATTGCTGGCATCCGGCTTTATGGCAGCAAGGGAAGCATCGTCCGCAACAATCAGTTCGACAATAATTGCTTTGGCGTGTACAGCGAGTTCGGGCGTTCCTGCCTCATTGAAGGCAATCGTTTCGTAGCTCATGGCAAGGAAGAAATCCTGAGTGGGAATGGCATCCATTGCTGGAAAAGTGATGACATGCGCATCATCGGCAACGACATTCAGGGACATCGCGACGGCATCTATTTTGAGTTCGTCACCAACAGCATTATTTGGCGCAACAACAGCCACGGCAACATCCGCTACGGGCTGCACTTCATGTTCTCGCACCACGATTCCTACATCAGCAATATCTTCTCCAGAAACGGTGCCGGTGTGGCCGTAATGTTCACACATGGCATCCGTATGTTCAACAATTTCTTTGAGTGGAACTGGGGCGATGCCGCCTATGGCTTGCTCTTAAAAGAAATTTCCGACAGCTATATCGAAGGGAATTACTTCACGCATAACACGACTGGGCTGCACATGGAAGGCTCCTCCCGAATTCTGATTCTGAAAAACGTGTTTGAACGAAACGGCTATGCCCTGCGCATTCAGGGAAGCTGTGAAGATGATTCACTACGCAATAATGATTTTATCGGCAACACCTTCGATGTTGCTACCAACAGCTCTGTGTCGCGCAACTTCTTTTCCAAAAACTATTGGGACAAATACGAAGGCTACGACCTGGCTCATGACGGTATCGGCGATGTGCCTTACCATCCTGTCTCACTTTTTTCTACTGTCGTAGAAAACAACCCACCAGCCATGATGCTCTTCCGAAGCTTTATGGTAACGCTCTTAGACAAGACTGAAAAAGTGCTACCCAGCATCACTCCTGCCGGACTAAAAGACGACTCACCGCTGATGAAACGAAACATCCGTCCACCAGGCAACCGACAATAAACCGACTTACTTCATGGGCATGATTCATTTTTTGAAATCCCAACAAGTCCTTCAGAAGTACCTCAATTTCCCAGCAATATTTTCTTCCGAAAATCATGATTGAAGCGAAAAACCTGAACAAGCGATTCGGCAAACTACAAGCCCTGCGTAACCTTTCATTCCGTTTCAGCAAAGGCGAGTGCATCGCACTCATCGGGCCCAATGGATGCGGTAAAACCACCCTGATCAAATCAATCCTCGGCATGGTGGTGCCAGACAGTGGCAGCATCCTGTTTGATGGGAAAGACATCCGTGGAGAATATGCCTACCGCGCCCAAATTGGTTATATGCCACAGACGGGACGCTATCCCGAAGCCGCAACCATCTCGCAGGTCATCGCCATGATGAAAGACCTGCGCGGACAGAATGCCAGACTGGACGATTCCCTCATCAAAAGTTTCCAGCTCGAAACCCTGGGCAGCAAACGAACTGGTACCCTTTCTGGTGGAACGCGACAGAAGCTGAGCGCCGCTCTGGCCTTTCTCTTCAGCCCGGATGTGCTCATCCTGGATGAGCCTACTGCCGGCCTCGACCCCGTCTCATCTGAAGTGCTAAAACAAAAAATCCTGGAGGAAAAAGAAAATGGAAAGCTCATCCTGATTACCTCTCATATCCTGAGTGAGCTGGATGAACTGGTCACAGAGGTGGTCTTCATGCAGGAAGGAGAGCTGCGCTTTCATGCGCCTATGGCCGAGCTGCAGGAGCAAACCGGCGAACAAAGACTCTCAAAAGTGATAGCCCGAATCATGCAGCAAAACACCAATCAAACCGCAGTGGCAAGATGAAAAAAGTAGTGAAATACGTCCTGGCAGACATCCTGCGAAACCGAATTGTGCTGCTCTATACGGCACTGCTCCTGGTCGTGTCCAGCTCAGTATTTGGCCTCGAAGACAATGCCGACAAAGGCATGCTCAGCCTGCTGAATCTGACCCTCATTATCGTGCCTATGATGTGCATGATTTTCACGACCATCTATCAGTACAACAGCTCCGAGTTTATCGAACTGCTGGTGAGTCAACCCTTGCGACGCAGGCATATCTGGCTCTCCATATTTGCCGGCCTGGCCGCAGCATTGTCAATTGCATTTTTGGTGGGCGTAGGCTTACCCGTACTGATTTTTCAGCCAGGAGCCACAGGCCTGACAATGGTGCTTTGTGGCGTAGCGCTGTCCGTGATTTTTGTGGCTATTGCACTGCTGGCTTCTGCCCGCACACGAGACAAAGCACGCGGCATCGGCAAGGCCATTCTCCTCTGGCTGTTTTGGTCTTTACTCTGGGATGCACTCGTGCTGTTTTTCTTGTTCCAGCTCTCCGATTATCCGCTCGAAAAGCCGATGGTGGCTATCAGCTTCCTCAACCCGATAGACCTGGCCCGCATCCTCATCCTGCTGCGCATGGATGTAAGCGCCCTGATGGGTTATAGTGGTGCTGTCTTCCGTGAGTTTTTTGGGACAAGCGTCGGTATCCTGATGTCTGCACTGGCCCTCTTAGTCTGGGTCATTGTGCCGCTTTGGCTCTCAACTCGTGCATTCCGGAGGAAGGATTTGTAGAAGGGCCTCACATGGATTTGATTTTTTTAGTCGGCTGCATCACGCTGCCCGGCATCCGTTGCGTTGCACACTGCAACAAGATTTCGCTGATGGGCTTTGCCCGGAAAACACAGGCAATATGATGCCCAAACGCAATCTGAAATAGACATACCAGACATCAGGAGGAAAGCAGGATAGCAGCACTGGCCCATCAGTGTGCGACGCAACGGGAGCTGCATCAGGGCACAAAAGCCGGCTACATAAAGATTGCAACCCGGCAAAGCATCATCAGCGCAGTTGCTGACCGTAGTCATCAATCCCCGCATTCAGGCTGGGTTACTTTGATGCTTCATGCTGAAGCGTGCTGTGCTTGTTTTTCTCTGCATTTCCTGTGCAGTGTTTAGCGTTTTTGTTTATACCCGCAAAGGCGCACAGGGCGATGTGCCGCCCAGCGATACGGCCCGCAAGGGGATGATGGTCTGGCAAGCGAAAAACTGCCAGAGCTGCCATCAGCTCTATGGCCTGGGCGGCTACATGGGCCCGGACCTCACTAATGTGGCCGAAAAAGGAGACGCATATATGCACGCATTCATGCAAAACGGGACGGCCCGTATGCCCAACTTCCAGCTATCGGAGCAGGAGATAGCACAGCTCAGCGCCTTTCTGCACTGGGTGGACCGGACTGGAAAATCGAAAGTGCCCGCCAGTGCCGTGCAATGGAACGGCAGCTACAAACTTCAGCCATGAACACCGCGCAACGCCTCCTCATACGCTTTTCGTTGGTCATGCTGACGGCCACCTTGTTGTTTGGCTCACTCTCATCGTTTGCCTTTTTGTATCCCGGCCTCAGCAATCAGACACTGCCCTTCTACATGCTGCGACCAATGCATGTTTCAGCAGCTTTGTTTTGGATTATCACGGGCGGCGTGTGTGGCATCCTCATTTATCTGCCGAAGGTGTATCCCTTTGCGCGCCCTGCACCACGGGCCGAACGCAGCTTCATACTCATCTGGGTCAGCACCATCATCATCATCTTTGGCTGCTATGCGTTCAGGCAGTTTGGAGGTCGCGAATACTGGGCCTTCCCGCCCTGGCTGGCGCTACCCTTGTTGGCGGCCTGGGCCTGCCTGATGTGGGCCTATTTCGCAGCCTGGCGCAGCCGCCGTGATAGTCCACTTTATGTGTGGATGTGGACGACGGGCATCGTGGCATTCTTAGCCACATTCCTGGAGCAAAACCTGTATCACATTCCCTGGTTCCGCGATTCATTTCTGCGGGAGCTGACGGTGCAATGGAAGAGCAACGGTTCGATGGTAGGCGCCTGGAATCAGATGATTTATGGCACCTCACTCTACCTGATGGTGCGTATTTCAGGTGATGAAAAAATTGCGCGAAGCCGCAGTGCTTTTTTCTTCTACTTCCTCGGCCTGACCAACCTGATGTTTAACTGGGGGCACCACATCTACAACCTGCCCACCAACCATTGGATTCGCTATGTGGCCTATGGTGTCACGATGACGGAATGGCTCATCCTGATCAGCATCATTCAGGGCTTCAAATCGAAGCTGGCTCAGGACCGGAAGCTGAAACATCTGCTGCCCTATCGCTTCATCATCGCCTCGGAATATTGGGTGATGGCCAACTTAGTATTGGCCTTGTTCATGTCCATCCCGGCAATCAACCGATACACACATGGCACGCACATTACTGTGGCCCATGCGATGGGGGCAACCATTGGCATCAACACGATGATATTACTGTCTTCGTTTGGCTACTTCCTGAACATTGACCGGTTGCGGGAAGGCCTTAAAAGAAATATCGCTCGTGGCTTCGTAGTTGTCCAGATAAGCCTCTCCGTGTTCTGGTTGTCGCTCATTGTGGCCGGTGTGCTCAAAGCCTGGCGGGAAACGGGTTTAGGGATGACTTCTTTTGATGAAATCATGCAGCCAGTGCGGCAGGTTTTGTATGTCTTTGCCCTTGCCGGAATCGGATTATTGCTGGGCATGTTGCCCATCATCCGCGCCTATTGGCTGGCTTTGCGGCAGCAGGAAAGACAAGAACGGGATGTAGAGGCAGATGCAATTACAAAGCAACAAAGCTTACCGGCAGGCGTGCAAGAAGAGGCCCTGCCATAGCCACTTCTTATTTTTTAAACTGGAAGGATCGCGCAATGTCTTAAAGGCAAAAAAATAGCTGCGCTCTGGCGGCAGGTTCAGGCTACCGTTCTTTTGAAGGAATAGGCTTTATTCTTCCTCATCATGCATGGCCTTCCTTCGTTTTCTTAAAGCCTTGATGCCCGACAAGCCCATCATGACAGCTTTTCCCACCACGTATCCAATCACGATTTCTCGCATGGCCCTCTTAAGGAATGGAGGCTTGGGTACTGCTCCGGAAGCTTCTTTTTCCCTGCGTTTCCGGCTGCGGTTTTTATTCCAGGCTTTCAGTAACGGCACAGCTAAAGCAGAGATGAACTGAGCCTCACTTTTTGCAGACAAAAGCTCTGTAATTATGGACAGCCAGCCATTCTGCGAACTCAATAAAGCACCCAGCGACTTCAAGTCGGGCGAAGGCAGTAAATCCCCGAAATCTGTTTTCTTGCTTTCATACCGCAGCCGAAGCTGTTCGCGTTTCAGCGCTTCCAGGCTATCGAGCTTTTTACGGTATAGTTTCATGCTTCAGAAAACAAGATTTTCAGGAAAATTCTTTGAAAAAGAAGGATACAATACGAGGTAAGCCAATCAGGATTCTTGCCCTTGAGGGTTCCCTTTTGTACCGGCATCGTCTTCATCATCTTCCTCTGTAAGCAGCCGGACAAACAGATTGACAAAGCTGCGGAGCAAGGTCCTCCTCATGGCTAGCAAAAGCAATAGGAGAATTAAAAAGATTGCAGCGGTCAGGAAAGCGCCTGCCATGCGGGATTGCAACAGTCCGCCCAGCACTTCCATCAATCCGATACCAACAAAAGCGAGCACAATCAAGCCCACAAAGGCATAGATAAACGTGAGTACCAATTGACCAAAAACTTTTGACGTGCGCTCAATGAGACTGAGTTTAAACAGCCCCAGGCGCACGTCAATGAAGTTGCTGGCTTTCTCTTTCCAGTTTGCGAACAAATTCATCAGCCAAAAGCAGGAGGATTAGGCGTTATAGATTTCCTGCTCCAGGTCCTGATTTTTCTTGCTGAAGCGATTCTTCACCTGGTCTTGCAGGTTACCGAATTTGTGTTTCAGGTTGTCCACTACTTCCTGGCGTTTTTCCTTGTCAGTGGCGAGGATGTAACCTACGGCTGCGCCTACTGCTGCGCCGATGAGTAAGGTTGCCACGGTTCTGCCTGTGTTTGCCATGATGCTTGATTTTAGGGTTGGGGTTAGGGAATTATTGGTTGGACACAAAGGTTAAAACTTCGTGCCAGTTCCCATACCCAGCCAGGGACAGAAATTGCGCTCTTGCTGAATTTTCACATTTTCGCGTCTTAGTCATATCCTCATTGTTGATGCTTACCACTGCCCAACTGAAGCAAGCCGTTTTACTGCTGCTAATTGCCGGTGCAATACTGTTGGTAGCCACAAAGCTTTATCCCTTTCTGCCGGGCCTGCTGGGTGCTGCAACACTCTACATTCTGCTGCGCCAATGGTTTTTTAAAGTCACGTTGGTGCATCATTGGCGCCCATGGCTGGCATCGGTGGTATTCATCATTGGTGCCATTATTGTTTTTGTCTTGCCCTTCCTGCTGAGCGCTGTCTTGCTGGTGCCCAAGGTTGAAGGCTTGCTCAGCAATGCCGGCCAGGTGACCGATGTAATCAACACGATTACTGAAAAGCTGCACCAAACGGCACCCAAGCTGTTTCCCCAAGAGGCAGAAATCAGCAGCCTGTTGCAAAGGATTACGACACAAATCCCATCACTACTAGGTAGCACAGTTCAAATATTCACCAATCTGGTGCTTTGTTTTTTCCTGCTATACTTCATGCTCATTTCCGGGAGAAAAATGGAAAGGAGCCTGCTAAATTTCATTTCGCTCAAGGATAAAAACGTAGAAAACCTTTGGAACAGCACGCGCATGATGGTGGTCTCAAATGCAATCGGGATTCCAGTATTGGCGCTGGTTCAGGCTGTAGCTGCTACTATCGGTTACCTGATTTTTGGTGTCAGCAGTCCAATTCTTTGGGGCTTGCTGACGGGTATTTTTTCAATGATACCTGTGGTGGGCGCTGCCGTAGTATTTGTACCCTTGGTGATATTTCTCTACCTGACTGGACATGATGGATCGGCGATTGGACTCCTGCTATATGCGCTGCTGGTGGTCTCGAATGTGGACAATGTGATGCGGTTCACCCTGCTAAAAAAGTTGGGGGATGTGCATCCTGTGATTACTGTCTTGGGTGTACTCATCGGCATTCCTTTATTTGGCTTTATGGGGCTGATATTTGGGCCACTCCTGCTTTCGTATATGCTTCTGCTGGTTCGCATCTACAGGGTCGAATTTCCAACAGGAAAGAAAGATTTTGAGGAAGTTTAAGCTGCAGTTGGCAGACAGTTTTTCAGTACAATTTTTTTAAAAAAAATGCTGCGGTAAGCCTCTTGTTATTGCTGTATCGTAGTCCCACGCCTTTGTGCCCTGCTATCTTTGCGGCCATGAATCCGACTGCTTTGCAAGCTATTTCCCCAATTGACGGACGTTACAGAAAACAAGTAGAAAACCTGGCTGCCTATTTCTCCGAAGCTGCGCTCATGCGCTATCGTGTTCGGGTGGAAATTGCCTACCTGATTCAGCTTGCCCAGCATGGGTTTCTTCATCTTCCCACCCAAATAACCGAAGCCTGGCTGAACAGCCTTTGGGAAAATTTTTCTACATCGGATGCCGAAAAAATCAAGCACCACGAAGCAGTTACCAACCATGATGTAAAGGCGGTGGAATATTTCATCAAAGAAAAACTGGAAACAGAAGGAGCAGGTGAGGTAAAGGAATGGGTTCATTTTGGCCTAACCTCTCAAGACATCAACAATACAGCAGTGCCATTACTCTGGAAAGAAGCCCTGGAGCATGAGTTTTTTCCGGCTATGCAACAATTGCTGGACACATTGCAGGGGCAGGCAAACGACTGGCGCCACCGACCCATGCTGGCCCGCACTCATGGCCAGCCTGCCTCACCCACCATTTTAGGTAAAGAATGGTATGTGTTTGTGGATCGTCTTTCGGGACAGATTCAGGCATTGAAAGGCATCCCGAATAAAGCCAAGTTTGGTGGGGCCACAGGCAATTTCAATGCACATTATGTAGCCTTCCCAAGCGTGGACTGGATTGCTTTCGGGAATGAGTTGGTGGAGCAAAAGCTGGGCTTGAAGCGCACACGCTATACCACGCAAATAGAGCCTTACGATGGTTTTGCCGCGCAATGTGATGCCTTGAAGCGCATCAATAATATCCTCATTGACTTCTGTCGTGATGTATGGACTTATATCTCGGCGGAATATTTCAACCAGGCAACTCGGGAAGGCGAAGTCGGCTCATCAGCCATGCCGCATAAAGTGAATCCAATTGACTTCGAAAATGCAGAAGGGAACCTGGGCATTGCAAATGCGATTTACGAACACCTGTCAGCAAAGCTGCCCATATCCCGGCTGCAGCGCGACCTGACCGATAGTACAGTATTGAGAAATATCGGTGTCCCATTTGCCCATTCCATGATTGCATTGAAATCATTGTCGCGTGGCCTTAGTAAGCTCCGCCTTAATGAGAAAAAGCTGGATGCTGACCTGGAAACTAATTGGGCCGTAGTGGCCGAAGCCATCCAGACTGTGCTCCGTCGCGAAGGGTATCCACAACCCTACGAAGCCCTGAAAGCACTCACCAGAGGCAAGGGCGGAATCACACGGGAAAGCATGCATACTTTCATAGAGAACTTAGACATTAAGCCTGAAATCAAAGAAGAATTAAAAGCCATCACACCAACCAACTATACAGGCATGCCGCTGAGCTTTTAGTAAGCTGGTAACCTATATCAGGTGCATAAAATTGAAGGCAATAAAAAAACGGGGCCAAATGGTCCCGTTATTTATTGAGAGAATTGGAAGTCTATGCTTCTGTATTGGTCTCTTCAGTGGCCTCTGATGCAGTATCAGTAGCTGCTACAACTTCTTCAATGGCATCTTCAGCAGGTGCTTCAGCAGCAGCTTTTGCAGCAGCTTTTGTAGCCATTTTCTCTTCCACACGGGCTACAGATTCTTTTACTATAGCAAAGCGCTTCTCCGATTTATGCTTACGGTGCGCTTCATCTCGCTCAACGACAAGTTGCTCATGCTTACCATTCCATTCCTGGAATTTCTGACGGGCAGCTTCTTCATTGAACAAGCCGAGGCTGACGCCACGCATCAGATGCTTCAGGTATAGCACGCCTTTGAAGGACAGGATACGGCGGCAGGTGTTGGTGGCTTGTGCACCTTCATTGAGCCAGTAGAGTGCCCTGTCGCGGTCGAGGTTGACGGTTGCGGGAATGGTCAGCGGGTTGTAGGTGCCGAGCTTCTCGATAAACTTGCCATCACGTGGCGAAGTACTGTTGGCAGCAACGATGAAGTAGAAGGGGCGCTTCTTAGAGCCATGGCGCTGCAG
>CAYRJR010000100.1:0-10230 GCA_964424655.1 uncultured Chitinophagaceae bacterium
CATTGCAAATCCCTCAATAGCGCTATGTACAAAGCAATACTCATAGACGATAAGCCTTTGGCCCGTCAACTACTATCCAGCCTGCTTTCCAGTCATCCTCAGTTTGAAATTGTGGCGGAATGTGGTGATGGTTTTGAAGGTTTCAAGGCCATTCAGCAACACATGCCTGATTTGATTTTTCTGGATGTGCAGATGCCGAGGCTGAGTGGCTTTGAGATGCTGGAATTGCTTGATGAGCCGCCGTCCGTAATCTTCACCACCGCCTTCGACCAATATGCGATGGATGCCTTCGAAGCGCATGCTGTGGACTATTTGCTCAAGCCGTTGAGCCGCGACCGCTTCGATAAGGCCATCGAGAAATGGGTGAAAACTGCCGATAAGAAGCCGGGCATTCAGACACTGCCTGCTTTGGCAGAAGGCGCTGCGGCAGGCTACGCACAGCGCATCGTGGTGAAAGACCGTGGTGCCATTCGCATCATTCCTGCAAATGAAATCCTGCATATTGAAGCGGCAGATGACTATGTGAAAATTTTTACGCGCGAAGGAAATTTTCTGAAGAAAGCCACCATGGGGCATATTGAAGCCTCGCTGGACCCGGCGCAATTCGTGCGTGTTCACCGCTCAGCCATCATTCCTGTGGGGCAGATTGCGAAGATTGAACCCTACGAAAAGGAAAGCCATATTGCACGGCTGCAAAGTGGGGCGAAGGTGCCGGTGAGCAAGGCGGGAATGATGAAACTGAAGCAGGTGCTGGGCTGGTAAGTTGTGGAAGCTTTTTTCATGTCAGAATGAGGATTCTTTATCGGTAAGCCTGCAGGTCAGTCGCTCAATCTCAGCTACTTTTGACGATTGCTTCAGCGCGAATGTCCCTGCCTCCTTTTCTCAAACTTGCTTATCGTCTCGGTACCGAAGAAGTAATTCGTCGCGGCAAGCGGATATTTCATACCCGCGGTGTGCAGTTTCTGGATGTAGATCATTTGCTGCATCAGGTACGCTTCCGGGTGCGCAATGATCAGTACCAGAATTTTTACACAGTCACGGTTTCTAAGTTTCATGATGAGCGTGCTATGTCGGTGCGCTGCCAGTGCCCCTACAATCTTGGAGAGATATGCCGCCATGAGGTGGCGGCCTTGTTTCAACTCAATGAAATGGCCACTGCGGGATTTTTTGACGAGACTGAAATCGAATATGAACAGCAGCACACTCTGGTGCGCATGCGTGCTGTGAACTATGAATTACTTGCAGTCTTTACAGCACCGGATTCCTACACCATTGCCAAAGACTGGGCAGCAGCGCGCATAGTTGAAAATATTCAGACCCGCCAGGAACGCCTGTCAGCAGATGTGCCCGATGATGGGCAGATCTACCATGTGGAATTGCGCCAGAACGATGAGCGCTATTTCGATACTTCCTGCTCCTGTGCGGAAAGCACACATCCATTATGCCGTCACAAAGCAGCGGTCTTTATTCAGGTGTTGCAGGAACGGGGTGCAGCTTTTTTTAAATCGCTTCAAAACTGGGATGCACAGAAAGAAAAGCTGCTGTCGCAATATGGCTTCTCACTAAAGGATGACCTGAGTGGCAAGTTTGAATTCAGCTATCAGGATGGCAAGCCCATGTTGCGTGTACTCGACCCATCCATAAAAAAAATCACCCTGCCTGCCATCGAACCGGAGCAGCCTCAGCCTGTAGTGGAGACCCTGGAACTTGAGCCTACGGCAGAAAAATATTCGAAGCGACTTGGAGTGGTGGCTGATGCTGCAGAAAAACTATTCCCGGGCCTGAGTTTTCGTTTGCTTGCCGGCGAGGCAGAGGCAGAAGGGCATCAATTCATTGGTGCCGTGACCCTGCCGGATATGCAGCAATTCATCGCTACGCAACGCTACCCGCAGCAAGACCGGGAGCTGAATGCAGCTTTGCGCAAGCTGAGTTCGGAGGAGGTGCTGCGCTACCTGAAAAAGGTGATGCCTTTTGGTGAATTATGGGACGCTCCTGCTGAAGTGCTCCATGATAAAATCTCTCCGGAGTTACGCCAGGCGGTATGGGAATTTCTATTGCCCCGCTATCATCGCCTGCTGAGTCAATGGAGCAATCATCCTTTGTGTTTTGTGCATCTTCCAGGCTCCGAAATCAACAGCCAGAGCCTGATTCCGGTTGCCTTTTCAGCACTTCAGGCTATTCCGGTTTTGCGCGTAGCTCAGCAAGAAAACAATATTGCCATCCATCTCTGCTTCGAAATGGGCAACCAGCGTTTTGCTTTCAAGGAATGCAGGATGCTGAATGAAGGCCTGGTCTTGCATGACTTCACCCTTCATGCCCTTC
The DNA here is from genome assembly GCA_964424655.1 of uncultured Chitinophagaceae bacterium. GTDB lineage: Bacteria > Bacteroidota > Bacteroidia > Chitinophagales > Chitinophagaceae > UBA1952. The sequence goes on from CAYRJR010000100.1 coordinate 2,323, forward strand.
CTCAGATGGAGGCCCTGCTATTAACAGAGCAGTTTTTGCCGGATGGTAAGCTGGAAATAAGTGTAGCAGACTGGCCGGAATTTTTGGAAAATAAAGTGCTGGGCTGGCGCAAAACGCTATCAATTGTTTTTGACGACAGCCTGGTAGAGCAGAGCATCAGTCTCAAGCCCCGGCTGCGTCTCTATCTGACTGAGCGCGAGCGGATGTTGCTGTTTCAGCCTGCGTTTGTGTATGGTTCAGTTGAGATTCGATGGGGTCTTCAGGGCGACATCACGGCAGCGAATGAAGGCCGGGTGCACATCCTGCGCCGTGATGAAGAAACCGAAACGAAATTCATTGACAGCCTGCGCCTCCTGCATAGTGACATGCAACGCGCTGGCCATTCATACGCGCTCGCTGCCGAAGCTGTGTTAGCTCATTCCTGGTTTTTCAGGTTCATGGATGCCATGCAGGAGCAAGGAGTAGAAGTGCTGGGTTTTGAAAGCCTGAAACAATTGCGCATTTCAACCTATAAGCCCGAAACGGAGGTCCGTGTCAGCTCTGGGATTGACTGGTTCGATACAGAAGTGTCGTTGCGATTTGGAGAACAACAGGTGTCCCTGGCAGAAGTGAAACGAGCGGTGGCCAACAAGCAAAGTTTTGTCCCGCTACAGGATGGTTCCATCGGCTTGCTACCGGAAGAATGGTTGAAGAAATACAGCCTGCTCATCAAGTTGGGCGAGGCGAAAGATGGGAAACTCAGGCTGCGCAAATTCCATTTCTCGGTGCTGGATACCTTGCTGGCAGAGGTGGATGAAGATTCTGTGATGCAGGAGCTGGAAGAAAAGAAACAACAACTCGCAGCCATCATTGACCGGGATTTTAGCGATATGCCTCCGCCAGAAAACCTCAAGGCATCACTTCGTCCCTATCAGCTCGCGGGCTTTCAATGGCTGGCGTTTCTGGCGGAAGCAGGCTGGGGTGGGATTTTGGCAGATGATATGGGCTTGGGCAAAACGGTACAGGCACTAGCTTATATGTTGCAATACGCAACGCAAAATCCTGAGGCTAGATTCATGGTGGTTTGCCCCACGACACTCATGTACAACTGGGAAGCTGAAATTCAAAAATTCAGCCCCACACTCACTCGATGTATCCATCATGGACCGAAGCGGGCACATCGTGCAAACATGCTACCCGATTGCCAACTCGTCATCACGACTTATGGCACCATGCGTTCTGACATCCGCTGGCTGAAAGATATCCTCTTCGATTACGTGATTCTGGACGAATCGCAGGCCATCAAAAATCCACAATCGCAGGCGGCAAAAGCCTCACTGTTGCTGCAAGCCAGACATAAGCTCGCACTCAGTGGCACGCCGGTACAGAACAATACGTTTGACCTCTTTGCCCAGATGAACTTCCTGAACCCGGGCCTGCTGGGTTCCCGTGAATTTTTTGCCAATGAGTTTGCTACGCCTATAGATAAGTTTCGGGAAGAAGACATCACGCAACAACTGAAGCAGCTCGTATATCCCTTCATGCTTCGGCGCACGAAAGAGCAGGTAGCCAAAGACCTGCCGGAGAAAACAGAAATCGTCTTGTATTGCGAAATGGGCACGGAGCAACGGAAGATTTACAACGCATTCCGCAACACGTACAAGGCACAAATCCTGGGCATGATTGATGAGCGCGGCATCGAACGCTCCACCTTTCACATCCTTCAGGGGTTGACCCGACTGCGTCAAATCTGCGATTCGCCGGCCATCCTGAATGTGGATGAACCATTGCCCAATCATTCTATCAAGGCTGAAGAATTAATCCGGGAAATCACTGAAAATGTGGGCAACCATAAGGCACTTGTTTTTTCGCAATTCCTAGGGATGCTTGCTATCATTAGGAAGCAATTGGAGGCCGCTGGCATTGCCTATGCCTACTTCGATGGCCAGTCTTCCACTAAGGAGCGCGAAATGGCTATTCAGGAATTTCAGACACAGGAAAACTGCCGGGTATTCCTCATCTCGCTGAAGGCGGGTGGCGTAGGCCTCAACCTCACTGCGGCTGACTATGTCTATCTCGTGGATCCCTGGTGGAATCCTGCCGTGGAGCAACAAGCCATTGACCGAACCCACCGCATCGGGCAGACGAAAAACATCTTTGCCTATCGGCTCATTTGCAAAGACACTGTGGAAGAAAAAATGCTCATCCTGCAAGAGCGGAAACGTGCGCTGGTAGCCGATTTGGTGACGGATGATAATGCCATGCTCAAGCGGCTTACGCCTGAGGATATTGCTTTCCTGCTCAGCTAAGGATTGAGTTTGCGCAGCAGTGCATCCAGCTTCAATACCTGTGGAATCAATGCCTGGCGCTCGTCATTGACGATTACAAAATCGCAGCGGATCATCTTTTCCTCCTCATCCATTTGCGCAGCCATACGGGCAGCCACTGCTTCCCGACTGAGTCCATTACGTTTCATGCTTCGAGCGATTCGTACGTCTTCAGGAGCGGAGACGCCGATCATTTTATCCATGTCGGTGTTGCTGCCGCTTTCAAAAAACAAAGCAGCCTCTTTGAGGGCATAAACTGATTGTTGTGCAGCCATCCATTGTGCGGCATGAGCCTGCACCCTAGGATGGACTAGGGCATTGAGCGCAGCTACCTGCTCAGGATTGCCAAACACCGCTGCACTGAGTGCTGCCCGGTCGAGCCGCCCCTGATGATATACAGATTCACCAAAAGACTGCCTGATGGCATGAGCCAGTTCAGGGTCTCCGGTCATGAGTGCCTTCGCAGCGTCATCGGCATAATACACAGGAATCCCAAGCAGCTCAAACAGGGCACAGACGGTAGTCTTGCCGCTGCCGATACCGCCGGTGATGCCGACTTTCAGCATGGGAAGTGTGTTAGGCAGCTACAGGGGCTGTAGTGGTAGCAGCAGTTTTCTTTCGGGCTGCGTTGGTCAGCTCCATACTCACTGCAGAACGCTCGATGGTTACGAATACGCCGCGGGCAATTTCGAGTTGCAGGGTGGCATCTTCATTGACGCGCGTAATGCGGCCATGAATGCCTGAAGAAGTGACCACTTGTTCGCCGGAGCCGATGCTCTCACCGAATTTTTTTTGTTCGCGGGCACGCTTGGCTTGTGGGCGAATCATGAAGAAATACATCACGGCAATCATACCGACCATGAGTAGAATTGAAAACATGGGGTTGCCGCCTTGAGCTTGTAAGAAAAGCATGGATTGATTGGGGATTAAATCGTTGTTGGAAATGTTTTTTTATACTGATGAGGCTACAGGAAGGGGCCTCCGGGAAATATTACTGGACATCGGCGGCAATGCTCACATACTTCGTGGAAGGGTAAGCATTGGATTTTACCGTCACTACTTTGACCACGTGCCCGTGTTTGCCTTCGGAAGAAAAGAGCACTTTGAGTATGCCGGTCGCACCTGGGGCTACAGGTTCATGGGTGAAGGTTGGTACGGTGCAGCCACAGCTTGTTTCTGCGCCGGTGAGGATGAGCGAGCTGCGTCCTGTGTTTTTAAATACAAACTCATGTTCCACTTTCTCACCTTCTTTGATGACACCGAAATCGTGTGCGGTGTCTTCGAAAGTCAATACCGGCAGCGAGGCTACTTCACGTGTGTCCAGTCCGTTGGCTGTATTGGGATTGTGGATAATAGAAGCAGAGGATTGGCCTGGGGGAATCTTTTTTGAATCATCCTTGCATGCGGCAAAAGCCAGGCAGAGCACTGCGGCTGCTATAAAACTGCGGTACATGGGGCGCGAATTTACGACTTCATGCCGCGTGCGTCTTTCCGAATGTGTCCCGATTTACTTAACTCTTTGAGAAGATTGTCCAGCACTCCATTCACGAACTGCCCGCTTTGTGGCGTGCTGTAAGTCTTGGCAAGGTCAATGTATTCGTTGATGGTCACCTTCGTAGGTATAGTAGGGAAGTAGAGCAGCTCGCACACGCCCATCCGCAGCAGCACCAGGTCAATGGCAGCTACTCGTTCAGCTTCCCAGTTCACGAGTTTGGGGCGAATCAGCTCCATGCAGTAATCTTCTTTTTCGAGTGCTGTCTGGAGCAGGTCGCGGGCATATTCCAGCTTCTCGCCGGATACGAGGTGCAGGAAGTTGAAGCGGCGACTGTTTTTGAAAAAATTATCCATCAGTATCTGCAACATGGGGAAATCGTCTTCCCATCCTGGCAGCTCATCACTGAGATATTCTATAAAATCTTCATTAGGCAGCATGACGGCTTCCCAGATGAAGCGAAACATGCGGACATCTTCTTCAGAGCTTCGCTCGGTCGTGATGTACTGTACATATTCCGGTTTGCGCAACAGTTCCTGATACAATTTGCGCAGCCAGTCCTGGTCAATGTACCGCTCTAAGTGGGCCAGCTTCACCTTTTCGGAAAAGGTCTCATTGGACAGAATCTGCCAGACGGCTTCATTACCGGCAATCTTGGTACTTACGTTCAGGTCTTCGGGGCTGGGCAAGTATTTGTTTGCCCGCTGGTGGGCATCTGTTTCGGCGTATTGTGCCACACGGGTGGCGAAGAGGATGAGCGTGCTGAAGAGGTCAAGCGAGCGTTCCAGCTTTTCATTCAAAATCTTCAATCCGGCTTGCTGGAGCGACTTGTTGGTCGTCGCGGGGTCGAGTGATGATAGTGCATACAAGGTCTGCATCACCTTCACACGGATGTTTCTGCGGCTTATCATGGGGCGGCAAAGATACTTGGAGCACTTTCGTGCGGAACGGGGGCAGGAATCTATTTGCTGAAGCCTTAGCGCATGAAAAGTAATCAGCCTTCTTCCAGCATTTTGATGCAACCAAAATGCCCGATGAGTATGTCGTCAAACCGGTCTGCGGTTTCAAACAATGCACGTAGATGACTGACGCATTCTTCGGCTTTCAGGTTAAGATTACTGAGCAGCGATGAAAGCGCAATACAATCTTCCTGTAAGGAAAAAGACATACCATGAAGCTTACAATTTTCCTGTAACAGGAATTGATATAAACCAGCAATTCCACTTTGCGGAAGGCGCGCCAATACAGCCTCAGCAATGATGAAATGGCTATCTGGGTTGTAGGCTACATTGATGTTTGCGCTGCCTGCTTTCAGCTCCCAGCGATTAATGCCCATGCGAATCAAAGTCACATCATATCCTAATTGCTTCAGGGCTTCTTCCACCACGCCGGCAATGCCCTTGTCTGTATTTTCATCAGCAGGCACTTCTTTCGGAAACTCAATTTCCAGGCCGCAGTTGGCGCAATATTTCCCAAGTTCCAGAGCGGGCTGCGTCACCATGCTGCGGCAGGCTGCGCAACGTATGATCAGCTCCCCTCGCCGGGGCATATACAAGTCCAGGTTTTCCTTCAGATATGTTGATGGGAGTGCGAAGCCCAAATTGTCGCCGCCTCTGATGATAAAGCTGTTCACCCCCACTACCTCGCCGGCAGCATTCACCAGCGGTCCGCCGGAGTTACCCGGATTTATGGCTGCATCAATCTGGATGTAGCGGATGCCTTGCTGGATGCGGCCTACACGGGAAATTACTCCCTGTGTGGCGGTATAATTAAGCCCGTAAGGGTGGCCGATGGCTAAGACTTCATCTCCATCGTGTAGCAGGTTGTATGCTCCAAGTTTTATATCGGGAAATGAGGAGCAGTCTGGTGGGGGCGCAAGAAAGGCAAGGTCATAACGCTGGTCTGTAAAGAGCACCTGTGTTATCTGTTTTTCAAAATGGTTGCCTTTGATGCTGACTTGCTTTTGGCCGCTCACCACATGGTTGTTGGTTGCGATTAGCTGCCATTGCTTCAGGTAGAAGCCCGTGCCGGTACCTTCGCGCGTTGCAATTTGAACCACGGCATTTTGGTAGTTTTCAATGATTTCCTGAATCGTCATGAGGTCTTTTTTTCAGCTTCTGAGAATGCAGATTTTGGAAGCAATTTTTCTATTGCCGGGGCTCCAGATTGAGGCATGCCACATACTCTGAAAAGCTGCGGGCAAAGTCCCAAAGGTTGCTGTAGTTGATACGGCCGTGATCCCATTGCAAGGATGCGAATTTTCCTTGCCAGCGGCTGATACATTCGTCCACTGCTGCCCGAATCAATGCCTCATCGGGTTGTTGTGTTTCCGGGTGATAAAAAGATTTTTTAGTGCCTAAAGCCCGGAAGTAATCATCATGCAATACAGCCATGAAAATCTGAGCCAGCTCGGACTGGATAGCAGGCATCGAGAATGAAAACTGATTAAACATGACTCCATATTCGAGGATGGCTAAGGCCTGAACAGGAAGCCGGTTGTTCTCATGCACCACTGCGTCTTTGTAGGCCGTACTGATGTTAGTGATTATCTGCTCCTGGCTCGGTGTGGGCGCTGTGGCAAAACTGCTCCGTACCCGATACATGCTTTTTGAAAAGTCAGCCTCTGAAATTTCAAGCAGCTCCTGTATGTCTTCTTTCATGCGGGCGTTCCGCTCCACGACGGGCACTTGCTCGTCCTGGTCTTGAAAATTGCTGATAATTGCTTCAAGCCGGTTAGCCAGTACCCCTTTGGGGGCAATCAGATAATCTATCCGGTATAGGAGCGCGTGTTGCAGGTAGGCAATCGTGCTGGAAAAAAGGTCTGAATTCAGGTCTTTGATGAGTTCCTGAGTCTTTAAAATCCACTTGCGGAAGTAGGCATATTTTACTTGCAACTCTTCTTCCGGTAAAGGCTGGACATGTTCGCAATTGACAGGCTTCAGCATTGGAAATTCCATCAATAGCAAATCATCCGAATCATCAGCAAACTGAGCTACTTCCCGCAGGGCGTAATACAATTTTTGTGGTGAGCAACTATCCAGGTTACTATCGAAAACGATGCAAAGGCGCTGCTTGCCGTCTAAGGCATACCGGCTGTAAGAAAGGCCATAATTCTCTTCAAGAAGGCGACGCATCACAGCCACTGAGGGCTGTTCCATCACCACTATTGGTGCTTCGGCAACGATTCTTTTTCCGTCGCATTTTCCAAAAATGCTTTTTGAGCCCTGAGTCAGGTCGAAACTAAATCCTTCGGCCTCCTGGCGCAGCCTCAGATTGCCCTCTGCTTCATCATTGATGTAGTCGAAAAACAGGGTAGTACATTTCTGAAATTCCCGCTTCTTAAACAAATCCTGCGCCTGATACCAGAGCTGAATCTTTTCGTATGATTTGTTATTGTCGCTGTAGCGGCCAAAGCGAACTCCGGCAAGTCCCTCAAAAGGCTGTGGTGTCGTGCCGGCCTTACGCTCCGGGCCAGAGGTGTCTCGTGCAATATGCTTGTTGAGCCAATCCATAGACTGCAATGTAGTCATGCTTTCTCGCGTCAATGACGGTGATGTCGAAGCATGCAATGAGTGGATGTGATAGCATCAACTACTGCGATGCTGCCTTATGCCCATGCTACCTTGTTCGAGATCCATGGATGTTTTTGCGCCTCGTTTTATATCAATGCTGCCTGGAAAGTGCTTGGACGATGTGCCACTCAGGTGAACGGTACAATTGAGGATTTCCTCAGCTCAATGGTAATAACGGTTCTCAACCACATACTGCCAAACTGCATCAGGCAATAGATAACGAACACTGCGCCCAGCTTTGATTTCATTGCGGATGAACGAAGCGGAAATGTCCAGCAGCGGCGCATCCAGCACAGTGATTTTTGCCCCTTCTGGCGGGGTAGCATCAAAGCCGCGCCTGCGATAAATGATGATTGGATATTGCGCCAGCAGTTGCTCATAATTCTTCCAGCGGCTGATATTTTGGAGCGAATCACTTCCCATGATGACATGGAATTTCTCCAGCGGGAACTGCTCACTTAGATAAGTCAGCGTGTCTATGGTGTATGATGGCTTGGGCAGCCGGAATTCCACACTTGAGGCACGCAGCTTCTGGTTG
>CAYRJR010000101.1:0-10187 GCA_964424655.1 uncultured Chitinophagaceae bacterium
TCAGTTGCAAGTGATGTACCGGCCCACGGTACCCGTTTGGGTTTAAGGAGTTTTCTTCTGTTCGTTGTACATCAGCTTTAATTTTTTGCTCCCACATTATACCTGTTTCATTATCTCGTCATCACGCTTTGTCATCATGCAGCGCCTTTTATTACTTGTTTTATTTGCCTTGTTCTTTTCCTGCAAAGGAGAAGAAGCGGAAAGCAATTTCCTCAAATACCGAGTCGACAGCTTAACTTGTGAAATACCAGAGAAGGCAAAAACAATTGAAGATCCCAGAAATTATCTTGTCAGGATCGCCACAGACAGCGAGGGTCAAAAATTGATTGCCGAATACTTTCCTACATCGCGAGCTCTTTATAAAAACAGCCTTGAGGACGGTCATCTAATAAGCCAGACAAAAATTTCCGGCGCGCCGACCGAGGATTGCTACTCTTTTTTTTAGGCGCTCATAGCACTGCTTGGTTTAGTACAACAAATGAATTATTGCTTGCTGAACGCGATACAAGAGATAGAATCACTAAGAGATTTGAATTTCTCCCTGCGCTGGATTCTCAATTCTATATCTATGCCTACCTGGATCAAGTGCCACTTTTTATCGATAGCAACGAGACCTTTCTTCAGACCATGGGATCAAAATCGAAAATGTCGCCAAACCTCACTTTGGCTGAACGCTTCTCAGTGCCCTGCGTGGGACAGTTCAGAATAATAGATGATACTGTTCGTCTTGTGGATAAGGTCGTCGTTTTCCCCGAAGCTCACAGAAAAAAATTCCATTACTCAAGCTACCCGTTTACCAGTCTTGTTGGAGATATTCTTTTTTACATGTTTGAAGATGGCGACAGTATCTACTCCTTTAACTTAGTAACGAAGCAGCGGCAGCATGTCGTCAGCTTAAGCAGCCTCGACAAAGATTACAACCCCATATTAATGGAAGAGGATAGCACCTATAGCATCCCTTATGTCATTAAGAATGCCATCATTAGTCCTGGCATTCGCCTGTTTCAATTCGACCCGTACCGCAAAGTATTCTATCTCGGCATAAAAAAGCGGCAATCTTACCTGACCGAGGACGGCAGCCGAATCAATGACATGCTGGATTACCCGTTTCGCATTCTGGTACTTGACGAGCAGTTTAGGAAAATCAAGAGTGTAGATTTTCCGAAAGGCAGGTTCCAGGCATTATATGATGCCTTTGTTGGAGAAAAAGGCTTGTATCTGATGACTAAATCTAAAAAATCAATCAGCTATGAAGTATATAATTTTGGTGTTGCTGGCAGCCATTGAGCTGGCATCCTGCTCTACGCGTAAAGAACCCGATGCAATCTTTTCTGATTATTTGCAACGCGTGCACCATGTTCAAATTCCTGAGGGAAAACATACTTACGTCGTGTTCCCGGAATGTATAGGTTGCAAAGGTTGTAGTGCGCACGCCATGAATTATCTCGCAACGCATCATTTCAACGACGTAACGGTTATATGCGGGGATGATAACGCGGATTATTTGGAAGATGCCTCTTTTCCGGTGCTAATTGATTCCCAGGCAGAAATTGAGCACTTAAATCTTCAAACTCAGAATGTGGCTATTCTGGTTACAAACAAGGGGCATTTAAAAAAGATAATCTCTCTTCAGGCCAATAACATTGACAGTTCACTGATAGCCTATTTTGATGAGAAGTAAGCTATAGGCCTATGTCAGCAGCCCTTCCTCCATCATGCTCAGGCAGCGCCCGGCGCCCACGATGAGATGGTCAAGAAGCCGGATGTCCATCAGGGCTGCCGCTTCGAGGAGTTTGCTCGTGAGTTTGCAATCGGCCACGCTGGGCTGGAGGTTGCCAGATGGATGGTTATGGGCCACAATGAGCTGGGTAGCACCATAGGCCAACGCGTTTTTCAAAATCACACGCACATCGGCCACCGTGCCTACCAGTCCCCCCTCGCTGATTATTTCGCTGCGCAAAAGCCGATTGGCCTGGTTGAGGTAGAGCACGCAAAAGGCTTCAGTACCGCGATCAGCAAGCAGTGAAATCACGATGTCAAAAGCGTCATTCATATTGTGAATGCCTGGCCTGCTGATGCCTTCCGAACGTTGCCGCCGGCGGCCTAATTCCAGTGCTGCTGCAATAGTGATGGCACGTGCTTCCCCAAGTCCTTTGCCCGGGAGCTGTAATTCTTTCACAGAGAGCTTGCCGAGTTCCTGCAGGTTGTTGCCGGCTTTGGCGAGTAATAATTGTGCGAGTGCAAGTGCAGAATTTTTGCGTGTGCCACTGTTGATAAGGATGGCTAATAGCTCTGCATCGGACAGGGCCACGGAGCCTTTCAGCAAAAGCTTCTCACGTGGACGATCGTCCTCTGCCCATTGCTTGATGCTATTGCTGTGTGCTTCGGGTTGCTCTGGCATAGGGCAATAGTTGAAGCCCTAATAATAGCTCAGGAAAGTCGAACGAGGAATATTTAATACGCCAGAAAATAGCGCAGGCAAACCACGCTATTTCACCAGATACATCACCTCCTTGGCCAGGCGCACTGTGCGCTCCACGCTGGGCAGCGCTGCCGCTACGAGGTTGGGGGCATAGTGCATATTGGTATCTGCAGAAGTGATACGACGGATGGGCGCGTCTAAATAATCGAACACTTCCTTCTGGATGCGGTAGCTGATTTCAGAAGACACGGAGCCAAAAGGCCACTGCTCTTCCACAATCACTAAGCGGCCAGTTTTTTTCACCGATTCGGCAATCGTTTGCCAGTCGAGCGGGCGGATGGTGCGCAGGTCTATCACTTCTGCACTTACATTTTCTTTTGCCAATTCCTCAGCGGCACCCATTGCCACCTTCATCATTTTGTTGAAGGAAACCATGGTAACATCACTGCCTTCACGCACGACTTTGGCCTTGCCAATGGGAATGAGGTATTCTTCTTCCGGCACCTCGCCCTGATCACCATACATCACCTCACTCTCCATAAAGACTACGGGATTCTCATCACGGATGGCACTTTTCAATAACCCTTTTGCATCGTATGGGTTGGAAACAGAAATCACTTTGATACCGGGGATATTGGCATACCAGCTTTCGAAAGCCTGTGAGTGTTGCGCACCAAGCTGCCCGGCAGATCCGTTAGGCCCACGGAAGACAATCGGGCAACCAAAATGACCACCACTCATGGAGAGCGCTTTGGCAGCATGGTTCAGAATCTGATCCAGCGCCAGCACGGCAAAGTTCCAGGTCATAAACTCCACGATTGGCCGGGTGCCGTTCATGGCTGCGCCAACTCCAATTGCTGCAAAGCCTAATTCGGCAATGGGCGTATCAATGACGCGGCGTTCGCCAAACTCTTCGAGCATTCCCTGGCTCACTTTGTAGGCTCCGTGATACTGGGCCACTTCTTCACCCATCAAAAAAACACGCTCATCACGGCGCATTTCTTCCTGCATGGCTTCCCGGAGTGCTTCGCGAAAATGTATGGTACGCATCATTAAAAAAATATAGCTTGAAATAAGGCTTGAAAGGCGCGGCGAAGATAAGACGGCCTATCGCTTCACCCTGCGGAAGCTGGTGGTTGAATTGAGGTAGTTTTCCCGGTAATGTAGCGTCAGTGCTGTGTCGTTGAGCAGCATCACTTCCATCCTGGTCTTTGAGCCGCCGCCTTTGAGCAATTGCTCATCTAATATCAGTGCCTTGTCGTCGAAATACCACTTGGCCGAGTCCAGTCCGTCTAAAGAATGCAGATAGACCATACTGTCCGGATGGAAATCGAACCAGGTTTCTGAAATCGCTTTTTCCTGAGCTTCTTTGAAAGCATCCAGGTTGGCCCGCTGATATTTTTTGAAGGTGTCAATATTGGTTGTGCCGTAGAGCCGGTAGTTTGCCAGGGAGTCGGTTTGGCTACCTACGGTGTCCAGAAACATGCGCTGGTGGTCGTAAGCCGAATCCATTTCCGGATTTTTCACGCTCGTCTCTTGCCATAGGCCGATGATGAGTTTTTGCTGCGAAGGCCGGCAGGAGGCTATCAGCATCAGCGCAAGGCCGGCCAGGATAATGGTTTTGACTTTCATGAATCTTTAAGGATGCAGCAGTTTGCTGAATGCATTTTTCCAGGTTTCTGTGCTGAATAAATCATCCAGCAATGAAAAGGAGGCCTGGTCGCTGATGCGGGGATAAATATGTTTAAGCAGGGTGAAGCGAGCCGACTCAGTGCTGAGCATTTGTGCCAGGCTACGGGCCTGCCAGCTTAGGTAGCATTTGTCCATCTGTCCGAGGATGTATGACAACCTTTGTTCATCGCCACTTTGGGCTGACATGGCATTGAAGACTTTCCCAAAGTCGTCATTCGATAAGGCATTAGGGCAATCACTGTTCCGAATCGAAGTCTGTGGAATTTGCATCACGCTGTCGCGAATGGGCATTTGCCGCTCCGGCTCAGGGGGTATCCTTTTTTCACCTTCATGCCCCAGCTCAATGTTTGGGATGAAGGCTGGGCCTCCCTTTCTGACAGGCTTTGCAGGGCTGTGTTTGACAGGATATTTTTTTTCAGGAACAGATTTCTTTTCAGATGCTGCGCTTTTTGAAAAGAGAGAAAATCTGCTTTTGTGGATTGTGCTTTGTTTCGTTTGCTTCTTCTCAACAAGAGGTTTTGAGGCAACCACTTCAGGCTTCTGAAATGAATTTGTTGCTATTGCTGTAGGCATGTGATCGTCATCGGTAGTATTACCTGACTTCAGATAAAATCCTTGTTGCAAATCGTACAATTCATAGTCGTTTTCCTTCTTTACCAAAAGGAATCCCCGGCTGCCGCCATCCGGAATGAGCACGGTAAACTTCTCCGGCGGAAAAAGATTCTGCTGAAAAAGAATCTCAATGGTTAGAGGACCGGGGGCAAGCTGTGATAGGATGCAATAGTTCTTGCCATAGCGGGGCTGCATCGCATCATCCAGTTTCACGTAAAATGGGGTCTGTTTATCGCCCTGGATGTAGAGGAAGGAAAATCGCTCTTTAGCGGTGGCAATAAGCGACAGGGGCAGCAGAATCAGAAATAGAAGGTGCTTCATCAGGCTACTCAAGTTCTATCAACACATCGCCCTTGCCCACCGCAGTACGCTCAGCCACACGGATGTTTTTGACTGTGGCAGCGGTAGATGTTTTCAATACATTTTCCATTTTCATCGCTTCAAGCACCAACACAGCATCACCCTTTTCAATCTGCTGACCTGGCGTGACCAACACGCGCAACACCATACCCGGCATAGGTGCCTTGATAGGCTCTGCTTTTTTATGCGAAGCCGCATCAAACCCCATTTCGCGCAACAGCAGATCCATCGGCTCAGCGAGGGCAATTTGGTAGCGTTGCCTATTGATGGAAATAAGTAATGATTTCTCCTTGCGGTCAATATTTTCAATGATTGCTTCGTAGCTCTTTCCGCGATACAAAATGCTCAAAACGCCCGTACCTGAGGTCACAGCATCTATTGTAGCCGGCAGCCCGTTGATGAGCCATGCACCATCCTGCTGTTCCAGTTTGAATTGAAATTTTTCATTGACAGTAGCCTGTATCATCCGGTAGCGTTTTCGCGGGGGCGAAAGTACGTGCAATCAATTGATGGCTCGTCGCCAGATATTGCATATCAGGGTCTTCATAAAAAAAGCCAACAAAATCCTGCCTGATATTGAATACAAACCGAAGCCTGCAACTTCGCATTTCGACCGATGGTCAAATTTTCACTTATGCGAGCTAATCCATTTTCAAGACGCAAGCTGCGTTCCTGCCTGCTCATTTCTTTTTGTTCCCTCGCTGCCACTCTTCAGTTTTCCTGCCACAGCCCGCGCGCGCTCACGGCTACTCCTGTAAGCACAACAAGCACTCAGGCTACAGACACCAGTGCTGCCATGCGGATTTTCAGAACCAGCTCGCCCCGTGTTTGGTCTATTGTCAACACGACGCTGACGCTGAGTTTTGATTTTGAAAAGAAAGAAGCACAGGGCGAAGAGTTGCTGCAGATTATGCCTTATGCACATGCAGAGGACACCCTGGTGCTGGATGCAAAGAGCATGGACATTGTCTCCGTTGCTGAAAAAAGTCTCTTCTCAGATGCGTTGCAACCGTTGGGCTATTCTTACGATGGCAAGCAACTCAAGATAGATGTACGCCACTTACGTTTCGGTAATATGGAATCAAAACTGGCACAAACCATCCGCATTGAATACGTAGCGAAGCCCTATGCCGCAGCCACGGGCGGCTCGGCAGCTATTGGCGAAGACCGGGGTTTGTATTTCATCAATACTGATCATAAGATTCCCGGAAAGCCTGTTCAAATCTGGACTCAGGGTGAGACGGAGAGTAACTCACACTGGATGCCAACCATAGACAAACCCAACCAACGCAGCACGTTCAACATCACGCTCATCGTGCCCGACTCCATGCAGACGTTGAGCAATGGATATATGGTATCGAGTCTGCCTTTTGGAAGCGGGATGCGTAAAGATGTCTGGTCCATGTTGCAACCTATCCAGGTGTATGCAGCCATGTTTGCCATCGGCAATTATGCGCTGGTGCGTGATGTCTGGTACAATCATAAAATGCAACGCTTCGATGTGAATTATTATGTGGAGCCTCAGTATGCACCTTTTGCCCGTCAGATGTTTAGCAACACGACGGAAATGATGACATATTTCTCTACAGTTACCGGTGTTCCGTATCCCTGGACCAAGTACAGTCAGGTGGTTGCCCGCGACTATGTGAGTGGTGCTATGGAAAATACTACCGCTTCCCTCTTCGGTGAGTTTGTAAACAAAAATGCCCGCCAGCTTTTGGATGAAAACAATGAAGATGTGGTGAGCCATGAACTGTTTCACCAATGGTTTGGCGATTATGTCACTTGCGAAAGCTGGACGCATATCAACCTCAATGAATCCTTTGCCAGCTATGGCGAAACACTCTGGAGGCGCTACAAATATGGCCAGGCCAGTGCCGATGAACATGCCTGGGGCGACTTGCAGACCTACCTCGAAGCAGCTAAGCAAAACGACCCTCCATTAGTTCGATATCACTATCGCAGCAGAGAGGATGTGTTTGACAGAATTTCCTATCAAAAAGGGGCATGCATCTTACGCTATATGCACGACCTCATGGGTGATACCCTGATGACTCATGCGATGCGCGATTATCTGCTCGGCCATAGTTTAGAAAGCGCTGAAACGGACGATTGGCGGCTGGCTGTAGAAAATGCTACCGGCCTCGACTGGACACCCTTCTTCAATCAATGGTATTTCCGGGGTGGCCACCCTACCCTTCGTGTACGCTATGCTTTTGATGATGCCGGGAAAAAAATGAAGCTGAACATACAGCAGCAAAGCGCTCCGGACAGCAATTTCCTCTATGACCTGAGCCTAAAAGCTGCTGTCATTTATCAAGGGAAACCTGCACGGATTGAGTCGCTGCACATCAACAAACGCAATCAGCAATTCAGTTTTCCCGCCGATGCCGAAGGAAGATATCCGCTCGTGATTGTGGATGCAAATCATGTGTTGCCCGGGAAAATAGACGAAGAAAAACCAATGCAGGTTTGGTTGGATCAGCTTCATTATTCTTCTGACTACATCAGCAAACTACTGGCTGTGGATGCGGCTTTGCGTAATGATGGGCAGTCGCTCTCGCCAACCTTATTAGCTGATGCACTCCGCGACACGATGCAAAGCATCCGTCTGTACACCCTGCGTAGCCTGAAGAATATGAAACGCCAGACGACTCGGGATGTATTGCTGCCACAGGTGAAATATGTGGTACAGACTTCCGGAAACAACAAACAACGGGCTGCAGCCTTCGATTTGCTGGGTACATGGAATAACCGGGACGAAATACAGGCTATGATTACTGCCTCCGGCGACAGCTCGTATCTGGTTTCGGGGGCAGCTCTGGGGGCTTTAAATCAGTTAGCTCCGGATACGGCTTACATACTGGCCAGAGAAATCCTAAAACATGACCCCAAAGATCTACTCGAGGCTTCAGCATGGACTTCAGTATCCACTAAAGGTGCTCCTGAAGATTTTGAATTACTGAGCCGGAATTTGCTACGCGTGTATGGCGGTGAGAAAATGGCTTTAGCATCTAATCTCACCAATTATGCCCGGGCTACAAAGGATGAAAAGCTGTTTACCAAATGCCTCACCATCATAGACAGCATGTCGGCCAGCGAGTCCATTGCCAAATACCGCTTCTCCATTGGTTCAAATTTGTTTCTGCTCGCGAAGTATTACAAGGATGAACCCGCTTCCTCCCGCCTGAATCAGGTTAAGAAGTTTGCAGATGACGTACTCAGCAGAGAAACAGACGCTGGAAATCTGGCTAAGTATCGCAAGCTAAAATCCTTGTTTTAACGGACGCTGAATTTTTGCACCAGCAATAAACCTGCACTTTCCAATCGGCATAAATAAAGGCCGGGACCAAGCCTGTCTGTTAGGTTTAGTCGGTTGGTGCCAGGTTGCAATGGCCAGTCTTTTGAAAAAACGAGCTGTCCCTGCGCATTAAAAAGGCTCAATCTGGCTGCGAAGGCCTGAGGCGTCATTACTTCGGCAATGCATGCCTGCCTTAGTGCTCCAGTCAGGATGCTGAGTGACGCAGGCGCTGACTGAATGGCTGGCGGAGCTGATAAATTTTTATCGTTGCAGGCATTGCTTCTGCGAAAGACATCTCGCTGAAACATGTTCCAATCCATTTGATGGTATGGCCCGACAGAAAGCAGATACGCACGCCCAAAGTCTTTGTAAAAATTGGGGTATTCGGCATGCCCGCCTACGACAAACACATCCAGCGACCCATTCTTGTCAAAGTCTCCCAACAAGGGTGCATAATCAAGGCTAAAGAGCGAATCACCGTAATCGCTGCGTAGGTTTTTTCGAAACAAGAGGCTGCCATCATTCCCCTGAAGTGCAATCAGGTCGCCGGCATCTGTTCCAAAAACAACATCAGGATAGTTGTCATTATTCACCTTGGTAATCGTGGCCCCTCGAAAACATTGTGCATATCCGGGAAGATTATAGGTCCATAACGTACTGCCGTCTGCCTTCAGGGCCGTCATTTTATACCAGGCTGAAAACACGACATCGCACAAGCCGTCATGGTCTAAATCGGCAATCACTACCGGTGACGTGACAGCAAAATTTGGCCCATAGCTGAAGGTCCATTTGGTGGCACCTGTTCGCGCATCCAGGCAGTACAGCGTGTCGTTGTAAGAGCCAATTATTAGCTCAATGTTACCATCGTTATCTATGTCGCCAATGGCAGAGCCGTGATACACTACATCACTCAGCTTGTGTGTCCAAAGAAGCTTTTGGTCGTAGCCACGATAAGCATACACCTTATTAGCGCTTTTATTTTTTGCATTCCAGGTAGCCACAACGAAGTCGGGCTTGCCATCGCCATCCAAGTCAGCAATGCTGGGTGCTGTTTGAATCCAGGAGTCTGTATCTACGGCAAGCTCCCATTTGCGAGCGCCATCCAGCGCATTGATGCAAATCACATAGCCACCAAATTCGCCATGAAGGATTTCCATTTTCCCATCTTGTTCTAAGTCTGCAATGCTGGGGGGCGAGTCGCTACCCCGGGTATCACAAACCCATTTTACAGAACCGTTATTTCCATTCAGGCAAAATGTTTTCGGGTTACAGGACGAAGCCACAATCACCTCTCCTTTTCCATCGTGGTCCACATCATAAATCAATGGCGCTGCATCGTTGCAACCTTCTGCCACACCTGCTGCATTGAATTTCCAGAGTAAGCTGCCGTTTTCTGCATTCAAGGCATACACACAGCTATCATTACGATAGCAACCGAACACAAACTCCATTTTTCCATCCCCATCAATATCGCCTGCGGCAGCCTGACCAAATGAGGCATCACGGGTGTCGAATCGCCAATTGATAGTCGGCTGCGCAACTCCGATTTTGCACAAAGACAGACATAGCAGGAATGACAAAATCTTGATGCGCTTCATTTTAGAAAATTCAGCCAGAAACATGGTTTTTATTTAAGGATCTGCTCATAGTTCATGTCCCTGTTTCCCATGAAAATATTCCTTCAACGCCTTTTCACCCAATTTCAAAAAGACAACCGGAGTAACAATCATATCCAACAGTGTGGAAGATACCAGCCCACCCAGAATTACCGTAGCCACCGGGTACAGGATTTCCTTACCC
>CAYRJR010000102.1:0-10134 GCA_964424655.1 uncultured Chitinophagaceae bacterium
GCGGGCATTCCGCCAATCAATACTGTGGGTACTCCTGGGCCGGTAATCGGGCCACCGACGTGCGGGATTGGGGGCACACCTGGTGTCACCATCGGGCAGACGTGCATGT
Source organism: uncultured Chitinophagaceae bacterium (assembly GCA_964424655.1). Classification (GTDB taxonomy): domain Bacteria; phylum Bacteroidota; class Bacteroidia; order Chitinophagales; family Chitinophagaceae; genus UBA1952. The sequence continues at coordinate 110 of CAYRJR010000102.1, forward strand.
CTCCAATTCTTGCTGCGGGCTTTCCCATATCAAATCATATTATTAACGAGCGTGAATATTTTCTTGTCCAAAGACTGGCTTGTTGAAAAGTGGCGGTTAGCTATCCTCTTTTAATAAACTTACGACCCTTTTTCTCAGCTCTTGATCATCCATGTTTCGCTCAGTCAGGCGGCAATTCATCATTTCAGCTCTACCAGATAATTCATGTCTGGCGCACTGGCATGCTCTAATTCGGCGGTGAGGTCCATTTTCAATCGTTCCCAATCGGTGTCGTTGTTAGCACCCGGGCCGGGTTTGATACTGACTCGCACCACGGGCATCAGGCCCTGGTTGGGCATGGGACTAAGGCCTACGCCACGCTCAACGCGAATTTCTGAAGCATTGGCTTGCAGGAAGGCTGCGCAGAAGCTCTTAATGTCAGCGGAGGTAACAATACGTCCACGGGAGAGTAATACTGATTTGAATGCCTTCAGTGTTTCTGTATTTTCCAGCTTGTCCATTCCTCCACTGGTAGCGCTCATCAGGATGATGCTGTTTCGCTTGAAAGCTGAGCCTACGTAAAGATCCAATGTCGTGTTGGCACGGATGGCATTGGCAGCCGCACCATTGCTGGTCCAGTATTTCACGAAGATGGTATCGCTCTCTTCCACCGGATTGACGAGGAGGTATGTGGGGGCGGTCTGGAGCAGATGAAGGTTCTGGCGAATCTTCTGGTCTATCAATCCGATATTTTGATTCAATTCTTTGATGGCAGAAGCCATAAAGTCCTGGCCAAAGGCTGCAAAGGAGCGGCTCTCATCGCGAAGTAACTCGACGAGATAGTTCAGGTATTCTGCCGCATTCCGGGAATCAAACCTTTCTAAATCGCCATCGCGTACGGTATAGATACCCTTATCTGCATCATTATATTGGTCAAAAGGATAGAAGATATAATCGTTGCGCCCACCCGGCCCGGTTACGGTTCCTTCCACAGCTTTTACGGCCAGGAATTGCTCAGAAGAAAGTAGTGGGATGATGTTGAAATAGGCATTGAGGCGATAACTCAGTTCGTTGATATGACGATTGACAACCGGGAAACAGTTGATACCGATTGTGAGGTTTTCGGTAAGTTCTGTCGTGTATTCGGGTGGGAATTTCAGCTTGAACCAAATTAGGTTGTCTTCCATCTGAGCCAGGTCAGATGGTTGCAGGCAGGCTTCAAAAGCTTTTGGATAACGCATAAACCAGGACGCATCCGGGTCTTTAAGGAAGCTATTGTCTATGCTTAGTGTCAGGAACTGGGTACTGTAAATCCTGTTTACTTGCTTTTCGAGTCTGCGATTCAGATAAAGCTCTTCTAAAGAATTTTCGAACTTGAGTTTATGGTCTTCAAATGAGGTATGCGACAAGCCTCTGTTTAAGATGATTTCTCTGTCATTGCATTCGCAGCGCAAGTGCCGAAGCATGGACAGGTAACGCGACCGGTCTTGCACACCTGCCAGGTCGAAATAGAAAGAGATGTCGGTCAGATCTACTCCAGGGCTGGCTTCAATGCCCACCCATACTTCACCGGCAGGGAATGAGCGATTGGACATGCATCGCAGAAAAGTTTCTTTGGTTTGCAGCGCATCTATCCGATAAATATTTCCACCTGTAGCCATCACCTTCACATCCCCATCTATGGCCTTGAATCGCCCGGCTGGTGAGAAGAATACATCCATTGTTGTGTCCAGTGGACCATTAGCTACAGAAGCAATTCTTTTTTGATGAAGGAATTGAGTTTCTAAAGCGATGTATTGGTATTCGTCGGTAGAACGGGCATGGCAGATAGCATGAGCCGGTCTGGGCTGCGTGTGTACTTCTGGGATGAGCAACCCTGCCAGTCTTTCGGTCATTGTCCGCTGAAGGGCGGCCACTTCATTGTCAATCCGATAAATCTCTACGGCGCAGGCTTCAAGGAGCAGGCGTACCAAAGGGTCGAAATTGTCAATGTTCGTGTCGTTAAGTCCCCAAAAACGGGCCGCATTGCGAAACATCCGGTTTGCAATAGCATCTTTGCTCAGTTTTGTTTTGTCGGTGCTAAACAAGTTGATTCAATTTCTGGCTATTAAGCTCGGGTTTATGAGTTAGGGCAAGAGGAAGCAATCAAATACGCATCACGGGCAGGTTCTATCTATGGTATAGGAGCTGGTTTCATTAATCCATAGAGATGGGTGAAATAAACAACTTGGGGGCACAGGTAAACATCTCTCCGGTAGCCTTGATTGTACCACGCACATTGGCCGTCACGCGCTTTTTGATACTTCTCACACCAGTGCTTGGGTGGCGATATTCTTCTTCTTCAATCTCTGTATTTACCGTCACAGATTCCAGGCGGGGTTCATATCGGGCCACGCATTTTAATATGGAACGATTGATTTGCTCTTTCCATACCAATGGACTAACAATTGTTTCGAAATCCCGTTCCCAGATTTCACAGCCATATTCGGCATCAAAACGATGTTCATTGTATTTGGTGGACACAATGAGGAAAATATTTTGGGCAATAGAGGTACCCAGATTGACTGAGGGTAACTCCTTACCTCGTTGCATCAGCGTGCCGAAGGCAAGTGGGATTTGGTAGAGTTTAGCTTCCATAGCTGCGCAATAAGTCAGACTTAGTTGATTTGGACGAGTGCACCTTTCAGGCTGGCCATAGCACCTGCGGAAAGTTCCAGTTGGGCACCGCCTTTCACTTTAGTACCAACAGAACCCGAAAGTTCTAACTGCAATGCTTCCATTTTGGCAGAAGCATTAGCTTTTGCCTGTAGTCCATTACTGGCTTCAATGGCTACATCCATGCCATTAACCGAAATCTTCTGATTAGCTTTCAGGCTGATGGAATTTTGAGCCTCCATGGCAATGTCCTGCGACTTGATGGTTACTTTTTTGTCGCCTTGCACAGTGATGTTTTCCGCCGCCTGCACATCAATCGTCTTCCCGGATTTCACTACGATGGTTTCTTGGGAATTGACTTCAATGGCTTTGGAAGAATAGATTTTTATCGTGCCATCATTACTCTTCAAATTGATGCTGATATAGTTTGCATCATCGGTCTGTATCCGGATTTCATTCTCGCTGTCTTTGTCGAAAAAGGAAATGATATTGCCACTTCGGGTTGAAATTGACTTCACCTGATTCTTTTCGGTAGAAGCTGCAGAGTCAATAGCCTTGCCCGTAGGCAAAGCACCCATTACAAAGGGCCGGTCTGGGTCGTTTTGAGTAAAACCTATGATGACATAATCGCCAACTTCCGGTGTAAAAAAAACGCCCCGTGTTTTTTTACCATCACCATAAGTACCGCCACTGGGTGAGAGAACCCGAATGAAGGGGGTAGTATCTGAATCCTGTTGCCAGAGCATTTGCACTTTCACCTTGCCCAGTTTGTCCGGGTCTGCCAGGTCTGTCACTATAGCAATCTGTGGTTCTGCAAGAGGCTTTTGGTTGTAAGGAGAAGCCATTACAGCAATGCCGCTGGGCACTCCTTCAAATTCATTTGAATAGTTTCCAAAACCATCAGAACTGTGGGTGATTGATGTGATGGTAAACTTCCCTAAATCTGTCTGATTGGCTTTAATCTGCACGCTGGAACCCAGACCCAGGGCAGGAGAATCACTGGTAGCAGTAACAACAGTCAAATCAGCGGCCCTATTGGACTTTGAGATTTTGACTGCCTCATCCAGTTCACTTGCTGATAAAAATTTTCGAGTGGATAAAGCGGATGGTTTTTTATCAAAGATTTTGTCTGATTCGGACAAGGCAAACTTTCCGAGGTTATCCAATCCTGCGACTTGTGCCGATGAGCTTTTTGAAGTTGATTTTTTGTCTTCTTTAGACAAATATCCTACGCGCTCAAACCCTACTGGGGCAACTTTTACTTGTAGGTCAAGTTTTGAAATTTCGTAAGGATAGCTCAGGCTTAGCTCAGGCACTTTGGAAGGCTTCCCAAAATTCAAGGCAGTGCCATCATAATAGAAGTGCTCCCCATACTCAGCGGCAAGCCTGCGAATGAATTGAAAATTGCTTTCACGGTACTGCGTGATGTAGGGTATTGAAGACTTTTTGACCGGGTTAGCTTTTACTGAAAGCGCATTCCCCGCCACATTGCCTGAAATTCCCTGCACCACTTGGCTCAGGCTGCTCTGCAAGTGGGAGCTGTTCCCTTCACCATTATCCAATAAGATGGTTGGGCTATAGCCAGAGAAGACAATGTCTCCGGCATTGTCCAGTGAATTGGTGAACTGAACGTTGGTTACAATTCCTTTAAACGATTGCTGGGTACCTGAGCCATTGAGTTCGCCCATGGTAATGTTGATGGATTTGCCCAGAAAGTTTTTAGACTTATCAATGCTTACGGCACCTTCTGCTTCGAGCACTTCATGATTGAAATGCAATTCAAAATAGTGATGCTCATTAAACTGCTGCCTGAGCTGCAACTTGTTGAACGGGGCTATCTTTTGGCCGTTCACAGTAACGTCAATCTTTATCTGTTGTGGCATAAAGCGAAGGTTTAAGGAATAGGATAAAAACAGCAAGGCGCATCATGTTGCGCCTTGCTGCAGGGTTTTGAAACCCGTTTTTTAGCGCTACAAAGCGCTGTTACGAACCGGCAGCGTGGCCAGGCCATTCGTTCTCGTGAACGGCATTGCCCATTTGGAACTTACGTGCCGTAATCGTGAAGCTAATCGTGCCGGAGTCGCCACCGCCTGACATGATAGACTCCGAATAAGCAGTGATAAATCCGTCTTCGAATTCGAGTTTCTTAAGCTGACCATCAGCGGTACCCTTATCGAAAGTGATGGTGCCCTTTTGTGCTTTTGTCTGCGAATTGAGCATCGTTTCCATGATGGTTACATCATCGGAAGATTCGACAGTAAGATTAATTTCTCCTCCGTAAACCCCGGATGCGGGTTTGCCTTTTTGGTCAACGGAGCGGCTGAATGACCATGACGCAGCAAGTACATCGTACTTTTTGCTCGCCATCTCCAAGGTGGTTTTGTAAGCCATAGCTTTTACTGGTTTGGTTGGGGGTTAAAAAATGAGCTTGTTTATTGTTGTTCGGTAGCGGTGTTCCATTCATTACCATCATCGCCCTTATGACCATCCAATTTCAGCATGAAGCTCTTGGCGGGGAAGTAAGGAGTCATGTTGATATCGAGGTGAATTCGGTCTTTCTGGACGTCATCACGTTCAAAACGGATGATGCGGAATTTTTCAATCAGCTTATCCGGCCCGGTCACGCTGTCTAAGAACTTCACAATCTGCTGGCGCAGGTCGCGCTCGGTGATTGAAGTCCAATTTTCGAAGGCCCGGCGGTTCAGGAAGTCAATCAACACCTTGTTGATGTAATCAAAAACGCGGACTACGGAGTAGGTCTGTAAACCGATGTTGTCTCCGTTGAACAGGGTCTTTGAAGAAAAGGCCATCACCTTACCATATTCATTCACCATAGGAATAAGGCCCGCCTTATCCATAGCAGAGATTTCCGACTTCTTCAAATCAAAGCGCACGCCTTCCACTTCATTCATGCCACCATGTTTTTTTCCTGCAGTAACCTGGCTCATGAGGGTATAGTAAAGCTTACCGGCGAGTGCTGAGGACGGCGGGATCCGTACATCCTCTTCTTCATCAATCTCATCATTCTTCTGGCGACCAACGATGTAGTTGCAAGCCATCATTACGTTAGAGCGATGTATTTCGCCGCCGGTAAGGTTTGCTTCATTGAACATGTCCAGCGTGTCGTCTGGATTGTCTATGTCCATGAAGTCCGTAACCAGCATGGTCTTGGTTTCATGAGCCATCTTAGCCCATTTTTCAATTACAGCATTGGAACCGAGGTAGCCAGGGACGCACAGAATGGAGTAGTTGTTACGTAGGTCGAGGCGATCATAGTTCTGCTTCAATTCGCCGGATACGTAATCAATGAATTTGGGATTGTCCAAGTCGCGCAACTGTTCCTGTGAAGCGTTGACGATGGTGATGTTCTTCAGCTTATCTGATTCTGTGTTTTTGTAAAACAGGTTCAGAGAGCGATAAGAAACTTCCAAATCCCGGCTTGCATCAGAAGCTTTCTTGAGGTTTTTTTTCAGTAAGGCACCTGCCTCGTCTGAGCGTTGCTGACAGGTGTCTGCCATTGTGGAAAGATCTGACGCATTGGTTAGCAGGCCGAGCCACATTTCTAACTTTTTCTTCAGATCGGCGCGCTCTTGCTTTTTGGCGGCATCAGTGAGGAAGATTTGCTTACGGGCTTTGCGTTCAGGGTTCAGACCTTGCACGCCATCTATTGCGGATTCGAGGAAGTCGAACGAACCGAACTTGGCCAATTTAGTTAAGCTTTGGTCTAAACTCTGCGCGGGTGCCGAGCCGGCCTCTGGTGCTTTGTATGCCTGTTCCTGCGACTCGTTCTGCTGTTGCATTTGTGTATCTGCCATTGGAAGGTTGTATTTCTAAAGTGTCAATTGAAAGGAGATGAGCAAAAAAGCAATTATTTGTTTTTATCCAACTCCTGAATAAGGTTTTGCAGCGCAGCTATGAAAGCTTCTTTCGTTTCCGGGTTTTCGGTCACGTTTTTGACCAGTTTATTAGTCTTGAGCTGCTTCATGATTTTAGCATATCCATCCTTTTCGGCATTGAGGCCTTGCAGGAAAGCACTTTGCTGCACCATGTTTGAAGACTTGAAGTCAGCCACTGAGTTGAAATTGATTTTCTCCTCTTTACTGCTTCCGTCCTGAGTCTCAAACTCGACATCCACATTGGGTTTGAAGTGCTCAAACACTTCGTCTACGGTTTTCAGGTCATACACGGCTTCGGGGCGGATGGGTTCATCAGCGGTCAGCTTTTGAACAAATAAGGAACGGTTCATGGGGATGTCCGCCATTCCTTCCGAGGCATCAATCTTGACGGCATTACCGCCTACTTGATAGTCAAACATGGATTTTGGTTTTAGTGGTTTTTAATATGCTTAAGTAAGCTCCTGAGACTCACAGCGGGCTCAAATTCCGAAAAGGGACTCCCAAGGTAAATCGGTTTATTCTTTCTTCAAAAAATTATTTTTTGACAGAATAATCTACCTCCTGCTCTGCATTCAACTGCACTTGGATGGTGTCACCACGTCCCACTTTGCCGGATACAATAAACTTGGAAATCGGGCGGCGCAAAGCGCTCCTTATGACTCCGGATATCTGGCGGGCTCCGTATTTGGGTGTGAAGCCGGTAAGGGCAATCTTCTGTTTGGCATCATCAGTGATTTCGAGTGCAATGCCTTGTTTTTCGAGGCTGTCCAACAAGCTCTTCATCTGGATTTCCAGAATCTTCACCACGTTCGCTTCTGAGATTGGAGCAAAAGGAATGATTTCCGTGAGTCGTGCTAAGAATTCAGGCCTGAAATACTTAGTCATGATTTCTAATAGCTGCGATGACTTGGGCATTATGTTTTGACCAAACTGCTCCACGATCCACTCACTGCCAATATTGGAGGTGAAGATGATGAGCGAGTTGGAAAAATCACCTTCCTTACCGAGCCTGTCGTGCATCTTGCCTTCGTCCAGGATTTGAAGGAAAATATCGAATACGGAAGGGTGTGCCTTTTCAATTTCATCAAACAGGACTACTGAGTAGGGCTGCTGGCGGATTTTATTGACCAGCATCCCGCCTTCTTCATAGCCCACATAGCCCGGAGGAGCACCATACAGCAAGGCTGCGGAATGCTCTTCTTTAAACTCGGACATGTCAAACCGAATCATGGCCTTTTCATCATTGAACAGGAAATCAGCGATCGCTTTGGTGACCTCCGTTTTCCCGGTTCCCGTAGGCCCCAGCAGGAAGAAGGAACCAATTGGTTGACCGGGTTTGTTTAGTCCGCTGCGCGATTCCACAATGGCATCTGAAAGGGCTTTCACCGCATGATCCTGACCGACAACCCTACGCTTGATGATGGATTCCATCTCGGCCAGCTTCTGCTGCTCTTTTGCCTGAATTTTTCCCATCGGGATACCTGTCTTGAAGGCCACCACGGCCGCAAGCTCCTGCGAGGTTACGGTGTCTTTGATGTCTGCTGCCAACGCTTTCAAATCATTGATGGTTGTGCTCAGGGCCGTTTCCATTTCAGCAGAAGTTTCGAGCTTGGCAACATCTGTTGGGTCGCTAAGCCTGCCAAAAAGCACTGGGCTGAGGCTGTTCTTCAGTTGGCTATAAAACCAGCGGTATTCCGAAATGCGATCGCCGTCTCCCAAGTCCGCATCGTTTACGATGTTTTCAAATTGCGCGCTCAGCGATTCAAGCTCCAGGGCAGAAGTCTCGTTCATCATTTTGAGCGCAGCCATGGTACGGTCTAAAAGGTCCACGGCAGAGTCTGGCAAGCGCCGGTCTTTGACATATCGCTTGGCTAATCGCGTACACTCCGATAAAACATCTTTCTCAATTTTCAGGTTATGATGTTGCTCAAAAGCATCAGAAAGCTTGTGTAGCATTTTGGAAGCAGTGGCCAAATCCGGCTCATCCACACGAATTACTTCAAAGCGACGGCTGAAGGCCTGTTCCGGTTCGATGAGTTTGCGGTATTCATCAAGCGTTGTAGCGCCAATGACGGTGATTTCGCCACGGGCTAATTCGGGTTTCAGCAAGTTGGCAGCCCCGCCAGCACTTCCTTTCGGGTCAAGGAGGGTGTGTATTTCATCAATGAACAGGATGGCCTTGTCGAATTGCTTTATCTCTTTGATGATGCTCTTCAGTCGTTCTTCTACTTCGCCTTTGTATGAAGCTCCTGCGAATAACGCACCGAGGTCAAGTTCAAACAAGAATGCTCCTTTCAGATTTTCTGGTACAGACCCGGCTACAATGGCTAAGGCAAAGCCATCCACGAGTGCAGTTTTCCCGACACCAGGGTCGCCAGTAATAATGACGTTGGGCTTGGTTCGCCGGCCCAATACTTCAAGCATCATTCGGGTCTCTTTATCCCGACCAATGATGGGGTCAATGCGTCCGGTTTTGGCCTGCTCAATCTTGTCCACGCAATACTTCAGCAAGGCTGTGTTGCCTTTGGTCTTTGGCTGCATGTCCGAGCCTCCTTCAGGCAATGAATTGCTTCCTACGGCCTGGCCCAACGCACTATCGTTAACATAGAGGTCAAGGATTTCCTTTTCACGCAGCGGAAACGACTTTAGTTGCTCTGAGGTGAATCCGATATTAGGCTTTACCAATGCTGCCAGTGCGCAAATGGGCGACACATCATTCAAGCCCAGTTTGAGGCGGATATTATCGGCTTCTTCAAAGACGTTTGCAGTCTGCGCATCGGCGGTAATATTTTCTGCCGTCTTGCCACTTTTGGGAAGCTCGTCAATGCGGATTTCCGCCCACTCTATCATGTAGTTGATATCCTTATCCAGCGATTGCAGGAAAGGATGCAAACCGGAGTCTTTATGAAGCAATCCGCGCAGCAAATGCGGCAGGGAAAATTGTTCATTCTTGTTTTCTCGCGCGAAGCTTATCGCAACCTGAATGGCTGACTTGAGCGACTCGGAAAAGGAAAGTGTAGTCATGTTGTGGAAAGGATTTTAGAATGAGCTAAAACTGAAAAAACACTGTCTCAAACAGTTGGTTCCCGTTAAATTGGTCGTAGAATACAAGCTGCCATGGATTATTGTCGCAAACGTTTTTCCCGGAAGGGAAGTTAACGGGGGGTAGCTGCCCATTTTGACTTAGAGCACATTGTGAAACTGCAATAAAGCCAATGAGTAAAATTGTCTTTTTCATTTGTTTTTGTTTTTTACGGCTGATTAAAAATGCCGTGCACTTTAATGCTATCATTCGGACGATAGGAATTGTAAAACCATGTGGTATCTAAAATATACTGAACTTTCCCATTTCCTTGAGAAGCAGTCAAATATTTAATGTTTTGTTCATTAAAAATATACCCTGTATCGTTATACAAAATAGCCATGCAAACCCATTGCGGATTTTGTTGACTGCAATCAAGTTTTAAACTTCCGGAAGTTGGGAACCCACCACGG
>CAYRJR010000103.1:0-9939 GCA_964424655.1 uncultured Chitinophagaceae bacterium
GCACCGCCCTGGATGACAGCCATCTCATTCGATGTTTCATTTTCATCTTCCGGGATTTCATTCACGAATCCAGCCAGGTGGTCATATTCCTCTCTATCCGGAGGCTCTATGGCTATGGTCAATCCCGATTTTTGGCTCAGCAGCGACTTGAAGCTTTGGAGCCTGCCTGATATGGCAGCCCAATACGGTGCGGGCAGCAATCCGGATTATCTCGGACTGATGGATTATTCTTTTCAGTCTGTAGGACTTACACAACCCCGTTTTATCCAGGGAGGCGCAGATGGTGAATATGTTTCTTCCGGTTCAAGATGTGCCGCCTGGATTTATGATGGGGTGTCTGCTCCGGGTATCAAATTCAATGACACACTGATTAATAATATAACTCCTTCATCGGGCGCACTAATAGTTGATTACCCACAAGCTGAAATCAATGACCGGCCCCATACCATATACTCCTGCAATAATGGAGACCCATATCGCCTGACGCACAACAAGCCCAGTGCGAATCTGCAAGCCGGAACATGGCAGGTACAGCCCAATCCGGCAAGCGATTATGTAGAGGCCACCTGGGGCGGAACACTTAATAGTGAAGACCTTATGGGTCTCCGTCTATTGGACATGACGGGCAGAGCCGTGTATGCGGCAACGGCTCATCCTGTTGGCAACAGCGTTCACTACCACCTGCCCCGCCTGGCCCCGGGCCTGTATATGGCTACATTCACCATAAATGGTATGTCTGCCCAAACCATCAAGCTGAGCATCCAACAATAATCTTTTCATCATTGCCCACAGCCCGGAGGGTTGTGGGCTTTTTTTACAGCTATGCGCAATCCTTATATTTTTCTACTCATATTGCTGCTTTCTGCCAGCACATTACCTGCCTCCGCCCGCTTATGGTATGTAAAACAAAATGCTACTGGGCTAAACAATGGCACTTCATGGGCGAATGCTTTTACTTCGATTTATTCACTGAACACAATAACTCTCGACAGTAGTATCCTAGATACAGCCTGGGTCGCAAATGGAACATATAAACCACCAAGTACTTACTACAACTCTACAAACGTTCCTCCCATTGTGATATATGGAGGCTTTTCGGGTACTGAAACTGCATTATCACAACGCAACTGGTCAACTTTTCAAACTATTCTGGATGGCCAAATATATCCGTATTATAATTATTCACTCTTATTGAAGATAAGTGGTAGTGACAGCAGCAGCATAAAAATGCATGCATATTCATCTTGTCATATTGACGGCATTAAGTTTATTAATTGCTCGAGGTATGCAATTTGGTACCTACGTGGAGTTGGTGATACATTTCAAGTAACCAATTGTCTGTTCACCCAGAATAGTTCAGACCTTTCAGGCGCCGCAATATATTACGATAATGGCACTGCGAATAATTCAAATAGCGGAGCTTGTAGGATATATAATTGTCGCTTCGAGAATAATTCAGCAGCCCTATATGGCGGGGCAATTGCATGTGCAAAAGCCCCCTTTAATGCACCTTGGCATAATGACTTTAGGGTTAGTATTAGCGATTGTGTATTCAGCAATAATAGTGCAGCTTTTGGGGGTGCTTTTGCCAATATGGATTCCTCCGTCACACTTGATATTACTCGCTGCATATTCCGAGGTAATACAGCCACGGTTGCCGGTGGAGCACTTTATGATAGTGTGATTAGTAAGACAAATGTTTATAATTCTCTGATTGTGGGCAATAGCGCGCCGAAGAACAGCGTCTGACATCAGGGTACGCGGCCAGCAGGGAGCACTGTCTCGACCCGCAAGCTCATTGGCTGCACTATAGCCAACAACAAAAACACAGCCTCCTCCTCCACCGATTATGCCATCGTTCTGAATGGCAAAGACAGCATTGAAAACGGCATCTTCTGGGATAATGCCACCGGCTCCGGCCAGCAAATCAATCCCGGCCCCGGCTCCTACATCAATACCAACATCATCCAGGGCGGCCTGGCGGGTAGTCTCGCCACCATCAACCTCAACCCGCTGTTTGTGTCGCCAGGCAGCAGCAGTGCCGCGCCCTTTCCCGGCACCACGGCATACGATTATCATCTCGCTTCGGCCTCGCCGGCCATAGACCTGGGCCTGACCAATATCGTAGCGCCCCCAGGCATGAACAACACCGACCTGGACGGCAATGCCCGCACCTATGGCCCCGCCCCAGACCTGGGTGCCTATGAGCAGAGCTATTGTCTGCTGCCCACCGTAAGGATAACGCCCACACCGGTGTATATCTGTCTGGCCAGCGCCGACTCTATGTTGCTGACGGCCTCGGGCGGCGCAGGTGCGGGCACCTACACCTGGATAGGGCGGGGTGTCAGCGGCGGCGGCGCCTACAAAAGCAGCAGCATCTGGGCCAAAGACAGCGGCATGTATCAGGTGATGAGCTACGACACGGCCACAGGCTGCCGCGGGCAAGGCTCGGTGTATGTGCGGGTGGTGCCACAGGTGAAGCCGGTGATAACGATAACATTCAATACGCTGAGCGTGCCTGCGGTGTACTCCTCCTATCAGTGGTACAAGAACGGCGTCATCATCAATGGCGCCACCAGCAATACCTACACGGCAACCACCAATGGGCTGTATTCGATATGGGTGATGATGCGGGCCGCCGAATGTCAGGACAGCGCCTCCTACGACCTGAAGAACCTGGGTATTGCGGGCACAGCAGGCGGTGGTGCATTTGAGTTGCAGGTTTCCCCCAACCCGGGCAGCAGGTTTGTAAATGCCACTTGGGGCGGAACACTGAAGGCCGAAGATGTTGCTGGCCTGAACCTACAGGATATCACTGGCCGGACGATATACAACACCACAACCCATCCGGTGGGTAATAACGCTCATTTTGAGCTGCCCGCAGTGGCCGAAGGCCTGTATCTGGCTACATTTACGCTGAATGGTACTCAGGCTAAGACGGTGAAGCTGAACATCCAACCCTAACATTTAAACATATCCCCTGCTCCTGCTTTGTACTCAAGTGGTGCAGCGCAGGGCGGGGGAATTTAATCACTATCCTATGCGTTACATTTTCCTTTTGCTTGTTTTGTCCGCAATGGCGACTACTTCTGGTGATGCTCGAGTGCGGTATGTGAAACAAAATGCTACAGGCCTGAATAACGGTACCTCCTGGGCGAATGCTTTTAATTCATTTGATTCACTCACCACATATATAGGTGATAGTAGTATTCGCGACAGCTTTTGGGTGGCAAACGGCATTTACAAGCAAAACGCTAACGGATGGCAATTAGGGCCTGGTGTCTTGCGGATATACGGCGGCTTTACAGGTACCGAAACTGCTTTTTCACAAAGAAACTGGTCTGGCTTTCAGACTATACTTGATGGGGATAGCGTTTCGGGCAGTATCTGGGCGCTCTTAAACGTCGTGATGCCTGGCGGACCGAATCCTAATACTCCAGTTCACCCTGACATGCATATTGATGGGTTTAAGTTTAAAAATTGTTACGGTCGTCCCGCTCTTTGGTATCGTTATGGTGGAGGGGAGACCGTCGAAGTTGCCAATTGTTTGTTTACACAGAATACTGTTTTCAATGTTGGAACGAACTTCAACGAAGCAAGTTCTACATTAATTATTGGCGATCATACTAATGGGGTCAATCTTACCATGCAATTCAATATTAAGAACTGCCATTTTGAGAATAATTATTCATCAATATACGGGGGAGCAATTGGCACATACCATATTGCACACATGCAAAGGGTACCGGCATCCAAATACGATATCAAAGTTCAAATAAGCGACTGTAGTTTCAGTAATAATATGGCCGCTTATGGTGGAGCCATAGCTAACATGGACAGCGCAGTGAGCATGACAATCAGCCGCTGCATATTCAAAGGCAATAGTGCTACCGAGTCTGGAGGTGCTATTTATGATACCCTATACTGCAAGGCGGCGGTGTATAATTCATTGTTTGTGGGCAACAGCGCCCCGAAGAGCAGTGTCTGGCAACAGAGTACCGGCCCCTCAGTCACGGCCGCCCCGCCTCGCAAGCTCATCGGCTGCACCATAGCCGACAACAAAAACACAGCCTCCTCCTCCACCGATTATGCCATCGTTCTGAATGGCAAAGACAGCATTGAAAACGGCATCTTCTGGGATAATGCCACCGGCTCCGGCCAGCAAATCAATCCCGGCCCCGGCTCCTACATCAATACCAACATCATCCAGGGCGGCCTGGCGGGTAGTCTCGCCACCATCAACCTCAACCCGCTGTTTGTGTCGCCAGGCAGCAGCAGTGCCGCGCCCTTTCCCGGCACCACGGCATACGATTATCATCTCGCTTCGGCCTCGCCGGCCATAGACCTGGGCCTGACCAATATCGTAGCGCCCCCAGGCATGAACAACACCGACCTGGACGGCAATGCCCGCACCTATGGCCCCGCCCCAGACCTGGGTGCCTATGAGCAGAGCTATTGTCTGCTGCCCACCGTAAGGATAACGCCCACACCGGTGTATATCTGTCTGGCCAGCGCCGACTCTATGTTGCTGACGGCCTCGGGCGGCGCAGGTGCGGGCACCTACACCTGGATAGGGCGGGGTGTCAGCGGCGGCGGCGCCTACAAAAGCAGCAGCATCTGGGCCAAAGACAGCGGCATGTATCAGGTGATGAGCTACGACACGGCCACAGGCTGCCGCGGGCAAGGCTCGGTGTATGTGCGGGTGGTGCCACAGGTGAAGCCGGTGATAACGATAACATTCAATACGCTGAGCGTGCCTGCGGTGTACTCCTCCTATCAGTGGTACAAGAACGGCGTCATCATCAATGGCGCCACCAGCAATACCTACACGGCAACCACCAATGGGCTGTATTCGATATGGGTGATGATGCGGGCCGCCGAATGTCAGGACAGCGCCTCCTACGACCTGAAGAACCTGGGCCTGAGCCCTACCACGCCCGCCTCAGGGTTGCTGGGCATCTATCCCAACCCCACAAGCGGACTCTTCAGGCTGACTGTAGATGCGGCGGCGGCTGCCCGGTATATCACCATCACCATCACAGACCTGACCGGCAGAACGCTGCAAGAACAAAGCCACACCGGCAACGCCCGCACCTTTAGCACGGAGCTTGATTTAAGCGGACAAGCCCCAGGCATCTACTTCGTCAAAGTGAATATGGATGGCCGCATCATGACCGCGAAAGTGCTGCTGGAATGAGCAGCCGGAATGACTTAATTCAAAAAGCCGCCTCGTGTGAGGCGGCTTTTTTTGTTGGGCTGCATACAGCTCATTGTGGAGTCCATAAAAAGAGGCTATCCCATATGAGACAGCCTCCATCTGTATTATCCTATTAGGAATTAAGCTTCGGCAGGAGCCTTTTTAGCAGTCTTTTCCGTAGCACGGCGTTTCTCCTTGATACGGGCACTCTTACCACTACGCTCGCGCAGATAGTAAAGCTTGGCACGACGAACGCGGCCACTTTTGTTCAGTTCGATAGACTCAATATTGGGGGAATAAAGCGGGAACAAGCGCTCAACACCAATGCCATCGCTGATTTTGCGAGCAGTGAATGTTTGCGTGGCACCACTACCCTGACGCTTGATAACATCGCCCTTGAAGCTTTGGATACGCTCCTTATTGCCTTCTACAATCTTGTAGTTCACGGTTACGTTGTCTCCAGCCTTGAAAGCGGGGAACTCGCGGGCGGGGCTCATTTGCTGATGGATAAATGCTGCGGCGTCCATGGTCAATTCATTTTGGGCGGCAAAAATAAGGGCTTAATCCCAGAATAGCGGTTTTATTTTCAAAAAATCAGGGCGGCGCATCATATTGAGTCGCAGGTATTGGGAGCAAGGCTACTCAGGTCTTGCCAAAAAACTCATCATCCAGCAAGTCCGGTCGGCGTAGTTCCGTACGACGCAGGGCTTCATCATGCCGCCATTCTTCTACCTTCAATGGGTCGCCGGAAAGCAACACGGGAGGCACGGAAGATCCACGCCATTCGGCAGGCCGGGTATAAACGGGCGGTGCCAGCAGCCCATCCTGGAAAGAATCAAAGAGCGCTGAAGTCTCATCATTGAGCACACCGGGAATCAGGCGTCCCACCGCATCCACCACCACGGCAGCGGCCAATTCACCTCCGCTCAACACATAGTCGCCAATGGAGATTTCCAACGTCACATAGCGCTCCCGAATGCGCTCATCAATGCCTTTGTAATGGCCGCAAATGATGATGATAGCTTCTTTCAGAGAAAGCCTGTTGGCCAGATGTTGCTGAAAGCGCGTCCCATCCGGCGACATGTAAATAACCTCATCATAGTGCCGCTCTGCCTGCAATTTGTCAATCAAAACGGCCAATGGCTCGGGCATCATCACCATACCCGCTCCGCCGCCAAACTGATAATCGTCCACCTGGCCATGTTTATAGGGTGTATGGTCGCGGAGGTTGTGCACGCATATCTCAAGCAGCCCACGCTCCTGAGCACGTTTCATAATGGAATGCCCCAACGGAGAAATGAGCAAATCAGGAACAACAGTAATAATATCAACGCGTAGCACGGAGCAAAATTGATTAGGAGTTATGCATAAACTTCCAGGAGACCGTGGGGCAGGCTCAGGTAGAGTTTTCGGTTGGGGATATCAATCTTTTTCAAAGTTTGGTCCACCAGGGGCAGTAAGACTTCTTTACCTTGAATGTGTACGGTGGCGAGCCATTGCTGTGCTGTTTGATATACGTCATCCACCGGCCCCAGCGAACCTTCCTTTTCATCAATGGCCTCAAAACCTATCCACAAAAGCGGCGAGTCCTGGCTGACCGTAGCCAGCACTTGTTCTGCTACAAAAGCATCCTTCCCTACCAGCATCCTGGCCGATTCCGGCGTGTCTGTGTCTTCCAGATGAAGGATGATCTCTTCTTCGTTTTCCCTCCGGATTTTCGATACAAAATGCGGGATATTGCTGCCTTTGCGCAGCGCAACAAAAAGCACATCGCCCACCTTCAGCCAGCCGGCCTTGCCGGTGATATGGGCCAGGATCAAATCCCCTTGCACGCCATGAGTGGCAACCAGCTTTCCGATACGCAGCATAGGGCGGCAAAAGTAAGTGCCTGCGCCAGGAAGCTTCATCCCGGCACGGTCAGCAACAGGCTCAGCCATGCACTGCTAAAAATTGTAGGAAAATCCAAAGCTCATCACCTCCTTGACTTGCCACCAGCCCAAGCCCGCATCAGGTTCGTCCTTTTCCATGATGGTCCCGCTCACGGGGTCGAGGTATTCTTTACTGTAGGGAATGTCGTTGTCGTAGGTGGCAGTTAGTGCAAAATTCAGGCTGAAAAATTTGCTCAGTTTATAGCTGAGGAGGTTGTCCCAAAACACATCAATATTGCCGGGATTATCATGAACAATCACATTACCTACACTGTCTTTCTTGTTTTTGGCGAGGTAGTTGGAGTAGAGATCCAGCCGTGTTTTCCAACTTAGTCTTTCGGTAAGTTTCGTTTCATAGCGGGCGGTGAAATAGGCACCGAGTTCGAGGCGGCTTGTCTTGCCATAATCAATCCCAAAGGCACCGGCAGGCAACCGGGTAGTGTACTTTTTATCGGCCAAAATCAGGCGCAGGGCAGCAGGTGAAAGGAAAACCGTGAAGTTGTTTCCGCCCCGATATTCCATACCGGCAGCCAGGGTGAAATAGCCCGGCGACATGAATGAAGAGGTAGGTTGAGATGGCCAGTCGGGCAGACCGTAGTCATAGCCGGGCGTGAACTGGCTCTTGAAGTTGAAAAGCCCCATGAGATAGAGCTTACGCTTATCGTGCACCCGGATTCCGTATTTGGAGGTCAGGTCTATGCGGTCATCCACTTTTCTCGGAACGAAGTGGTTGGAATAGGCATAAAACAGGCTGTATGCAGCATCAAGATTGGTACTCCAAACCTGGCGATGGTAGAGCCTGACCAGCTTGGCGCTGAATAAGCCATCCACAGCTAAAGAAACCAGTTCACCACCGGCAGCCCAGTTGTGCAGATAGCCTTGATTTAAGCCCAGCTTCGTCACCCCGCTATGCAGCCAGGCCACCGTATCTTTTTCATCATAGCTAAATGCTTTTTGAAGCTTTTCGGAATTGGCAAGCTGTGCCATTGAGGCTCCTGAATACACCAGACACAAGCAAGCCAGTACAAACTTTCTCATAGCAATTTTTTTTGCCGGAAAAGGATAAATGAATTCGCGCGCAAAAAAAGGAAATGAGGAATTAATCCGCATGACACTTTTCCTATATCGTCTTTACACCTTGCCTTAAACGGAATTTCAGGCAATTTTTTACTGCTTGAAAAACGATTTAATCAGCGGGGCCGATAGCCGCTTTGCTGGAGCATGCTCGCCCCATCTTTCACGGCAAGCACAGCCTGAATGTCTTGGTCGGGATGGCGTTCTGCATATTTCCTGACAATCTGAAAACCCAACCAGGTACCCACATTTCCCGGGCTTTGTGGAGGCATCCCTGCAGCAGTAGGGCCATCCTGCACATAACGCAAAATCTTACCCCAGTTCGTTTCGTAAAGCATATTTCCGTTCACGAAAAAATTATAGATGCTCGATTCACTTTTTTGGCACCAGTCAAGCTGGGCTTTGGTAAATCCCAGACGGTCTTCTTCGCTTAGGAAAGGCAAAATTTTAGAGAGGAAATATTGCTCCTTACCCCGCTGAATCATCATGTCCAGCAGACTGCGGCCTTCAGGAGTAAACGGATGCAGATTTTCATAAATAGCCCGGAAAGCAAACACCGGGACGACTTCCGGGCGAAGCTGCGGCAGCATATAATCGGGAATGCCCACAGAGCGATAGAATGGATAATGCTCGCCCAAAAACATATCAAGCCCAATGCCCAGCAGGCTCGTATCCACTGTGACTGCACTCCAACTATTCAGGCCAGAAATGAAATAGACAATTTTGGGAACACTACGTCCGGGGAAATAATGCTGATAGTAAGCAAAGCCCTGACGCAGCGGCTCATCAATCATTTCTGTGTTTGGAAAATGCCTGGCAACTGTATCAAAAAGGCCGCGATAATCCCCATAAGTAAGGAAGGTGTGCAAGTCGCGACGGATGCCTGTGGTGGTGTCGGAATATTGGCCATTGATGTTGAATTGCATCAGATTGTCGAGCCAGAAATCCAGGAAGTCAGGATACTTCTGCTGAAGCTGCTTCAGGCCGGCAG
Source organism: uncultured Chitinophagaceae bacterium (assembly GCA_964424655.1). GTDB lineage: Bacteria > Bacteroidota > Bacteroidia > Chitinophagales > Chitinophagaceae > UBA1952. The sequence goes on from CAYRJR010000103.1 coordinate 9,191, forward strand.
CAATATGGTTGGTGTCAATCGCTGCCAGGTCGCGGTCAAATCGGCGCGTGTCAAGCTTCAGCTTGCTGTCCGAGACTTTCGGTGCTTGCTGCTGATTGCCGCAGGCAGAAAAAATCAGGAACAGAAGCGGCAAGAATGCCCAGGAGCAAATTGAGTTCAGTCGGCAGTTTTGGCGGTAAAACATGGCCGGCGAAATTAAGGCTGCGCTCATGGCCTTATGTTTGTTACGGCATCTTCCAAGCCCAAACCTGAAATATGAAAAGACATCTTTTTTGCGCCAGCCTGCTCTTGTTTTCCAGCCTTTGCGCCAGCGCACAACCATCTAACCCGCCTACCCAACATTCCCGCATTGATGTGAATCGCCTGCGCTTTGGCGCCTTCATTGCACCCAACATCAGTTGGATGAAACCCACGGCAGCCACCGATGATGCCAAGCAATATGACGTGAGTAATGAGGGACTGAAAATGGGCTTCACCTACGGCATCATGGTAGATTATTTCTTCGCCGATAATTATGGCCTCGTCAGCGGGCTGAGCGTAACAAGCACCGGCGGAAAAATTCTGGCTAAGGCCCGCGACCAACGTGCTGCATTCAACAAAGTGCTCAAGGCTGATTTCAATTATCGCCTCCAATACCTCAACATCCCGCTGGCCCTTAAGCTGCGCACGGATGAGATTAATGGCTTCCGATTCTTCGGTCAGGCGGGTATCACCGCAGCCATCAACATTGGCAAGAAGGCAGATTATTC
>CAYRJR010000104.1:0-8660 GCA_964424655.1 uncultured Chitinophagaceae bacterium
AATAGCGATCCATCCTGACTAGCAAGTCAGGATGGGTCTATTTTTTTTAAGTGTTGAAATAAACGCCATGGGCATTCGTATCTCCCTTTGATTTCTAAGTTTATGGATGCTGATTTTGGGTGCAAGACCCTCTCAGGCTCAATCTCTTCCTGGCTATTACAATCTCGTCTCAAACGGCAGTTTTGAATTCGCAACCTGTGGCAACAACCGAACCAATGATTCCACATTCAACAATAACCCGAGCTGTTGGATTAGAGCAAACAAGACTCCTAATGGCTTTATTTGTCCAAACACGTTTTACCCTGATTTTAATTTCCAAGCGAGAACGGGGCATGGTGCTTTCATTTTAGCAAGGGGATGGAGTAAGCTTAATTTAAATACAGCTATTTGGATAGATACACCGGATTTCTTGAGGACTTACGCCGAAACCAAACTTCTTGAACCCTTACTAACCGGAAAGACATACTACCTAAAGTTTTTTTTTGGCACCTTCCTGGATACCGCCGCACCAACACCCACTCATACGCATAACCAGGACGTTGTCTCTAATATGGGGGTGTACCTGTCAAATAATGTGCTGCGGTAGAGTGTACATTTCTGGTATATGAAAGGAAGGCCCCAGCTCTATTTTACGAGTCATGGAGTACCTTTTCTGGACAGCTTTATGTACTTAGAGTTGAGTGGCACCTATATAGCTCAGGGCGGCGAGCGATACCTGACTATTGGAAACTTCGACGACCTGCAGCAGTTCGTGTTTATGCACCTCACCAAGGCTGCGCAGATGAATGGGGTTACGAATTCTTACCTGAATTCTGTGTTTATTGACGATGTTTCCCTCGTTTCCGACACCACACAACTGATGATGAGCCTCCCTCACTCCACCCTAGGCCACGACACGACGCTCTGTACGGGGGATTCCATGCGGCTGAGTGGCGACAATCCCTACTTTTTTCATTACTGGTGGAACACTGGCGACACCACCCGGAGCATCATTATAGACACACCCGGCACGTACTGGTGCACCGTAGATTACGGCTGCAGCAACTACACCGACACCATCCATGTCTATGCGCCGCTGCAGCCCTACAGCCGCTACGACACGCTGCTGCTGTGTAACTGCGACCTGTTTTATACTTATCGCCTGCCACCCATCCCGGGCAACAATCCGCTGGCGCAATACCACTGGAGCGATGGCAGCCGGGGCGATAGCCTGCTCATCCGGGGGGCAGGGCTGTATAGCCTCTACCGGAGCGATGCCTGCGGGTTGGCCAATGACACAGTGCGTATCACCGTGGATGTGCCCACCGGAGCGACGCCGGCCTATCTTCCCGACACGACGCTGTGCTCTGGGGACAGCATCACGCTGTCAGGCGGAGGCGGCTACCGGCACTACCGCTGGAGCACCGGGGATACGAGCCGCACGATTCGGGTGGGCCAGGAGGGCGGCTATAAGGTGCTGGCCTACACAGCCTGCGACACGCTGCGGGATTCGGCCATAATCAGGCTGTTAGAAGCGCCCCCTGTTTTTTCGTTGGGAGCAGACACGAGTCTATGCCCGGGGAGTAAACTGAGCCTGAGTGCTCCGGTTGGCCCCTACAGCATCCGCTGGCAGCCCGGAGGTGCGACCACGAGCACCATCACAGCAGATCAGTCCGGTGGGTGGACCTGCCTGCTGAGCAATATCTGCGGCCAAAGCAGGGATACCCTGATCCTGAGCTGGAAGCCGGTACCGGCAGCGGGGGGCATCATCAGCGGGGCGCAGAGCCTGTGCCAGGACGGGCAGATAGTGCCGGTGTGGCTGTACAACAATTCTGTTTTTGGCAAAAAGTGGAGTACGGGAGACACGGGGAGCCGGATACGGGTGAGCCATCCGGGGTATTACGGGCTGCGTCTGTACAACGAATGCGGGAGTGTGACAGACAGTGTGTATGAGCGGGGCTGTAAAGGGATTGTAGCGTTTCCGAATGCGTTTTCGCCGAATGGGGACGGGAAGAACGACGTGTTTCGGCCCATCCTACAGGATCGGTATCAGATTGAGGCGTATCTGATTCGGATATTCAACCGTTGGGGCCAGTGCGTGTTTGTCAGCGGAGATCCGGAGTCTGGCTGGGATGGGGGGCGCAATGAGTCGGGCACCTATTTCTACTTCTGCCGCTATAAAGAGCGGGGTGGAACGGAGCAGTTTCTAAAGGGGGAACTGGAACTGCTGCGGTAGGAGGAGGAATCAAAAAAGGCCGACCCAGGGGGCCGACCTTTTTTGAGCATGCTTGCAGGCAGAATTACTTCTTAGCAGTGCCTTCGTCTTTCTTGCAGCAGGCTTTCTTGTCCTTACAGTTCTTTTTGTCTTTGCTGCATTCTGTCTTGGTCTTGTCTTTGCAGCACTTCTTGTCCTTATCGCAAGGAGCGGCGTAGGACATTCCGGCAATCATCAGGCCGGCGATGATAAGGGTGATCTTTTTCATGTCGGTAAGAATGGTGTCTGGTTAAAAAAATTTGGTAATGAAAAAATAGAAGCAACGAAACTAAGGCAAATGGGCCAGGATACTCAGCCCGCCTTGCACAGTGTCGCCAATCTTAACATCTACTGCTGTACCGATGGGCAGATAGACATCTACGCGGGAGCCAAAGCGGATAAAGCCAAATTCCTCATGCTGATTCAGGGTTTGTCCTTCCTGTACATAATAGCAAATCCGCCTTGCGAGGGCACCGGCCACTTGTCGCAACAAAATCGGTATCCGGTCATTCTCGATGACGAGTGTGGTGCGTTCATTTTCGGTGCTGCTTTTAGGGTGCCAGGCCACGAGATATTTCCCCGGATGATATTTCATGTACTTCACCACACCGCTGATGGGGCTGCGGTTGACATGCACATTCAGCGGGCTCATAAAGACCGAAATCTGTAGTCGTTTGTCTTTGAAATATTCAGGTTCGAAAGTCTCTTCAATCACGACGACCTTCCCATCTGCGGGAGCCATAATTTTTTGAGCTGATATTTCAAATTGCCTCTTGGGCAGCCGGAAAAACCAAATCACCCAGGCCCAGAGCAGGAAGAAGATGACATTGAATGCCCAGGCTAACCAGGCTAAGCCGGCGGGCATCAAAAAGCAGAGGTAGCCCAGCACAATCCAGGCAATTGTTGCAATGAAAATGTATCGGTATCCTTCACGGTGCAGGCTCATGATTTTCCGTTTTTCTTTTTTGAAATGGGCAGCAAATGTGGGCTAAAACACCTTTAGGTGTAGCGCGGGCATGAAGAGCCAGGCATAGGCAAAAGCAAAAGGTGTGGCAATCAGCAGCGAGTCAAAACGGTCTAAAGCACCGCCATGTCCGGGCATCATCTTACCGCTGTCCTTGACCCCTGCCAGGCGTTTCAGTTTGCTTTCCAATAAGTCCCCCGCTGTGCCGGCAACGGATGCACAAATTGCCAGCGCGGCCCAGTCGAGCATCTGAAATATACCGCTATACCAGCCCCACCATATTGCCAGTCCCATAGTCAGCAAAGCACCGCCCATCGTGCCTTCCCAGGTTTTCTTGGGCGAGATTGCCGAGAATGGAGTCCTTCCGATGAAGGAACCGACGAGGTAAGCCATCGTATCATTCATCCAGATAAGCAACACGAGCGCGAGCGGAAGCAAGAGGCTTTGCAGGCGCATCGCATAAAGCATCAGTGTAGGCAGGCAGATATACAAAAGTGCTACCAGCGCCACCAGCCCGGAAGCCATGCCCGATCTTTTCCCAAAGCCCGCAACCAGCAGCAGCAAGGCCGGCAGCAGCAGGAGTGGAGGCAAATATTTTGACTGAGTTATTTGTGGCGGCATGCCAGAAATAAAGCCGGCCAGCGGTGGCAGCCAAAGCAACAGCAGGGCCGCCAATATTGTAGCAGCAACCAGCCAGACGGGCGTTTGTACCACTAAGATTTTATCCATAATTCTGAAAAACTCACGCAGGCACAGCACACATATCAGCGACACCAGCACTAGCAAGGCCCAGGTATTCCAAAGCAGCCCGCCCATCATGATGGCAGAAAAGACAATGGCGCTGCCGAGGCGCTGGAAAAATGTGGGCCAGTGAAGTGCCATATTGGAGTTTAAGCAGCCTTTGGATTTGCCTCGTTTGAGTCCTTGTCAGCAGGGGTTTCGCCCCGGAAATCATCCGACCAATCGGCTGGTAGCGGGGTTTGTTTTTTGACCAAAAAATAAAAGCAGCCTGCAAATACGATCAACCCGACAATTGGATACCAGAAAGGCAAGTTGCTCCCATCGGTCACTTTAGTGGTGGCGTCATTACCAGACATCAAAACAATCGCCAAAACCTGTGTGCCATTATAGATCAGATGTGCCCACATACTGCACAGCAGCGAGCCGGTTAGGAAATAGATAAAAGCCAGCACACAGCCTGCAATGAAGATGAAGACGAAGCCATGCGGGTTGAAATGAATCAGGGCAAATGCCAGGGCGCTGAAAAGGATCGGCGTCGTCATCAGCATCTGCTGCTCGGTGCGCTTGCCGCCTGCCGCTACATTGGCCTGGCTCCGCCGAAGTCCGATGCGATGCAGCAGGCGCAGCAGGATGCCCCGAAACACTACTTCCTCGCCTAAGGCGGGCAGGAAAGCGAGTGCAAAAAGAAGAAAGCTTAGGTCAGTGGGGGAATGTAGCTTCAGAAATGCACCAATCGTGTTGTCGTTTTGCTGCTGCATTTGTTGTGCCCATTGGCCAAAATGCAGGTGTTGCATAGACCAGGCTTCGCCCCACAAAAAGACAGGCATCAGGCCCAGTATGATGCCTGTCACCAGCAGCCAGTGTAGCGGATGGCCAGGTGCCCGCAGTCCCAGATATTCGCGCAGCCGGGGATGCGTGAAGCCTGCGAAGATGAAGCCCGGAATGGCAAAGCTGAAGGCGTGGGAAATGGACTGCGCCGTCAGCCCGGCGCGGATTTGATAGGGTAATGAAGCTGGAGAAAGCGCCAATAAATCCTTGATGGAAACGCCGAACAACTTAGGCACCAGCGTCAGCACCACGAGGCTTCCGAATGAGTAGAGCGTGAAGATGGTCAGCAGAAACATCAGCAACTGCATGCCCCAGGGAAAGATGCGCCAATAGCGGTTAAACATTGCGCGCAAAGGTGCTCAATAAGGCCCACATTTGCGGGCATGAAAGCCATGCTGCTTGCAGCCGGTCTGGGCACCAGGCTTGCGCCATTCACACATCATCATCCCAAGGCGCTGGCACAGGTGCAGGGCATGAGCCTGTTGGAATGGAATGTCCGCTACCTGCAGCAATATGGCATTCGTGAAGTGGTGGTCAATGTGCATCATTTTGCTGACCAAATTGAAGAGGCCGTTCGTCAAGGTAAAGGCTGGGGCAGTGTGGTGCAGATTTCGGACGAGCGCAGCGCCGTGCTGGAAACCGGAGGCGGCCTGAAGCATGCGCGTCATTTTTTTGAAGATGAAACCGCCATTCTGGTTATGAATGTGGATGTGCTCACCAACCTCGATATCGCTGCTTTGCAATTGGCCCATGTAGCAGGAAAGGCATGGGCAACGCTTGCGGTGATGCATCGGCCTTCATCGCGTTATTTGTTGTTTGATGAAAGGTTCAGGCTTTGCGGCTGGCGCAATACCAAAACAGGTGAATTGCGCGGCTTGCCGGGTGCTGACTTTGCTTTCAGCGGCATTCAAATCATCTCAGGTGAATTGCTGCGAAGCATTCATCGTGAAGGGAAATTTTCTTTGATAGATGTCTATCTCGATGCGCTGGCTGCCGGCGGAAATATTCTGGGCTTCGACCACAGCAGCGATCTTTTTTTGGATGCCGGTAAGCCAGAGACATTAGCGCAAGCGCAGTCTTTTCCCAAGCTGGGCATCAAGGCGTGATTGTTTCTGGGGCCACAATTTTTTTTAGAAATACAGCTCCACTTTCATTTGGTACAATCCTTGTCTTTAGCGCTTTGCTATGAAAAGGATATTCCTGCTTCCCGCTGTTTTATTGCTGTTGTCCACAGCCTCCCGTGCACAAGAAGTGGACACGATTTACCGCGTCAACTTACCTACCTACAACCTGCGTGACACCCGACTCTGGGCCGACTGGCACGACCGTTATCGCTACAATCAGATGCGCTATTACGTGACCACGGTGATGCCTTATGTGCTCGAAGCCACACAGATTTTTAATCAACTGAATGAAGAATTACCGGGCTTGCGTGGCCAGGCCAGACGCAGCTATGTGCGTCGTCAGGAAGCATTGGTTCGGACTCGTTTTGAAGAAAAAATTGAAGCACTGAATGAAACGCAGGGTGTGTTGCTCATCAAGCTCGTCACCCGACAGACGGGTCTCAACCTCTTCCAGCAGATTCAGGATTTTAAAGGAACATTCGCTGCGCTGAAATGGCAGGGATGGGCACGGCTGCATGGCTTCAATCTGAACCGGAAATATCATCCCGAAGAAGAACCGGATTTGGAACATATCATGAATGGTCTGGGCTATCCCTTGCCGGCAGCCTACAGCCTCGCGGGCAATCCCTGAATTTATTTCAGCCCAAGCCATATTGAGGAAACTGATGCAGGATATCTTTTGAAGGCAGGGTTTTTAGGGCAGATGGGTGTCCATAGCCTTGCCTTCAATAAGTTACCTTCGCTTTGTTTTTAAAAATCCCTCAAAAAATACCCAAATGGCTTTTGATTTAGACCTGATACGTCGGGTGTATGCAGGTATGCCGGCTAAGGTTGCCGCTGCCCGCAAGCTGGTGGGGCGCCCGCTGACGCTCACCGAAAAGATTCTTTACTGCCATACCCACGAAACGCCGGAACGTGCCTATGAGCGGGGTCGCGACTATGTGAATTTCACACCCGACCGCGTAGCCATGCAAGACGCAACGGCACAGATGGCTTTGCTCCAGTTTATGACCTGCGGACGCAACAAAGTGGCCGTGCCCAGCACGGTGCATTGCGACCACCTCATTCAAGCTAAAGTGGGCGCTACGCAGGACCTCAGTACAGCACTTGATGTGAATGCCGAGGTGTACAACTTCCTCTCTTCTATTTCCAACAAATACGGCATCGGCTTCTGGAAGCCCGGCGCGGGCATCATCCACCAGGTGGTGCTGGAGAATTATGCATTTCCCGGTGGCATGATGATCGGTACCGATAGTCACACGCCCAATGCTGGCGGCCTCGGCATGGTAGCCATCGGCGTGGGCGGCGCAGATGCTGTGGACGTGATGGCAGGCTTGCCTTGGGAGCTTAAAATGCCGAAACTGATTGGCGTGAAGCTGACTGGCAAACTCAGCGGCTGGGCTTCTCCTAAAGACATCATCCTGAAGGTAGCTGGTATCACGACCGTGAAAGGCGGGACGGGTGCCATTGTTGAATATTTCGGCGAAGGCGCTGATGGTATTTCCTGCACCGGTCGCGGCACCATCTGCAACATGGGTGCTGAGATTGGCGCAACAACTTCATTGTTTGCCTACGGCAAAAAGATGGCCGATTACCTGCGCGCTACCGGTCGTGCCGAAATCGCTGACATGGCTGATGGTATCATCGCTCACCTGCGTGCCGATGAAGAAGTGTATCAAAACCCCGAGCTGTACTACGACCAGATTATCGAAATCAACCTCAACGAACTGGAGCCTTATGTAAATGGCCCATACACACCCGACCTGGCTACTCCGATCTCGCAGATGGCAGCAGCCGTGAAAGAACATGGCTGGCCTGAAAAGGTGGAAGTAGCCCTGATCGGCTCTTGCACCAACTCATCCTATGAAGACATTTCCCGTGCAGCCAGCGTAGCACAAAGCGCCTTGAATAAAGGCCTGAAGGCAACCAGCGAATACACCATCACACCCGGTTCCGAGACGGTTCGGTTTACCGTGGCTCGCGATGGCTTTCTGGACACCTTCACCGAACTGGGCGGCATGGTGCTGGCTAACGCCTGCGGGCCCTGTATTGGCCAATGGGCGCGTCATATTGACGACCCAAACCGCAAGAACACCATCGTCACTTCCTTCAACCGGAATTTCGCGAAGCGCAATGATTCTTATGCCGGCACACACGCTTTCGTGGCTTCGCCGGAGCTGACGACAGCCTTTGCCATCGCAGGTCGCCTCAGCTTCAATCCGCTTACCGACAAGCTCAAAAATGATAAGGGTGAAGAGGTGATGCTGGATGAGCCTTCGGGTTTTGAACTGCCGCCCAAAGGCTATGATGTGAAAGACCCCGGCTATCAGGAGCCTGCCACAGACGGCAGTGGTGTTCAGGTCAATGTGAATCCAATTTCAGACCGCCTCCAATTGCTGCAGCCCTTTGCTGCCTGGGAAGGAACAGAACTGCTGGGCCTGCGCCTGTTGATAAAAGCCTTCGGCAAATGCACGACTGACCATATCTCTATGGCAGGTCCCTGGCTCAAGTACCGCGGACATCTGGACAATATCTCCAACAACATGCTCATTGGCGCCATCAACGCCTTCAACATGGAGACCAACAAGGTGAAAAACCAACTTACCGGCCAGTATGACGAAGTGCCAAAGGTGCAACGGGCCTACAAGGGCGCGGGTATCGGCAGCGTGGTGGTGGGTGATGAAAATTATGGCGAAGGCTCCAGCCGCGAGCATGCTGCCATGGAACCCCGCCACCTCGGCGTCCGTGCCATTGTGGTGAAAAGCTTCGC
>CAYRJR010000104.1:8687-9885 GCA_964424655.1 uncultured Chitinophagaceae bacterium
GAGACGAACCTCAAGAAACAAGGCATGCTGGCACTCACATTTGCAAACAAAGAAGACTACGACAAGGTGAGAGAAGACGACCTGATTGACATTACCGGCATTGTCAATTTTGCTCCCGGAAAGCAAATGGTGATGTTGCTGCGCCACAGTGATGGTTCCAGCGATGCCGTGATGCTCAACCACACCTACAACGCCCACCAGATAGAATGGTTTAAGGCTGGCGGTGCGCTGAATGTGATTCGCGCTGAAGCAGCAAGCGCTAAGTAAGCCTGAACGAGTAGCGAAGCTTTCCCTTTATTCCAAATAACCTGTGGTCATTCCACAGGTTATTTTTTTTTGTAGAAATTGAAAAATTAGAAATCATTTTTCTGCGAAAAAAACCAAAATCAGGAGTGGCCTTGAGTGTTATTACGCAGTTTCCTTTTTCAGAACCCGGAAGGCATTCCAGTTTGGATTTTTTGCCGGATCCCGTTCATTAAGAGCATTCTTTTAATTTAAAATTGGAAACATAGGAGGCTAGGTTTGCCTTACAAAATCTACTCACTATGAAACCATTCCTGCTATTAATTCTGGTGCTCTTGCTTTCTGTTTTGCCCGCACAAGGAGCTTATGTCATAAAGAAAAGGGCAACTAAAACGGAGCAACAGTCGGTATCCGGGAAACCGTATGAGCATATTAGTAAGAAAAGCTCCTTGTTTCAGGAAAAGATTTTTCAGACATCGCCCAGATATAAATACGGGAGAAGGTTTCGGGAATCCAGAATTGGAGAAGCCTGGTATGGTCTGACATCACTGTTTTCAGGCTCTCTGGCTGCAATACTCCTGGCCACTTTTCTTTTAGGAGGTTTTATGGAGTTTGCCTTTCCCATCATTGCCGTATTCCTTGGGATTGGCGCTATCATCTTTGGGGCTAAGGGAATCAACCGAAAAGGAAGTGGGTTTGCTATTGCAGGATTGTCGCTCGGGATTCTAACGTTTATTACAATAATTGTTTTGTGTGCGATTGTCTTTTTAGCAATAATGGAAATAGGTATCCTCTTTTAGCCGTATATATCCTGCCAGTAACATTTTTGTATTTGGAATCAGCTTTCTCAAAAAGGGCTTCCTTTCTTTTGTGTCCGCCAATCTAGGAGTAGTGGCCGAAGGCATGTACTTCGTGCGCATCACGGCAGATGGGGAAACTTTCAGCCGAAGGGTGA
>CAYRJR010000105.1:0-9774 GCA_964424655.1 uncultured Chitinophagaceae bacterium
CACTGCTTTTTGCCTGTTCAGTAATGGAGGTTTGTTGCAGCATTTGCTGCATCGGCTCAAATATTCGGGGCGAAAAAACATTGGGATATTCCTGGGTACTCAGGCGGCAATAGACCTGCAAGGAAGTTCCTGGATTTCGGAAATCGAGGCGATTGTACCCGTGCCCTTGCATCCTAAGAAAGAGCAGATGCGTGGCTACAACCAAAGTGCACTGATTGCAAAAGGCATGGCCTCCGTGCTTCAGGTACCTGTAGCTGTGAAAGCTTTGCGACGTATTCGCAATACCGAAAGCCAGACCCGGAAGAACCGGGAGGATAGAATTCACAACGTGTCAGGTGCATTTGTGGCAGATGCCAGTCAGCTTCCAAAGGCAGCACATGTGCTGCTGGTGGATGATGTGCTGACAACGGGTGCTACGCTGGAGGCTGCCTTTGTTGCCTTGCAGGCAATCCCGGGTTTAAGGATTAGCATCTGCACGATGGGGCTTGCTGGATATTAAGGCTTAGACAGATTGGCTTTCATGGGGATGTTTTGCCTTTGGTAATGTAAAGTGCTGCGTTATCTTCACCGGACACATTTTCTGCTTTATGAGAAAACACGCACTCATTACTGCCGCATTGCTGTTGCCCACGGCTGCGGCCTTCAGCGCTGGGTATCAGCTCAATCTTCAGGGGCTGCGCCAACTGGCAATGGGCGGCGGTGGCACCGCGATGCCCTGGGACGCTTCTACCATTTTTTATAACCCCGGTGGACTTGCCAGACTGACCAGCCTGCAAGCTTATGCCAGCGTGCAGTTCATTATGCCGCGCGTAGAATACTTAAACCAAACGACCGGTCAGACCGCCCGTACGGATAATGCCGTTTATACGCCTTTCAACATTTATGTAGGCGGAACGGTGAAAGGTGCTGACCGCCTGGGTTTTGGTGTAGGCGTTTATACTCCATTCGGTTCCGGCACCACCTGGGATGACAACTGGACCGGCAGGTACGTTACTCAGTCTATTTATCTACAGTCCATATTCATCCAGCCTACGATTTCCTATCGCATCAGCGATGGTGTTTCTGTGGGTGCAGGAATCATTTTCGCTACAGGGCATACCGACATTACCACTGCCTTGCCAGTGCAAAATTCACTCGGCCAGGATGGACATGCCGAACTGAAAGGCAAGGCATCAGGCATGGGCTACAACATTGGTATTTCATTGCAGGCAACAGAGCAATTGCATTTTGGAATTTCATACCGCAGCCGTGTGGACATGCGCGTGAAAGATGGCGATGCAACCTTCAGCAATTTGCCTGTGGCCGTTGCCGGGAGCTTCCCCAACACATCATTTGATGCGACCCTTCCGCTACCTGAGGTGCTGTCTGTGGGTGCTGCCTGGAAACCCTTAAAGCGCTTCACGGTTCAACTGGACTTTAACCTTGTTGGCTGGAAGGCATATGACTCTCTCGCCTTTAATTATGCAGACGCAGTCAACGGTAGCAAACGCACCTCTTCACCCCGCCTTTACGAGAATCGTATTGCAGCTCGCTTGGGTGGTCATTATCAGGCTACCGATGCATTGGCAATCATGTTGGGCGCAGCATATGATCCCACGCCTGTTCGCGATGGTTATGTCTCTCCCGACCTCCCCGATGCAAACAGAATCATCCTGACTGCCGGCCTAAGCTATAAACTCGCTAAAAGCCTGACCCTTTTGGCTGCTGTAGAATATGTAAGCTCTGAAAAGCGCCAGGCTACATACGATGAGGCTGCTTTCGGCGGCACTTATCAGACAAAAGCCATCACTCCAGGCATTGGTCTTACCTACGATTTCTAAACCATAGTTTTTCAGAAAAGCTTTCTATACGATGAATTCCTATCGTCCTCTTTTGCTTGCCGCCGGAGCTGCTTTAGTATTCGGCTCTTGCAGGCCTAACCTCACACCGGCACCTTACTCCAAGGCTAACTTAGATTTCACACGCTATGTGGCTGTAGGTAATTCCCTCACCGCAGGCTATGCCGACAATTCCCTCTACCGTGCCGGGCAGATGGTTGCTTACCCTTCCATGCTTTCCTGGTCATTCAGCCGCATGGGCCCCAGCGACTATAAAGCACCGCTGCTGCCCGGCGAATCCGGATGGCCCGATGCCAAGCTCATACTGGGCATGTCAACGGACATGAAGGGTAATACTTCCTTAGGCCCTGTTCCTTATCCCAACCAGTTGGACACTGCCGGAAGCAGCATCAACATTTCCGCTCAAGGCCCTTTCAACAACCTTGGTGTGCCGGGCATTCGGGCTATTGATTACCTGAACCCATTCTACGGGATGCTCAATCCTTACGCTGCCCGCTTCTATGCTTCCACCAATCCGCTGAAAGAACTGGATCGTATCAAGCCCAGCTTCTTTACCATGTGGCTCGGCAACAATGACGTGTTGGGTTATGCAACCTCTGGTGGTGTTGGTAAAAGCAGCGGTGGTTCTCCTTTCTCTCTGGCAGATCGTGATGCTATTTCTAGCACAGACTATTTCGCTGCCGGTATTGATTCTGCTTTGAAGCATCTGACTGCTGACAGCAATGCTCGTGGTGCCATCATCAACATCCCAGATGTAACCAGCATACCTTTCTTCAACACCGTTCCTTATAACGGACTGGTCTTATCCCGCCAGGGCCAGGTGGACTCCCTGAACATGGCTTATACTGCTACAGGAATCAAGTTCACACTTGGTGCGAACCCATTCGTCATCGAAGACAACTCTGTGCCAGTAATTCATCGTAGGCTGGCTCAAGAGGGAGAACTAATTCTCCTGACTGTACCACAAGATTCACTACGCTACGCCGGCTGGGGAAGCATCAAGCCCATCCCCGATCGCTTTGTGTTGGATGCCGGCGAAATTCAGGCTATTCATCAAGCCACTTCTATCTTCAATGGCATCCTACACAGCCGTGCAGAAGCACATGGCCTCGCTTATGTGGACATAAACACTTTCCTGAAATCACTGGCCCCCGGCATCCTCTATCACGGTGTCAATTTCACCACAGAGTTTGTCCGCGGCGGTCTGTTTTCCCTGGATGGTGTGCACCTCACACCCCGTGGATACGCAATGGTTGCCAATGAAATCTTGCGTAGTATCAATTACTACTACGGTGCCTCATTGCAAATGGTTGATGTGAACGCCTATGAAGGCATTCGCTTTCCATAGTACTTTCTGACACTTAATGACCGAGGCTGCCTTTCCCAAAGGCAGCCTCTTTTTTTTTGGATACTTCACCAATTAAGCAGCTCGAAAATTCACACTCAATCCAGAATCGCGGCTTGCTGGATTTTTATTTTGTCAGCTCAATTTCGCTACCCAACATCCGTTGCGTCGCACACTGCAACAAGATTTCGCTGCTCTGCTTTCCCCGGAAAAGAAACAGCGAATAAGCAACTTTCCCGCTGAAAACACACAGGTGTAGCGGCAGGAATAAGTTCGTCAGCAATACAAATTAAAACTGTGAGCTACGGTAAGGGTATTCGTCATCACGCCCCACAACGATGATTTGCTGAAAGCGTTCGTACATCGGATCTGGATAAAACGGGATGGTGTGGTCATCAATATACACACGCTCCAGATTGGGCAGGTTAGCCAGTGTTTCCGGCAACTGCAGCACCCCACTTCGTACCGCATCAAGTTCCTGCAGCTTGCGACACAGGCTCAGCGAAAGTGGTATTTGTTTCAGGGAATTTCTGCCGACATACAAAAACTGTAAGTTGGCCAATTGCCCAATGTCTCCCGGCAAATATTCAAGCTTGTTGTTACTCACATCCAGAGTTTTTAGCATCCTGAGCCGGGTGATAGAAGCAGGTAGTTCAGTCAGATTATTCACATTGACACGCAGCCGTTGCAAGCTTGCAAGCTGGCCTATGTTTTCCGGTAGTTTTTGCAATTCATTGCCCGAAAGAAAAAGATCCTTCAATCGGGGCAAGGTGCAAAGTGCATCGGGCAGAAACCGAAGTTTATTGTGGGAAAGCGAAACCGATTCCAGCAACTTCAAATCGCCGATAGAAGCCGGGATTTCTATCAGCCTGTTTTGAAACAAATTCAGCCGAACCAATTTTTTACAATCAGCAAATGAAGGCGGCAATTTCTGGATCCGGTTATGACTCAGATTCAGCTCTTCCAGATTGGGAAACTGATTCAGCACATCAGGGATACTGTCCAGAAAACTATACGTGATTCTGATGACACGCACTTCTTCCGGCTCCGCCAGGGCATCATCCCAGTTTGTGTAAGTGCCTTGTTTGGCTTCGGAAGGGATACTGCTCAACAGGGCAAGCAGCATGTAGAGGAATTTTTTCATCGCATATCACATTCAAGGTTCACAACTGTAAGATGCCAAAGAAGCCTTAGTTCCCTAAAGCCTTGTATTCGGCATTGGAGATAATCTTATAGTCGGGTGGCACACGAAAGACAGCACTCTCTATGGGTTTTACTTCCAGCTTTTCAGCAGCAAAATGCATCGTGATGCCTTCCTCATTCCGATACTCAAAAGACATGGGGATGTTGCTGAAGCCCGGAAACCGTTCAAACAAAGTACTGTCTGAGGTTTTCCAGTTTGTGGCATAATACAAGATGGAGCTACTGCCGTCTTTATACTGAATCAGCATTTTTCGACAAGCCTGCCCTGCAATGGTCATCTTACCCGGCTCAGATCGTTCACTAAAGCCTTGGAAAGGCTTCATCTTATCATCCACATCACTCTTGCGAAGCTGGATGGCAAAGTATTGTCCATTGGCTGGGCGCAGGGAATAAATACTTCCGGTATTGTGGTTGAAGAGCATGATGTTTTGGTAACCGGAATTCATGCGCAACTCTTTACGCACATAGGCATCTTTCAGGGTGATGGTGTACGTTCCTGCATGTTCTAAATAACCGCCGTTCGCCTCCAAAGGTCCTACCCGTACAGAATACACAATCACGCCCTCCTGGAAAAGTTGTTGTCCGTCCGCAGGCAGATAACCAAATAGTATCGTCAGGAAGATTGCAAATACTGATTTCACGCTTGATGGATTTGGGGGTAAATGATGCCACTGGCAATACTCGTGCCTCACACAATTTCCGAAATAAAAACAGCCCCACGAAGGTGGGGCTGCAATTGAATTTCGTAAAACTTACTGGCGGGTGAAACGTCGGGTTGCCACTACACGTCCTTGTCCATCCATCATCCGGAGGAAATAAACCCCGGAAGGAACTTCACCTAAGTCTATCCGGGCACTACCCGCTGAAGTAGGACGATAGAGCGGTCCGACCAATTTGCCAATCAGGTTATAGACAGCAATCGTTTTCACACCAAAGGAAGGATCATACACCACATTGACAGCTTCATGAGCAGGGTTGGGGAAGAGGACAATATCGTCAGAGCTTTTGAATGTATTTACACCCAAAGTGCCTTTATAAGCGATAAACGTAAGAGTCTTCGTAGTCAGGCTGTTTTTATCCATGGCATTCACACGAACGATGGCGGCACTACCATTGGGTGGGTTGTTGGCTGCAAATACAACGTGGAAATCATGCATAGTACCGAATGAGCCACTGGTAGAGAACGCAGAGTTGTCATAAGGATTGCTTTCAATCAATGTGTCGTTATTGAACAGATTGTTGGAAGCATTAGCTGCCGAAGCATTCCAGCAGGTATTATTATCGCATACACCTGAACCCACCATTTCCCAACCGGGGCCAAATGATGTGCTCGCAGAAACTACGCTCCATTTGAGAAGGACATCTGTAGTAGTACCGCTACGGATGCCATTGACGACCGTAAGGTCTCCACCGGAAGTGTAGGCCTTTTTGGCGCTGTCAGTCCCGTTTTCAGTAATTATGTTTTGTGCAAAGGCAGAACCAGCAAAGGTTAGCAAAGCTGCAGCCGATAAGAGGATAACTTTTTTCATTTCACAAGTGCCATTTATAATCGAAGAGCAAGGTATTTCATATCTATGGCGATACCAAACATTGTCGGTTATCAGGCTGTTTTTAGCAGTTTCTTTTAGAACGCCACATTGTAGCTTGCTTCACGTAATAATTCCAGTAAGTTTCAAATCATGTTTTCCCGTTTCAATCAAAAATTTAAGCGTGCCCGGCTGCTGGTTGGTTTTGCCGCACTCTTCTTGGTCTCCAGCCTGTTTATTCAGGGTAAAAATGAAGGCTCCTATTTCGAGATTTCCAAAAATCTTGACATCTACGCTACACTATTCAAAGAATTGAACACCTATTACGTGGATCCAATAGAGCCTGGCAAACTCAGTAAGATTGGCATTGATGCCATGCTCAACAGCCTCGACCCCTACACGAATTACATCACCGAAAGCGACATTGAGGATTATGAATTTCAAACGACCGGCAAGTATGGCGGCATTGGTGCTACCATGCGCCGAATTGGCGACATCACGCTTGTCGGAGATGTGTATGAAGGCAGCCCGGCGCAGAAGGCCGGCCTCCATCCCGGCGATGAAGTGCTGAAGATTGATGGGCAGTCCTTAAAAGGAAGAAGGGTGGATGAAGTAAGCACTTTGTTGAAAGGCTCGCCGGGCACGCAAGTCAATATCCGCGTGAAAGATGCCTATTCCGGCACAGAAGAAGACCGTATGGTAACTCGTGGGGAAATTGAACTCTCTTCAGTTCCCTTTGCCGGCCTCATTGGAACTGGGAAAAACGTTGCATTTGTACGGCTCACTCAGTTTACCCCTGACTGTGCCAATCAGGTTCGCGAGGCTTTGGACAGCCTGAAAGGCGTTCAGCCCAACCTGAGCGCTGTGGTTCTGGATTTACGAAATAACCCTGGTGGCCTGCTTGATGAAGCTGTCGGCATTTGCAACCTGTTTATAGACCGTGATCAATTGGTGGTGAGCACGCATGGTAAGATGCAGGACTGGGATAAAGATTTTAAGACTCAGAACAATCCATGGAACCTCAATATTCCACTGGCTGTCCTTGTCAATCATTCTTCTGCTTCCGCATCCGAAATCGTGGCAGGCACCATGCAGGATTTGGATCGGGGCATCATTATCGGCGAACGCAGTTATGGAAAAGGGTTGGTACAAACTACTCGTCCACTCGGCTATAATGCACGATTGAAGCTGACCACTGCCCGCTATTACACACCCAGCGGACGTTGCATTCAGGCACTCGATTATGCACATCGCAATCCGGACGGCAGTGTTGGCAGGGTTCCGGATTCGTTGAAAAAACTGTACAAGACAAAGAATGGCCGTAAAGTGCTCAGTGGTGGTGGTGTGGATCCGGACGTGTATGTAAGTAGTCCGGAAATCAGCAAAATCGCAATTGCGCTCTATGCCCGGAATTTTATTTTCGACTATACCACACAATACGTTCGTAAGCATCCACAGCTTCAGGATGCTACCCATTTCAGCCTCAGCCCAACTGAATGGGATGCCTTTACAAAATGGCTCGAAGGGAAAAACTACGCTTATCAAACAGCTACAGAAATAGCGCTTGATTCCTTGCAACAAACCGCCAGCCGCGAGAAATATTATGAAGCTGCAAAATCAGAGTTTGCCGCATTGCGCAGCAAGCTGGGCCATGATAAAAAACAAGACTTGCAGAAAAATCAAAAACAGGTGAAGGAAATGCTTGAAAGTGAAATCATCTCCCGCTACTATTTCCTGCGTGGCCGCATTGCCTACAGCCTGCGCAGCGATGATGATGTCGCGAAAGCACTGGCATTGTTTGGTACTCCAACTCAATACAAGGCCCTACTTCAACCCAAGCCCTAAGCTTCAAGGGCACAGACTCAAGTTGATGTTTTGCTGTTAAAAATCACTTCAAAAAAATGAAGGCTTCTGTCCTGAGCCATATGCCCGGCTACATTTGCGCCATCGCATGATACGCTTTCAACACCCTGAATATCTCTGGTGGTTTTCCGTCTTGCCGCTGCTGGTGTTGGCTATGGCACTGATGTTTATGTGGCGTGTGCGCAGACTGAAAAAAATAGGCGACTCACAAGTCAGCAGTGCACAGTTTCTGGGGCGAATTCCAGGAAGGCTTGCACTCAGGTCCGTGTTGCTTTTGTGCGCGCTCTTGCTGATTATTATCGGCGCAGCAAACCTGCAAGGTGGTGGCCATCCAGAGCAGGTGCAGCGCAAAGGTGTGGACGTGATGATTGCACTCGATGTAAGCAACAGCATGTATGCACAAGACCTGCAACCGAACAGGCTTACCCGCGCAAAACAATTCATCGAGCGTGTGCTGGACAAGCTTCGTAATGACCGGGTAGGCCTCATCATTTTTGCTGGACGCGCTTACCTCCAGGCTCCGCTCACGGTGGACTATGCTTCAGTGCAACTCATGCTACAAAATGCCAGTCCTGCGATGGTGCCCACACAGGGCACAGTCATTGGCGATGCCATTGAAATGGCTATCAAATCTTTTTCTCAAAAAGAGAGGAATCATAAAACACTCATCATCATTTCTGATGGCGAAGACCATGATGAAAAAGCTGCCGAAGAAGCGAAAGCAGCAGCAGAGCAAGGCATCATTATTCATACCATCGGCATAGGCTCTGAGCAGGGGGCACCTTTATTCAATGAAGACACGCACACCCCCAAGCTGGATGAAAATGGACAGCAAGTGATATCAAAACTGAACCAGGACGAACTACGTAACCTCGCAGAAATAGGCGGAGGCAGCTATCAGTTACTGGGGAATGCTGAAGATGCCGCAAGTCGCCTTGTAGGACGCATTGACCAGATGGAAGGCCGAAACATGGGCTCCATTGCCTACGTAGATTTTCAATCTTATTTCCAATTCTTCTTATTACCCGCACTGCTTCTGCTCGTCATTGAACGACTCATCCCCGGAGCCAGGCCCATCCGTCTATGGAAAGCAAACTGACCTTGTTTTCGCTGCTGCTGGTAGTGCTCCTGGGCGCTGCCTACCCACTGTCTGCACAGGAACGGAAGCTGGTGCAAAAAGGCAATGAATTATACCAACAGAAGCAATACGACGAAGCTGCAAAAACATACCAGCAGGCGCTTCAAAAACAACCGGGATATACGCCAGGCATGTTCAATCTTGGTGATGCACTCATGCAGCAGAAGAAGTATGATGCCGCCCGACAGGTGCTGGACAAAGCGGCACAATCTGCAAAACAACCTGGCCTGAAAGGAAGTGCCAACTACAACATCGGTAACTCATTCATGAGCGAGCAGAAATGGCAACAAGCTGTAGATGCTTACAAACAATCGCTCCGCAACAACCCACAGGATGCTGATGCGAAATACAACCTCTCGTATGCGTTGGCCAAGCTGAAGCAACAACAACAAAATGGTGGAGGAAAAAACCAACAACAGCAGCAACAGCAAAATAAAAATCAGCAGAATCAGCAGCAACAACAGAACCAGAATCAAAAGAACAATAAGCAACAACAACAACAGCAAGGCGAAGACCAACAGCAGCAGCAACACCAAAAACCGGATGGCGGACAGAGCAAGATTTCAGAACAGCAGGCTGATAATATTCTAAAGGCTTTGGAACAGGATGAGAAGAAACTTCATGAACGCATGAAGCAGGATAAGACACCTCCGACCCGGTTAGAAAAAGATTGGTGATGAAGTGCCCAATCTCCATTTTTCCCTTCGGAAAAATCCAGATGACACGGTAAGCACTTTGAATATTTCAGCCAGCATTTTTTCTTGCAACTATCCCCCTAAAAAACCGGCTCTACTTTCCACAGCTTCTCCACAAGGATTAAAAAAATTGATGAAAATTTTTGCCTGTGAAAGAATGCGAACT